>NZ_JBEPEH010000027.1:0-166666 GCF_040300725.1 Dactylosporangium sp. NPDC000244
AGAAACCGTCTACGCCATTTACCCACAGTGGACAGATGCACACCGATATCCGCGGCCACATCGGTATTCGAGACGCCCTCGGCACAGGCCAGAATAATCTTCGCGCGCATCGCCAGCACCTGCGACGACTTCGCCCGCCGCGACCAGCGAACCAACGTCACGCGTTCCTCGTCAGACAACACCAACGGGGTGATAGGACGCCCGGTCCTCGGCATCCCACCACCCTACACCCACTTATTAGGCGAACTTACGGCGCAGGACACTAGTCGAGTATCTAGTCGAGGTCGCCGAGCCGGTCCGCCGGCACGACCGCGTACTGCCGCAGCGAGAGGTCCCGGAACGTCACCGGCCCCCGGGGCCCCGGCACGCGGTCGATGTTGATCCCCGTCTCGGGCACGTTGAGCAGCTTGAACCCGTCCAGCAGCCGGGTCGTGGCGTTCCAGAACGCGCCGGTGCCGGCGTAGGCGCCGAGGAACTCCCGGGCCGCCGCCGCGTCCTCGGTCACGATCCCCGCGGCCAGCCCCGACGTCTCGTCGTTGGCCAGGCGCGCGGCGGCGAGCGGGGAGTCGACGGGCGCCACGGTGATCGTCGCCTCGCGATCGGAGTCCAGCGCCCACTCGTAGCCCAGCGCGTGCGCGTGCGGCGGCAGCGAGACGGCGATCCGCGGCGCCACGGCCTCGGTGACCCGCGGCACCAGGTCCTCGTA
The DNA here is from genome assembly GCF_040300725.1 of Dactylosporangium sp. NPDC000244. Classification (NCBI taxonomy): domain Bacteria; kingdom Bacillati; phylum Actinomycetota; class Actinomycetes; order Micromonosporales; family Micromonosporaceae; genus Dactylosporangium; species Dactylosporangium sp. NPDC000244. Next base: position 707 of record NZ_JBEPEH010000027.1, read on the forward strand.
GTGCGAGCGGTGGATGAGCAGCAGGTTGAGCCGGTTGCACACGCCGAGCCGGTCGAGGCCCGCGGTGATGAGCGCGAACGCCTTGCCGAGGTCGGCCGCCGCGTCGATGTAGAGCACGCCGCCGCCGTCGGCGTGGGCCAGGGTGCGCACGCCCCGCAGCGCCGCCTTCTCGGCCAGGGTCCGGGTGCTCTCGCCGCTGCCGCGCAGGATCACCAGCGGGACCAGGCCCGGCTGGGACACCAGGGCGTCGGCGGTCTCGCGGCCCCGGGCCCGGATGAGCTGCACCGCGGCCGGGTCGAGGCCGGCCTCGGCCAGGGCCGGCGCGACGATCTCGTCCATGAGCGCGATCGCCGAGGCCAGGGCGGCCGAGCCGGTGCGCAGCACCCCGCCGTTCTGGCTCTTGATCAGCTGCGAGGCGACGTCGACGGTCACGTTGGGGCGGGCCTCGTAGTTGGCGCCGATGACGCCGACCGGGCGCCGCCACTCCTGCAGCACCAGCCCGCCGCCGAGCTCGCGGACCGTCCGGCGGGCCGGCTCCGGCTCCACGTCGGCGAGGATGTTCAGCTGCTCGGCCATGCCGGCCAGCCGGGCCTCGTCGAGGCGGAGCCGGTCGAGCAGGCCGCCGCTCATCCCGCCGGCCTCGGCCGCGGCCACGTCGGCGCGGTTGGCCTCGAGGATCGCGCCCGGGCCGGCGGCGAGGCGGCGGGCCATCCCGCGCAGGGCCTCGTCGATGGTCTTGGCCGGTGCCGCGGCGAGCGATGCGGCCGCGGCGCGGGCGGCACGGGCGGCCTCGGCCACGACCTGGTTGACGTCCTGCTCCTCGCCCACGGCACGGCCTCCCAAAGGATGAGATCTACGGTTTACGCGCCTGCAGAGTGTATGTAAGCGGCAGACGCGCACGCCCCTCGGCCAGCCGGTGCTCACCCTCCGCGTCCTCGACCGTCCGCCCCGGGTAGAAGTCCCATGGGCAGCTGTCGTGCTCCTCCAGCATCGTGAGCTGGAGCCCCTCGGCGAGCAGCGCGCTCACGATCTCGCCCAGCCCGTGGTTCCACGAGTGGGTGACGTTGTGCTGGAACTGCGCCGTCGTGTCGACGTACGTGCCGGCCTCCTCCCACACCAGGGGCTCCGGCGTCTCGAAGTACGGGAAGCTGAGGACCAGCAGATCGTCCTTGCGCGTCTCGTCGATCGCCCACAGCACGGGATGGCCCTCGCGGATGAACAGCCGCCCGCCGGGGCGCAGCAGGGTCGCCACGACCCCGGCCCACCGGCGGATGTCGGGCAGCCAGCACAGGGCGCCGACCCCGGTGTACACCAGGTCGAACGCGCCCGCCTCGAGCACCCCGGGGGCGCCGTAGAGGTCCGACTCCACGTAGTCGATGTCCGCCCCGGCCCGCCCGGCCAGGGCGCGCGCCTCGGCCAGGGACACGGGGGAGAAGTCGAGACCGGTGACGTGCGCGCCCAGCCGGTGCAAGGAGAGCGTGTCGGTGCCGATGTGGCACTGCAGGTGCACGGCCCGCAGCCCGCGCACGTCGCCGAGGCGGGGCCGGTCGAAGCGCACGACGTCGCTGAGGTGCTCCGGGTCGTCGAAGCCCTGCAGGTTGTACCCGCGCGACGCCGCATGCGCCGGTGCCCGCTCGTCCCACTGCGCCCGGTTGAGCCGGAAGGAGTCATCCACAGGCCGACCCTCACACGGCGGTCAAGCGGATATCGCCTCCGTCGTCGCGTGCAGGGTCGGCGACATGGCGTGCGGGTGCAGCACGGGCGGCACGTGTACCGGCACGTCGACCGCGGCCGACAGGATCAGCGCGAGCGCCACGCTGGTCGGCCGCGCCTCCGGCCGCTTGTCCAGGCTCGCCTCGCAGACCTCGAGGACCTCCTCGGGCATCCCGGCGATCCGCGGCAGCGGCTCGGGCGGGACGTGGCAGTGGGCGTGCAGCATCTGCTCGTCGGTGTCGGCCGGGAACGGCAGCCGCCCGGTCAGGCACTGGTAGAGCAGCACCCCGACCGCGTACACGTCGGCCGGCGGGGCCGCTGCCGCGCCCGGCAGCAGGCGCTCTGGCGCGAGGTACGCCGGCGTCCCCATCAGCGTTCCCTCCGGCAGCTGATCCGGCTGCCCGGTGCGGGCGGCCACCCCGAAGTCGAGGATCTTGGCTCCGGCCGGGGTCAGCACCACGTTGGCCGGCTTGATGTCGCGGTGCACGACGCCGTGCCCGTGGGCCGCGGCCAGGCCCGCCCCGACCTCCGCGCACACCCGGCCGGCGACCCGCCAGTCCAGCGGCCCCTCGTTGATCACGGCGTCCAGCGGCTGGCCCTCGACCAGCTCCATCACCAGGTACGCGGTCCCGCGCCCGGCCCGCCGCGAGGTGCCGAAGTCGAACACCGACACGACGTTCGGGTGCGCGAAGCGGGCGCCGGAGCGGGCCTCGTTGCGGGCCCGATCGAACGCCTCGGGGTCCGCGGTGTGCTCGGGGGTGAGCAGCTTCACGGCGACCTCACGGTCCAGGACCTCGTCGTGCGCCTCCCAGACGCTGGCCATGCCACCTTCGCCCAGCTTGCGCCGCAGTCGGTACCGTCCGCCGAGAACCCGCACATCATCCTGTTTCCCCCGTGGCGGCCGGTTCAAAAGACCAACCGCGGGACACCGCCCGTGCACCGGATGCGCAACCCGCGGCCGGTGAGCTGGTAGGCATGCATGGACGCGCCCGGCTTCTGGTCGCGGCCGGTGCCGCCGCGATCGTTGGCTCGTCGCTGGCCGCCGGCCCGCTCGCCCGCGTCCTGTGGATGCTCGGCGGCCTGGCCGGGGCCGCCCCGCTGCTGCTGCGGATGGCCCGCGACCGCCGCTCGGTCGAACCCGCGTGGCGGCTCGTCGGCGCCGGGTTCGCCGTCCGGCTGCTCTCCGACCTCGTGTGGACGATCGAGGCGCTGACCCACCACGGTCAGGTGCCCTTCCCGTCGTGGAACGACCTCGGGTACCTGACCTCCTACGCGCTGCTCATCGCCGGGCTCATCGGCGCCGCCGGGGGACGGGCCCGGCTCGCCCTGCTGGACGCGTCCATCGTGGTGGCCGGGTTCGCGGTCATCGACTGGATGCTGTTGCTGCATCCGTACCTGCACCATGCGGCCATCGGCCCCCTGGCGCTGAGCCTCGCGCTCGTGTACCCCGTCTGCGACCTGGTCCTGTTCGCCGTCGTCGTGCGCGTGCTGCTCTCCGGGGCGGCCCGCAACCGCGCGAACCGGCTGGTGCTCGCGGGCGCCGGGCTGCTGCTCGCGGCCAACACGATCTTCTTCGCGCACGCGGCGGCCGGCTCCACCCGCGACGTGGCCTGGCTCGACAACGCGCTCTGGCTCTGCTCCTACCTGGTGCTCGGCCTGGCCGGGCTGCACCCGCGGCTGGCCGGCGAGCGCCCGGCCGTGCCCGCGGCGGCCGCCGAGGTCGTCTCCTCGCGCCGGCTGCTGCTCTTCGGCGCGGCCACGCTGCTCGGCCCGGCCGCGACCGTCTACCGGCTCCTCACCACCGGCGGCCTGCGCGGGTCGGGGGAGTGGCGGCACCTCATCGTGCCCTCGGTCCTCGCCGCGGTGCTGTCGGTGCTGCTCGTCACGCGCCTCGGCGGCCTGGCCCGGCTCGCCCAGCGCCGCCAGGCCGAGCTGGAGGCGAACGGGCGCCGGCTGCAGGCCGCGCTCGACGAGCGGGCCGCGCTGGAGGACCAGCTGCGCCACGGCGCCCTGCACGACCCGGTGACCGGGCTGGCCAACCGGGCCCTGCTCGCGCAGCGCATGGAGTGGAGCCTGGACCGGGCGGACGGCGCCGCCGGGCCCCGGCACGCGCTGCTGCTGCTCGACCTCGACCGGTTCACCGACCTCAACGACGCCCACGGGATCGCGTTCGGCGACGAGGTGCTCATCGCGCTGGCGCACCGCCTGCGCTCGATCGCGGCGCCCGGGGACACCCTGGCCCGGCTGGGCGGCGACGAGTTCGCGCTCTTCGTGGAGCACGGCGCCGCGCCGGGGTCGCAGGAGCGGGCCGAGCAGCTCGCCGAGCTCCTGCGGGCCGAGGTCAAGGCGCCGCTGCGGGTCGGCGGGCGGGTCGTGCACCTCGCGGCCAGCATCGGGCTCGTGCACCTCGACGGGCAGGACCCGCGCGAGGCCGTGGCCGATGCCGAGCTGGCCCTGCGCGCCGCCAAGCGGGGCGGGCGCGACCGCGTGGTGCCGTACCGATCGGAGCTCCGAAGCGCCCGGGAGACCTTCACGCGGATCAGCGCCGGGCTGCGCCACGCGATCGAGCGCGGCGAGCTCGCCGTGCACTACCAGCCGGTGGTCGAGCTGCCGGGCGCGCGGATCGTGGCCGTGGAGGCGCTGCTGCGGTGGACGCCGGCGAGCGGGCCGGTGCCGCCGGACGCGTTCATCCCCGTCGCCGAGGAGACCGGGCTCATCGTGCCCATCGGCGCCTGGGTGCTGCAGCGGGCCTGCCGGGACGCCCGCGGCTGGTACGAGCGCTTCGGCACCTCGATCACCGTGAACGTCTCGGTGCGCCAGCTCGCCGAGCCCGGATTCGCCGACGAAGTCCTGGCGGTGCTGGACCGCACGGGGCTGCCGGCGCGGGCCCTGGTCCTGGAGATCACCGAGTCGGTGTTCGCCGGGGACGCCGACGCGCTGCCCGGCGCGCTCGGGCGCCTGCGCGGGCACGGGGTCCGCATCGCCATCGACGACTTCGGCACCGGCTACTCGTCGCTGTCGTACCTCAACCAGCTCCCCGTCGACATCCTCAAGATCGACCGCTCGTTCGTGCCGACCGGCCCCGGGCCCGACGGCGACCACGCTTTCACCCGGGCCGTGCTCCAGCTCGGCAGCAGCCGCCGCCTGCCCGCGATCGCCGAGGGCATCGAGACCGCCGAGCAGGCCGAGGTGCTGCACGAGCTCGGCTGCCGGCTGGCGCAGGGCTACCACTTCGCCAGGCCCGGCCCGGCCGAGCACCTCGAGGCCGCCTTCGCCCGGCTGAACCCGGCCCGCGACGCGGCGGCGGGGCGGCCCGGGTGAGCCGGGGACTCGCCGCCGTGCGCCGCGACCCCTGGGTGCGGGCCCTGGTCGCGGCCGGCGGCGTGCTCGTGCTCTGGTTCCTGCTCGGGCTCGGCTCCGACGCCGCGCAGGTCCGGCTCTTCTGGTCACTGCTGCCGCTGACCGACCTGCTGCTCTGGCACGCCTCGCGCCGGGTCACCCGGATGGACCTGCCCGCCGACACGCGGCGGTTCTGGCGCGCGGTGAGCCGGATCTCGCTGCTGTTCCTGCTCGGCGACGTCAGCCAGACGGTCGTCGCGTGGGCGCGCCCGGGGGCGGCGGCGGCCGTGCCCAACGCGTTCCAGGCCGGCGCGATCCTCGTGGGCGCCGCGTACATGGTGTGGATCATGCTGACCCACCCCGGACGCCTGCTGACGCGGGCGGCGCGGCTGCGCTTCTGGCTCGACGCCGCCTCGGTGCTCGTCGGCGTGGCCGTGCTGGCCTGGCTGCTGCTCCTGCCCGCGCAGACCGGGCGGCCGGTCGGGGCCCTGGTCGCCCTGCTGCTGGGCACGGCGATCATCCTGGTGGCCGGCTTCTCCGCGGTGAAGCTGATCCTGAGCGGCAACGCGCCGCTGACCGTCGCCGCGGCGGCGCCGATGCTGGCGGCCTCCATCCTGCAGGGGGCGGCCGGGTCGCTCGTGTCGCCCGGCTCGGCGCACCTCAGCATGCTGCTCGGCGCCCAGTTCCTGTCGTCGGTCCTGCTGGTGCTCGGCCCGCGCCTGCAGGAGGTCTGCGGCCCGCCGGTCCCCGCGGCCCAGCGGTTGCCGAAGCCCTACAGCCTGCTGCCGTACACGACGCTGGCGGGCATGTTCGCCGGGCTGCCCTTCGTCCTGCGCGACGGCGTCGGGGCGGACACGTGGATCCTGCTCGGCGGGCTCTTCGTCGCCACCGTGCTGGCCGTCAGCCGCCAGCTGCTCGCCTTCGCCGAGAACGCGGCCCTCATGCGCGAGCTCAAGGGCCAGGAGCGGCGGATGAGCAGCCTGCTGGCGCACTCGACCGACATCACCTCCCTCGTCGGGGTCGACGGGACCCTGACGTACGTGTCGCCGGCCACCGAGCGGCTGCTGGGCAAGGAGCCGGCGCTGGTGCTCGGCACGCCCGTCGTCGCGCACATCCACCCGGACGACCTGCGGATCTTCCTCCCGGCCATGGACGAGCTGCGCTCGGCGCCGGACGCCACGGTCACCTACCAGGTCCGCTACGCCCACGCGGACGGCTCCTGGCGCTGGCTCGACGTGGTCAGCCGGAACCTGCTGCACGTGCCGGGCGTGGGGGCCTACGTCAGCAACGCCCGCGACGCCACCCAGGCCCGGCTCCTGCAGGACGAGCTGCGGCACCAGGCCACGCACGACGGCCTGACGGGGCTGGCCAACCGGGCGCTCTTCGACGCCCGCCTCGCCGCCGCGGACTCGCACAGCGCCGTGCTGCTCGTCGACCTGAACGACTTCAAGCTCGTCAACGACACCTACGGGCACCACGCCGGCGATGCGGTGCTGGTCGCGGTGGCCGAGCGCCTGGCCGCGGCCACGCCGCCGCCGGGCCTGGCGGCGCGGCTGGGCGGCGACGAGTTCGCCGTGCTGCTCCCGGACGCGGACGGCGAAGCGGCGGCGGGCGCGGCCGCGCGCTTCCTGACCCTGATGGAGGCCCCGGTCCGGGTCGACGACCGGCTCCTGCCGATTCGCGCGAGCGTCGGCTTCGCCGAGGGCCCGCCCGGCGACCCGGACGGTCTCCTGCGGCGCGCGGACGCCGAGATGTACCGCCTCAAGCGGATGACGCGCGTCTCGTGAACACCGCGCGCTCGGCGTCGTTCCTGGTCAGTCGGGCGGCCTCGGCGAACGCGGCCCGTGCCTCCGCGGTGCGGCCCAGGCGCTCGAGCATCTCGCCGCGCGCGGCCGGCAGGTGCGGGTAGCCGGGCAGGCGCAGCCCGTCGAGCAGCTCCAGGCCCGCGGCCGGGCCGTCGGCCATCCCGACCGCGACGGCCCGGTTGAGCTCGACGACGGCCGACGGGGCGACGTGGGACAGGAGGCGGTACAGCGCGGCGATGCGGGACCAGTCCGTGTCCTCGAACGCGCGCGCCCGGGCGTGACCCGCGGCGATCGCGGCCTGCAGGCCGTAGGGGCCGAGCGTGCCCAGCTCCTCGGCGCGCGCCAGGGCGGCCAGCCCGCGCCGGATCAGCAGCCGGTCCCAGCGGCGCCGGTCCTGGTCGGCCAGCAGCACGGGGCGGCCCTCGGCGTCGGTGCGGGCGCCGATCCGGGAGGCCTGCAACTCCATCAGCGCCGTCAGGCCGTGGACCTCGGGCGCGTCCGGCATCAGCCCGCACAGCACCCGGCCCAGGCGCAGGGCCTCCTTGGCCAGCTCGGGCCGCGCCCAGTCCGCGCCCGCGGTCGCCGAGTAGCCCTCGTTGAAGATCAGGTAGACGGTCCCGAGCACCGCCGACAGCCGCGCCGGCGCCTCGCTCGCCGGCGGCAGCTCGAACGCCACGCCCCGCAGCGCCTTCTTGGCCCGCAGGATCCGCTGCGAGACCGACGCCTGCGTGGTCAGGAAGGCCCGGGCGATCTCGTCCGTGCGCAGGCCGCCCAGCATCCGCAGGGTGAGGGCGACCTGCGACTCGGTCGTCAGCGACGGGTGGCAGGCGGTGAAGATCAGCCGCAGCGTGTCGTCGCCGATGTGGTCGTCGAGGGCGTCGACGATCGCCGTCTCCTCGCTGAAGCCGTCCTCGGCCCCGACGACGGCGAGCTTGCGGCGGTACGTCTCCTGGCGTCGCAGGTAGTCGATCGCCCGGTGCTTGGCCGTGGCCATGAGCCACGGGCCGGGATCGTCCGGCACGCCCCGGTCCGGCCACTGCTCCAGGGCCACCACCAGGGCGTCCTGGGCCAGCTCCTCGGCCACCCCGACGTCACGGACCAGCCGGGCGAGCGCGCCGATGATGCGGGCGGACTCGATGCGGTAGACCGCCTCCACCACGCGGCGCACGTCCGGCCGGTCTGAGCGCCGGTTGGGGCTCATCGGCTCAGAACTCCATGACCTGCAGGATGCGGCAGGAGCCCGCCCACTCGGGCCACAGGTCGCGGTGGACCTTCATGAAGCGGCTGCACCACTCGACCGCCTCCTCCTTGGAGCGGACCTCGTAGACTGCGTAGCTGATCATCTCCTTGGTCTCCGTGAACGGCCCGTCGGTGACGGTCAGGTCGCCGCCGGTCACGGTGATCCGCGCGCCGGCCGCGCTCGGCAGCAGGCCGGCGTTGTCGATCAGGGCGCCCGCGGCCGTCGCCTCCTCGCCGAGCTTCATGATCGCTTCCATGAGCCCGGCGGGGGGCGGCGTCTGGGGCTGGGTCGCCTCGAGCAGCATCACGTACCGCACAACAGTCTCCTCACGCGAAGTGGTCCTTCATCCCCTCCTCGAAGGGGAGGGCCCGGATCCGACATCGCGCCCGGATTTCTTTTTACGCGTTGCGGGTGATGTCCGAGACCTCCTGGGCCGTCAGCTTGATGCCGGCGGCGGCGATGTTGTCCTCGAGGTGCCCGACCGACCCGGTGCCGGGGATCGGCAGGATCGACGACGAGCGGGCCAGCAGCCAGGCGAGCACGACCTGGCGGGGCGAGGCCTCGTACTTCTTCGCGACCGCCTCGATCGTGGCGTTCCCGTCGAGGTTCTGGATCGGGGCCCAGGGCAGGAAGACGATGGACTCCTGCTCGCACAGGTCGACCAGCGCCTCCGAGCCGCGGTCGTCGACGTTGTACCGGTTCTGGATGGACACCACCGGGGTGATCCGCTGCGCGGCCCGCAGCTGCTCCTCGCTGAAGTTCGACACGCCGATGTGCCGGATCTTGCCCTCGGCCTTGAGCTCGGCGATGGCCCCGACGGACTCCTCGAGCGGGACGCGGGGGTCGGCGCGGTGGAACTGGTACAGCGTGATCGTGTCCACCCGCAGCTTGCGCAGACTGCCCTCGAGGGCCTCGCGCAGGTGCTCGGGCCGGCCGTCGGGCGCCCACTGGTTCGGGCCGGACCGGGTCAGGCCGCCCTTCGTGGCGATGACGAGGTCGTCGGCGTAGGGGTGCAGGGCCTCGGCGATGATCTCCTCGCTGACGTCGGGCCCGTAGGAGTCGGCGGTGTCGATGAAGTTCACGCCCAGCTCGACGGCGCGGCGCAGGACCCGCTTGGCCTCCTCGCGGTCGCGGGGCGGCCCCCAGATCCCGTCGCCGGTGATGCGCATCGCGCCGAAGCCGAGCCGGTTGACGGTCAGGTCGCCGCCGACGTCGATCGTGCCCGCGTTCGCCGCGCTGCTCTGTGCTGACATGCGTCAGTTCTCCTTCGCTAGTCCTCGTCTTCGAATCTAGCCACGCGTGCGGCCGGCCGCCGACGGCGCTGTGAGAATCCGGCGTGCCACGGCTCTGGATTAGTGCAGTTCACCCTGGGTACTGTGTCCCGACCCGCCCGTCCCGACCCGCCGAGCACTGGGAGTGAGCAGCATGAACGCGCATGACCCGACCGGAATCGACCCCAACAGCCCCGAGGCGGCGGCCCGCGAGGCGGCGCGCTTCGAGGCCGAGCGCAAGCAGAGCCTGGAGCACCAGCTGGCCCGCGGCGGCCGCGTGGACGACGGCGCCGTCGACTCCACCGGCCGCAGCATCCGTGACCCCCGCCGCGGAACGCAGCTGGACGAGGACATCTAGGAGGCGCCCGCGTGGGCGTCCGCGGGGCCCGGAGCCGGATTCGGCGCCGGGCCCTTGCGCTGTCCGATGCTGTGATGCCCCGATGCTTCTGATGCGCCGGTGCATTGATGCCGCGATGCATTGTGACAATGCACCCGGCGAAGGTTCCGATATATCGCCGATAGACGGTAGCGTCCCCGGGCATGAAGCTCTGGGAGATGCTGTTCGTGCGGGCCACGGTGGCCGAGGCCGAGCCCGCCACCGGGCGGTTCCGCCGGTTGCGCCTGCGGGCCGGCGCGCTGCGCGACGCCGAGTGGAAGCCGGGTCAGCAGGTGCGCGTCGACGTCGGCGCGAAGGGTGCCCTGGCGCCGCTGCTGCGGACGTACTCCGTGTGGAGCCGCGAGGCCGACACCATCGAGCTGCAGGCGCTGCTGCACGGCGACGGGCCGGGCGCGCGCTGGATGGGCGCGGCCCGGCCCGGCGACGAGGTGCTGCTGAGCAAGCCCAAGGGCGACTTCGTGACCCGCTCGGCGCCGCACCACCTCTTCGTCGGCGAGGAGACCGCCTCGGTCGCGTTCGGCCCGATGCTGCGGGCGCTGCCGGCCGCCGAGCGGGCCGCGAGCCGGGTCGTGATCGAGGCCGAGCCCGCGGACCGGCTCGCCCTCGACGGGAACGTCACGTGGGTGTCGCGGGACGGGCTCGTCGATGCGGTACGGCGGCTGGCTCTTCCGGAGGAATCCGGGCAGGCTTATGTCGCCGGGGAGGCGCGCGCCGTGCAGGCCGTCAAGCAGCACCTCGTCCGCGACCGGGGCTGGCCGCGGCGATCGGTGCTGACCAAGCCGTTCTGGACGCCCGGGCGGCGCGGCATGGAGTAGTGACATCCGACCTATCGATGGTCGCCGACCCCTTGCGGGCCGTTCTCTCCGGCTGGTAGACAACAGTCCTCCGATGTTTGGGAGAGCTTCGTGACTGGAGAGTTCGACGGTCTCGCCGTCGTCGTGACCGGGGCCGCCTCCGGGATCGGCCTGGCCACCGCCCGCCACCTCGCCGCCCGCGGTGCCCGCGTCGCCGGCCTCGACCTGCGCACCGACGGCATCCCCGAGGGCGTCGCCGGCTTCGTCGCCGACGTGACCGACGACGCCGCCGTGCGCGCCGGCGTCGAGGCCGCGGCCGCCCGCCTCGGCGGCATCGACATCCTGGTGAACAACGCCGGCATCGGCGCGATCGGCACCGTGGAGGCCAACGCCGACGCGGAGTGGCACCGCGTCTACGACGTCAACGTCGTCGGCCTGGTCCGGGTCACCCGCGCCGCCCTGCCGCACCTGCGCCGCTCGGCCTGCGCCGCGATCGTGAACACCTGCTCGATCGCGGCGCACGCGGGCCTGCCGGACCGCGCCCTCTACAGCGCGACCAAGGGCGCCGTGCAGTCGCTGACCGCGGCCATGGCCGCCGACTACGTGCGCGACGGGATCCGGGTCAACTGCGTGAACCCGGGCACCGCCGACACCCCGTGGGTCCGCCGGCTGCTCGACCAGGCCGCCGACCCCGACGCCGAGCTCGCCGCGCTGCGGGCCCGCCAGCCCACCGGCCGGCTGGTCTCGGCCGACGAGGTCGCGCACGCGATCGCCTACCTCGCGAGCCCGCTGGCCAGCGCGACCACCGGCGCCGTGCTGTCCGTCGACGGCGGCATGCACGGCCTGAGGGTCAGGCCCAGGACGTGACCGCGCTCGGGCTGGGCTGTGCCCAGCTGGGCAACCTGTGGCGCGAGCGCTGCGACGCCGAGGCCCGGGCCATCGTCGACGCGGCCTGGGAGTGCGGCATCCGCACTTTCGACACCGCCCCGCACTACGGCCTCGGCCTGTCGGAGCGGCGGCTCGGGGCGGCCCTCGCGGACCGGCCGCGCGCCGAGTTCACGGTGAGCACCAAGGTCGGCCGCCTGCTCGAGCCCGTCGACGGGGGCGGCGACGACCTGGCCGACGGGTTCGCGGTCCCGCGCACGCACCGCCGCGTCTGGGACTTCAGCCGCGACGGGGTGCGCCGCTCGCTGGAGGCGAGCCTGGAGCGGCTCGGCCTCGACCGCGTCGACGTGGCCCTCCTGCACGACCCGGAGTTCCAGCCCGATTCGGCGCTGCGGCAGGGCTTCCCGGCCCTGGCCGAACTCCGGGCCGAGGGTGTCGTGGGCGCGATCGGAGCGGGCTCGAAGGATGTCACCGTCCTGGCCCGGGTCGTCGCCGAGTGCGCGCCCGACGCGGTGATGGTGGCCGGGCGGTACACCCTGCTGGAGCAGCCGGCCCGTGACCTGCTCTCCGCGTGTGCCGCCACGGGGGTGTCCGTCCTCGCCGCCGGGGTGTTCAACAGCGGGCTGCTCGCCGAGGACGTGCCGCGGGCGGGGCTGCACTACGAGTACGGCGACGCGCCCGCGGCACTCGTCGCGCGGGCGTCGCGGATCGCCTCCGTGTGCGGCTCGCTCGGCACCACGCTGCCCGCCGCCGCGATCGCCTTTCCCGGTCGAGAGTCGGTCGTCTCCGCGGTCGTGCTCGGGGCCGATGACGCCGGTCAGGTGCGCCGCAACGCCGCGCTGTTCGCCGCACCGCCCCCCGATGCCCTGTGGGCCGAGCTGGGCGCGCGGGGACTGCTGTGATCGTCGACGCGCACCAGCACCTGTGGCGCCTCGGCGAGGGCTACGACTGGCTCGACGCCCCCGAGCTGGCCCCGATCCGCCGCACGTTCACCCCGGCCGACCTGCGGGCCGAGCTCGCGGCCGCCGGGGTCGCGCGGACGGTGCTGGTCGAGGGCGGGCGGTGCGACGCCGACGAGGCCGCGGTGCTGTTCGCCCACGCCGCGGCGACGCCCGAGATCGCCGGCGTCGTCGCCTGGGACGATCCCGCGGCGCCCGGGTTCCGGGCGTATCTCGATCTGCCCGGCGCCGAGTACCTGGTCGGGCTCCGGGCTCAGGTGCAGGCCGAGGAGACGGACTACCTCTCGCGGGCCGACGTGCGGGCCGGGCTGGCCGCCTACGGCCGCGCCGGGCTCGTCTTCGACCTGGTGCTGCGGCCGGATCAGTTGCCCTCGGCGGTGGCCGTCGCGGCGGCGTGTCCCTCGGTCCGGTTCGTGCTCGATCACCTGGGCAAGCCGCGCGACTTCGCGGCGTGGCGATCGGATATTTCGGATATAGCGCGAATGCCCAACGTCACCGCCAAGGTTTCCGGGCTGTTCACCGAGGTCCCGGACGTCCGGCCCTATGTCGAGTTCGCGCTCGAGTGCTTCGGACCCGAGCGGCTCATGTGGGGCTCGGACTGGCCGGTGTCGACCCTCGCCGTCTCCTACGCCGAGACCCTCGCGCGCACGCGGGCCCTGGTGGCGGCGCCCGAGGTGTTCTCGGCGACGGCGCGCGAGGTGTACGGGCTGGCCGAAGTACAGTCGCCGCGGAGGCAACAGTGGCACTGACCGACGAGGCCATCGACAAGATCAAGGGCATGATCACCTCGGGCGAGCTGGGCCCGGGCGACCGCCTGCCCAAGGAGGCGGACCTGGCCGAGCGCCTGGGGCTGTCGCGCAACTCCCTGCGCGAGGCCGTGAAGGCGCTGTCGATGATCCGGGTCCTGGACGTCCGCCAGGGCGACGGCACCTACGTGACCAGCCTGGCGCCCGACCTCCTGCTCGACGCCCTGAGCTTCGTCGTGGACTTCCACCGCGACGACACCGTGCTGCAGTTCCTGGAGGTCCGCCGCATCCTGGAGCCGGCCGCGACCGCCCTGGCCACGACCCGCATGACCGACGCGGACGTGGCCAGGCTCCAGGCCGTCCTGGACGCGCTCGGCGACGCGCCGAGCATCGAGGCGCTGGTCGCCAACGACCTGGAGTTCCACCGGCTGATCGCCGCGGGCTCGGGCAACGCCGTGCTGTGCTCCCTGATCGACGGGCTGTCGGGCCCGACGACCCGCGCGCGCATCTGGCGCGGCCTGACCCAGGAGGGCGCGGCGGCCCGCACGCGCGAGCAGCACCAGGCCATCGTCGACGCGATCGCGTCCCGCCAGCCGGACCTGGCCCGCTCCTGGGCCTCGATCCACGTCGCCGGCGTCGAGGAATGGCTCCGCCGCGCCCTGTAGGGCTGGTCACCGCGATCGTCACCGGTGTGCTCGCGTTCCGGTTCGTGCCGCTGCTCGTGCCGTTCGCGGTGTACGCGGGCTCGGCCGTCCTCGCGTTCATGGCGGCGCGGCGGCTCAGGGCCGAGGGGAGCTCCGCCCTGGTGCTCGGGATCGCGCATCTGCGCCGCCTCTGAGCGCGCAACCTCTCAGGAACCGGGCGCGCACGCCGATGAGACTGCCGGTTCTGTGATCGGTGAAGGGGCGTGCGCGTGGCAGCCGAGAAGCGACGGTGGCTGGCCGACCAGCCGATGGCCCGCAAGCTCATGCTGCTCGTGCTCGTGGGGTGCCTGGTCGGCGCCGTGGTGCTCGGTGTCGGCGTGTTCAGCCTGCAACAGGTCAACAACCGCGCAGCCGAACTCTACAAGCTCAACCTGGTGCCCGCGGCGCATCTCGCCGCGCTCGACCGGGCCGCGCTGCGCGTGCGCAACGACGTGGCCAACCTGGCGCTGTCCAACGGGCCGGTGGCGAGCAAGGCGTTCACCGACGACATCGCCGCGGCCGAGCAGCAGGTCGACGCGGAGGTCGCGGCCTACCGGGCGACGGTTCGCGACGTCGAGCAGCGGCATCTCCTGGACCGGTTCACGATCTGGTGGGGCGCGTTTCGCAACATCCGCGACCATCGGCTGCTCCCGCTGATCCAGGCCGGGGACAACGCGGGATTCCAGCAGGCGTACCTCGGCGACGGCGACACGGTCGGCGGCAACGCGATGGGCGCGCTCGAGGACCTGATGCGCTTCGAGCAGTCCAGCGGCCAGGCCGGGGCCGGGCAGGCCGCGAGCGCCTACCGCACCGCGCGGATCGCGATGGTCGTCGCGCTGCTCGCGGGGCTGGCGCTGGCGATGGTGCTCAGCCGGTACCTGACCGGGCTCATCGTCCGCCCGATCCGCCGCGTGCACGCGGTGCTCAACGCGGTCGCGGCGGGCGACCTGACCGCCGAGGCCGACGTGGCCCAGCGCGACGAGGTCGGCGAGATGGCCCGGGCGCTCGGGGCGGCGACGGCCAGCACCCGGGAGGCGGTGCGCTCGCTCGGCGACAACTCGGCGACGCTCGCGGCCGCGGCCGAGGAGCTCACCGCGATCAGCCGGCAGATCGACACCAGCGCGAAGTCGGCCAACAGCAAGGCGGGCGAGGTGGCGCGGGCGGCCGGGACGGTCAGCGAGCACGTGGCCGCGGTCGCCGGCGGGGCGTCGGAGATGGGCGACGCGATCGACGAGATCTCGCGCAACACCGCCCACGCGGCGACGGTGACGGCGTCGGCGGTCGCGATCGCGGCCACGACCAACGACACGATCGGCAAGCTCGGCGCCTCGTCCACCGAGATCGGCGAGGTGGTCAAGGTCATCAACTCGATCGCGGGGCAGACGAACCTGCTCGCGCTCAACGCGACCATCGAGGCGGCCCGGGCCGGCGACTTCGGCAAGGGGTTCGCGGTCGTCGCGCAGGAGGTCAAGGACCTGGCGCGGGAGACCGCGCGGGCGACCGACGACATCGGCCGGCGGGTGCAGGCGATCCAGCTCGACACCGAGGACGCGGTCGCCGCCATCGGGCAGATCGGGGACGTCATCGCGCAGATGAGCGAGTACCAGAACGCGATCGCCGCGGCGGTCGAGGAGCAGGCGGTCACCGCCCGCTCGATGAGCCACAGCGTGGGCGCGGCGGCCGGCGGCTCGACCGACATCGCCGGCACCATCGCCGGGGTCGCCGACGCGACCGAGCTGACCAACCGGGGCGTGTCCAGCACCGGCGAGGCGGTCGACCGGCTCGCCTCGATGGCCTCCGAGATGCGCGTGCTCGTCTCCCGCTTCAAGTACTGAGGAATCCCTGATGCGTAAGGCTTTCGCCGCCGTGCTCGCCGTCGCCGTGCTCGCGTCGGGCTGCACCGAGACCCTCAAGACCGACGCGACCGGCGGCGGCCCCGCCGCGCGGGTGGCGCTGCTGCTGCCCGAGCGCAAGGCGAGCCGCTACGAGGCCGGGGACCAGCCGTACTTCGCGCAGAAGCTCTCCGAGCTGTGCCCCGGCTGCACCGTGGACTACCGCAACGCCGAGCAGAACGCCGCGACCCAGCTGCAGCAGGCGAAGGACGCGCTCGACCAGGGCGCGAAGGTGCTCGTGCTGACCCCGGTCGACAGCGTCGCGGCGGGCGAGATCGTGACCGAGGCGAAGCGCCGCGGGGTGCCCGTCATCTCCTACGACCGGCTCGTGCTGAAGACCGCGGTCGACTACTACATCTCCTTCGACAACGCGAAGGTCGGCGCGCTGCAGGCCCAGGCGCTGCTGACCGCGCTGGGCCCGAAGGCGTCGCAGGGCGAGATCCTGTGGATCAACGGCTCGCCGACCGACAACAACGCGACGCTGTTCAAGCAGGGTGCGCACGCGGGGCTGGACGGCAAGGTGAAGGTGGCGGCCGAGTCCGACACCGCCGAGTGGAACCCGGACAACGCGAAGGCCTGGACGGCGGGCATCCTGCCGACCCTGCGGGGGCGCACGATCGTCGGCGTGTACGCGGCCAACGACGGCACCGCGGGGGCGGCGATCGCGGCCATGAAGGCGGCCGGGATGCCGGCGGTCCCGGTGACCGGGCAGGACGCCGAAACCGCGGCGCTGCAACGAATCCTGGTCGGCGAGCAGTACATGACGGTCTACAAGGCGATCCGTGCCGAGGCGGAGACGGCCGCGGCCCTGGCCGACGATCTGCTGCGCGGCAGGAAGCCCACGGAGACGTCCACTGTGGACAACGGCGCCGGCCAGGTGCCTTCGATCCTGCTCGACCCGGTGGCCGTCACGAAGGACACGATCGCCGGAACCGTGATCAAGGACGGCTTCGTGACCGCGGGCGCCCTGTGCGCGGGCCAGTACGCCGAGGCCTGCCGTGCGGCCGGCATCGGCTGAGTCTCGCTCAGCCGGCCCGGACGATCGATCCGAGGAGCGCGTCGATCTCGGGCTCGAAGGCGGGGTCGTCCGTCTCGGCCAGGGCGTGCACGAACTGGCCCGAGCCGTCCTCGACGAGCGCCTCCCGCATGTGCACCGCCGACGTGCCGCCGATCCCGGTGTGCACGTGGATCCAGTCGGTCGGCAGGCCCAGGAGCCGGCCGCCGGAGCGGGTGACCGCCTCGGCGGGGAAGCGCTCGTGGACGAGCGACGGGGCGCTGCCGCGATACAGGGTGACCGACGCGAACGGGCCGCCCAGCGGGGTCAGGCGGAACAGGCGGAGCACGACGAAGGAGAGGCCGGGCTCCTGATACGCCACCCAGCGCTCCGGCGCCGCCAGGGTCAGGATCGTCTCGCCGTCGAGGCTCGTGAGCACGCGCTCGCCGGCCCCCGAGGACAGGGTGCGCTCGCCGCGCTCGATCGTTCCCAGGACGCGGGTCGCCAGGTCGGTCAGGCCCTCGCGGTCGTCGGCGGCGTTCGGGGAGACGAAGAGCTGGACGCGTACGACCGCCGCATCCGCCGTGCGCACGAAGGCGTCCGCGATCGGCACGGCCTGGCGGTGGGAGTCGAGCGGGAAGTAGCCGTAGGCGACCGTCCCGTCCGCGGTGTCGAGCGGCACGAGCCGCTGCCCCGCGGGCAGCTCCCAGGTCTGGGCGATGGCCGCGATCGCGGGCTCCAGGTCGCCCTCGACGACGCGGAAGAGCTCGGACGCGAGCAGCACCAGGCGCTCACCGTCGAGGTCGAGCAGGACCCGGGTCTCGGCCTGCTCGTCGGCGGCCACGCCCATGAGCGACTGGCCGCGCGCCTCGGCCCGCGCCCCCTCGGGCAGCGTCACCGTCAGCCGCCCGCCGAGCAGCGAGATCGGCCGCTGCGCGCGATAGTCCCGTCCGGCCTGTGCGAGTGCGCTCATTCCCGCACCCTACTGCGCCGCGCTCGGCCCGCGCATGGCTTGACCGGCTAGGCTAACCGCGTTAGCTTTGGGGCTATGTGGATTCGGATCGCCGGGACGGCCGGTGCCTAGGGCCGGGCTCAACCCCGCCGCCGTCGTCGACGCCGCGCTGCGCGTGGTCGACGCCGGCGGCCCGGAGGCGTTGACGCTCGCGGCCGTGGCGGGGGAGTGCGGGGTGGCGACGCCCTCGCTCTACAAGCACGTCGCCGGCCTGCCCGAGCTGCGCGCGCTGCTGGCCGTGCGCATCATCGACGAGTTCACCGCCGAGGCGACCGCGGCCATCCTCGGCCGCAGTGGCGACGCGGCGCTCGAGGCGCTCGCGTTCGCCTACCGCGACTACGTCACCCGGCGCCCGCACCGCTACGCGTTCATGCCGCAGCGCATCGACCCGGACCCGGGCGTCACGGCCGCGGCCGATCGCTTCCTCGCCGTCGTCTTCGCCGTGTTCAAGGGCTACGACCTCACCGACGACCAGGTGGTGCACGCGACCCGCGTGCTGCGGGCCGCCCTGCACGGCTTCGCGGTGCTGCGCACCGGGTTCCAGATGGGGCAGGACGTCGACGTGACGTACCGCGTGCTGGTGGAGACGCTGAAGGCTATTCGTGGGGCAGCAGGAAGCGCCAGTTGATCTGGGCGCGCCGGCCGTCCGGGAGCCGGAAGACCGGCCACTGGACCGTGTCCGAGTGCGGCACGGCCCGCTGGAGGGCGCGGGCCTGGCGGTCGCGCAGGTCCTGCTGGGCCAGGAACTCGTTCTTGCGGAACTGCGGCACCGGCACGCCCGCCGGCCACGGCCGCACCGGCGTCGTGACGGGCTGGGCCGCGTCCAGGAGCACCACGATCATGCGGACGGCGTCGGGGTTCCAGGCCGTGCCGGCGCGGTTCACCCGGTCGCGCAGCTGGGCGCAGTGGTCCAGCAGGGAGTACGCCGGCGTGGGGTAGGCCCGGTCGCGCCGCGTCTCCTCGAGGCCCTCGAACTGCAGGCTGAACTTGCGCCCGTTCGTGCGCGCCGTGAACACCGTCGACGGCACGTCGGCGATCATCGGGGCGCCGGGGCGGCGGCGGGCGTTGGCCGGGTCGCGCAGCACCGTGGTCGCGTGGTTGCGCAGCGAGCGCACCTCGCCCTGGCCGATGCGCAGCCGCTTGCCCGCGTCGGCGATGAGCACGCCGTCGTCGTAGGCGACCAGGCGCGGCGCCCGCAGCGCGTTCCAGCCGGCCGGGACGAAGCCGCCGGTCAGTTCCCAGGTCAGCATCGGCCGGGGCGTGCGGCTGCCCTCGGGGTCGCCGGCGGCGATCGCGGCGGCCGCGCCCGCGCCCCCGACCACGGTCGTGACGCCGACGGCGCCGGCCGCCAGCAGCAGGCTCCTGCGGTTCATTCGAAGCTCCCGTCTCGTGTCTGCCCGGCTCAACGACAAATCGGACAAAAGGTCACCAGGGCACATTAGCTCCAAACCAGAGTCCGTTGGTATGGTTTGGCGATGCGCATCTCGGCGAAGGCGGACTATGCGATCCGCGCGCTGGCCGGCCTCGCCGCCGATCCGAGCCGCCCGCTGGTCTGCGAGGCGATCGCCGCCGAGCAGCACATCCCCTTCCGCTTTCTCAAGGCCGTCCTGCGGGACCTGCGCCGGGCCGGGCTCGTGCGCAGCCGGCGCGGCTGCGAGGGCGGCTACCGGCTGGGCCGGCCGGCCGAGTCCATCACCCTCGCCGAGGTGGTCGCGGCCGTCGACGGCGGGCTGCTCAGCGTGCACGGCGAGGGGCCCGACGACGACCCGCGCCGCACGCCCGCCGTGGCCGCCGTGTGGCGCGAGATCCAGGCCCGCACCGAGGAGGTCCTCACCGGCACGACCGTCGCCGACCTGTTGCGCGAACCCGAGGGAGCCCTGCGATGAGCGACGAGCACTGGCACGCCCCGCTGCGGCACGTCCGCGGCGCCGAGCTGACCGGCGACACCGGCCAGACCTCGGGCATGACCCGGCTGGAGGCGATCTCCGGCAAGACCGTCGGCTCGGAGAAGCTCTGGATGGGCCGCACCCACGTGGCCCCGGCCACCAGCTCGGGCGACCACCACCACGGCGAGGCCGAGACCGCCATCTACGTGGTCTCCGGCCACCCGGTCTTCGTGTTCGCCAAGGACGCGGCCGAGGGCGGCGAGGAGATCCGGCTGGAGGCCGGGCCGGGCGACTACATCTTCGTCCCGCCCTACGTGCCGCACCGCGAGGAGAACCCGGGCGCGGAGGAGGCGGTCGTCGTCATCGCCCGTAGCAGCCAGGAAGGCGTCGTGGTCAACCTGCCGAGCCTGTGGGCGCCGGTCGAACGTCCGTGAGCGACGCCGCCGAGACCGCCGGGCCCTGGCGCGCCCGGGGCACGGGCGGCGCGGCGCCGGCGCTACGACGCCCTCAGCGACGCCCAGCACCGCACGGTGGCCGCGCACGTGGTGCGGTGGATCGAACGCCTGCGCGCCGACCCGGCCGCGGCGCCGATCGCGACCGTCCGAAGTCGAAAAATTGCGATCGACACATCGAAGTATTGCGGTGAAGGCGCGACTGCTGGCAGGATTCCACGCCAGAAGCCGACATTTGGTCAGCGCCGCCAACCGCGCGTCCCCACCCGCGTGAGCTGCTCAGTGCCGGTGTGCGGGCCCCGCCCAGGCCCGTTCCCCGCCATGCCCCGACATGTCCGGCCCCCGCCGAGCACCCGGCGGGCGCGCGGCCGTCGCCGGGGTGACACCCGAGGAGTCCACATGGGAGTTTCCCGCCGCTCCGTCATCGCCACATCGCTCGCCGGCGCCGCCGCCGGCGCGCTGCCGCTCGCCGCCGAGGGAGCCTCGACCGCGTTCGCCGCCAGCGCGCCCGGCGACGTGGTCGGCAAGGTCACCGTCGGCTACCAGGGCTGGTTCGCCTGCATCGGCGACGGAGCCCCGATCAACGGCTGGTGGCACTACAGCCCGAACTGGTCGCAGAGCCCGGCCCCGGGCGCGTGCTCGATCACGTGCTGGCCGGATATGCGCGACTTCACGAAGGGGTACCGCACCAACTTCGCCAACCTCGGCAACGGCCAGCCGGCGAACCTCTTCTCGTCCTACGACCAGCAGACCGTCGACACCCACTTCCGCTGGATGCAGCAGAACGGCTGCGACACCGCGGCCCTGCAGCGCTTCAACCCCAACGGCGGCGAGGGCGCGACCCGCGACGCCATGGCCCAGAAGGTGCGCTCGGCGGCCGAGGCCTACGGCCGGAAGTTCTACATCATGTACGACGTCACGTGGTGGCTGACGATGCAGAACGAGATCAAGGCCGACTGGACGAACAAGATGGCCGCGCACACCGCCTCGTCCGCCTACGCCCGCCAGAACGGCAAGCCCGTCGTGTGCATCTGGGGCTTCGGCTTCAACGACGACGGCCGCCCGTTCGCCCCGGCCGCGTGCCTCGACGTCATCAACTGGTTCAAGGGCCAGGGCTGCTACGTCATCGGCGGCGTGCCGACCCACTGGCGGTTCGGCACCGACGACTCGCGGGCCGGGTTCATCGACGTCTACCACGCCTTCGACATGGTCTCCCCGTGGATGGTCGGCCGGATCAGCGACAACGCGGGCGCCGACTGGTTCTACCAGAACCGCGTGCTGGGCGACCTCGCCGACCTCAACGGCCGCGGCATCGACTACCAGCCGTGCGTCATCCCCGGCGACCTCGCGGCCGGCCACCGCCGCCATGGCGAGCTCATGTGGCGCCAGTTCTACAACCACACCCGGGCCGGCGTGAAGAGCGTCTACATCTCGATGTTCGACGAGTTCAACGAGGGCAACCAGATCGCCAAGACCGCCGAGAGCGCGGCCTGGCAGCCCACCAACGCCGGCATGCGCGCGCTCGACGAGGACGGCACCCCGTGCTCGTCGGACTACTACCTGCGCCTCACCAACGACGGCGGCCGGATGCTCAAGGGCCAGATCGGGCTGACCGAGGCGCGGTTCACGGTCCCGTTCCCGACCGGCCCGGACCAGACCGCGCCGTCGGTCCCCGGCAGCCTGCGCGTCACCGGCACCACGGACACGACGGTGGCCCTGGCCTGGAACGCCGCCACGGACAACGTCGGCGTCGCGGGCTACCGCGTCAGCCGGGGCGGTACCGTCATCGGCACCACCACCACGCTGGCCTTCACCGCGACGGGCCTGACCGCCTCGACGGCCTACACGTTCACCGTCGCCGCCTTCGACGCGGCCGGGAACGCCTCCGGCGCCTCGAACGCGGTCACCGCGACGACCGCGGCCCCGCCGAACAACAACACGAACCTGGCCGCGGGCCGCCCGACGGCGGAGAGCAGCCACACGCAGGTGTACGGCAGCGGCAACGCGGTCGACGGCAACACCGGCACCTACTGGGAGAGCGCGAACAACGCCTGGCCGCAGTGGCTGCAGGTCGACCTCGGCAGCGCCGTGGCCACCCGCCGGGTCGTGCTCACCCTGCCGCCCCAGTCGTCGTGGGCGACGCGCACGCAGACCCTGTCGGTGAGCGGCAGCACGGACGGCAGCACGTTCTCGGCGATCGTGGGCTCGGCCGGGTACACCTTCGATCCCGCCACCGGCAACACGGTCACCATCACGTTCCCGTCCACGGTCACGACCCGCTATCTGCGCCTGACCTTCACGGCGAACACGGGCTGGCCGGCCGGCCAGGTCTCCGAGTTCCGCGTCTACAACGGATAACCGGCCCAGAACGTCCGCGCACCGGTCACCGCCGAAGGCCGGTGCGCGGACCCGGGTGCGAGACGCACCACCCCCCGAAAGGCGGGTGGCGGCCAGGCGTCCGGCCGCCACCCGCACCTGATCGCCGGTCACCCGAACGCGGGCAGCGCCTTGAACCGCTCGTCGAGGCGGATGCCGGGGCCGAGCCGGGCCAGCTTCGCGCGGATCAGCGACAGCGGGTGCTGCGGGAACTCCTCGTCGTAGCGCGGGTCGTCCGCCCGGTGGAACGGAAGCCCGCCGGTGAGGCCGGGCGCGTACGGCGAGGGCGTGATGAAGTCCTCGAACCCGATCCGGGCCGCGATGAACGCCTCGCGGATGCCGGTGTCGCCGTACTCGGGCGCCTGCAGCTTGATCACGGTGCTGCAGGTCGCCCGGGGAATCGTGTACGAGCCGAGGAACACCTGGCCGTGACCCTGCCAGTGGGGGAGTTTGATGATCTGCCGCAGGGCCGGCACGCCGTCGACGGGCTCGACCGTGCACTCGACGAGGCCGCCGCCCGCCTCCGCGGCGCTGCGGGCCCGCCCGGCCTGCAGTTGCGCGACCTGATCCAGCGGCGCGGGCAGGTCCGGCGGCAGGTCGAAGTAGTGCAGCGTCAGCGCGGTCCCGTCGGCGTCGCGCCACGCGAGTTGCTCGTGCTCGAACGGCTCGAACCCGGTGAGATCGAGCGCGGTGATCGGCATCCCCGTCATGACGCGGGAGGGTACCTCAGTACTGCTTGAGCTCGATGCCCGTGGCGTACTTGTCGGTCAGCTTCAGCATCATGCCCAGCAGCCACGGGGAGCGGAACGTCCAGTTGCGCATCGCGATCCGGCCGCGGGTCGGGGGAGCCAGGAACGGGCCGGCGCTGCCCTGCTTGGAGATCTTCGCGTAGCCCCGGAACGCCGACTCGTAGGCCGCGAACGCCACGCGGTGGTCCCCGTTCGCGGCCCGCAGCTCGCCGGCGAGCACGTACGCGCCGACGACCGCGAGCCCGGTGCCGAAGCCGCCGAGGGTGTTGCCGTACGCGGCGTCGCCCAGCAGCACGACGCGCCCCTTGGAGTACGCGGGGACCTCGGAGCGGCTGATCGAGTCCAGGTAGACGTCCTCGGCGCCGTCGAGCCGCGCCAGCAGCTCCGGCACGCGCCACTTCCCGCCGCGGTAGGCCTCGCGCAGGATCCGCTTCGCGGCCTCGGGGTCGTAGCGGTCGTACCGCAGCTGCGGGGACTTGAACACGAAGAACGCGGGCGCCTTGGGGCCGCCGATCGCGACCATGCGGCCCGGCTCGTTGTACATCGCGGGGGCGCCGTCCGCCCCGAGCCCGACGAGCGCGTAGTAGTGCCCGAGGAACCGCACATAGTCCTCCTCGGGCCCGTAGGCCAGCCGCCGGACGTTGGAGTGGATGCCGTCGGCCCCGACGACGATGTCGAACGAGCGCGGCGCGGCCTCGGCGAAGGTGACGTGGACCTTGTCGCCGACCTCGGTCAGCGACGTGATCGTGTCGCCGAAGACGTACTCGCACCGGCCGCGCGTGTGTTCGTACAGCAGGGAAGCCAGATCCCCGCGGGTGATCTCGATCTCCCCGCCGGTGAACTCGCCGGGGATCACCGCGAGCGCCTTGCCGTGCTCGTCGACGATCGTCTGGTCGTGCCCGCCGGTCTGGCGCGCCTTGACCTCGTCGAGCAGCCCCATGCGCCGCAGCACCGTGCGGTGCGTCTCGCCCTTGAAGTCGACCGCCTGCCCGCCGAGGCGCAGCTCGGCGGACCGCTCGACGACGGTGACGTCGCAGCCGTAGCGGGCGAGCCAGAACGCGAGGGCCGGCCCGGCGATGCTGGCGCCGGAGATGAGAACCGTGGTGTGCTTCATGCCGTTCACGGTCGCGGCCCCCGCTGACAGCCCACGACCAATCCGCTGACAACGCCCTCGGCTACTGTCAGCGGGGCGTGCAGGGGCGCGCCGAGAACGTGCGGGAGCTGCTCGCCGGCGGGTCTCAGCGGCGGCGGGCGATGGCCAGCAGGTCCCGGGCCGGCCCGGCGAGCTGCCGCCCCGCGGGCCACACGGCGTGCAGGCGGCGCTGCAGGGACACGTCCCCCGCCGGCACCGCCACCAGCGTCCCGGCCGCCAGCTCGGCGACGATCGCCAGCGAGCTGACCACCGCCGGCGCGTTCCCGGCGGCGACCGCGTGCTTGATGGCCGTCGTCGACGACAGCTCCAGCAGCGGCGCGGGCACCGCCCCGGGCAGCGCCGCCTCCAGCGCGCCCCGCGTCCCCGAGCCCGCCTCCCGCGACACGAGCGGCGTCGCCGCCAGCTCGGCGGCGGTGATCCCGCGCCGCCGCCGCGCCCACGGGTGCCCGGGCGCCACGATCACGGTGAGCCGGTCGGCCCCGACGACCGCCGCGTCGAGCCCGCCCGGCACCGCCGGCCCCTCGACGAACCCGAGGTCGGCCTCCCCGCCGAGGACCCGCGCCGCCACGTCCGACGAGTTCAGCGCCTGCAGCGTCACCGAGAGCCCCGGGCTGCCGGCGTGCAGCGCGACGAGCCAGGCCGGCAGCAGGTACTCGGCGACCGTCTGGCTCGCCGCGACCGTGAGCCGGCTGTGCCGCGAGGTCCGCAGCGCCGCGATCCCGGCCGCGAGCGCGTCGGCCGCGTCGACCGCCGCCCGCGCCCAGTCGGCGATGAGCGCCCCGGTCTCGGTCAGCGACGAGCCCCGCGGCCCGCGGTCGAGCAGCGTCACGCCGAGGCGCCGCTCCAGCTGCCGCAGCCGCGCGCTCGCCGCCGGCTGCGAGATCCCGTGCGCGGCCGCCGCGCGCCCGACGGAGCCGAGCCGGGCCACCGACAGCAGCAGGTCGAAGCTGGTCAGGTCGGTCACCGTGCTCGGCAGAGGCATAACCGAAGCCTATGACCTCACAGGCAGTGCCCGGCTACCGGACCCCGCCCGGAACCGGCAGATTCGAGGCCATGGACAGAGCACCGTTGCGGCCGGGCGACTTCAGCGCGGTCATGGGTACCGGCATCGTCGCCAACGCCGCCGTCGCGCTGCCCGGCCACGTGCCGGGCCTGCACCCGGCCGCCACCGTCGTCTGGGTGCTCGCGTCCGCGCTGCTGGTGAAGGCGGTCGTGGACGCGGCCGGCCGCCCGATCGACCCCGCGACCGCCCCGGTGCTCGGCGCGCTGCCGATGGCGCTGATGACCGTCGGCGCCGGGACGCTGCTGTTCACGCCGCTGGTCGCGGTCGCCGTCGCGCTGTGGCTGGCCGGCACGCTGCTCGGCCTGGTGACCGCGGTCGCCGTGCCGCTGCTGCTCAGCGCCCGCCGCGACGCCGTCGTCACCGGCGCCTGGCTGATGCCCGTGGTGCCCCCGATGGTGTCCGCGGCCACCGGAGCGCCCCTCATCGCCCATTTCCCGGCATCGGTACGCCCCGACGCCCTGCTGTGCTGCTACGGGCTCTTCGGCATCAGTCTCTTCGCGGCCGTCGCGATCATCGCCCAGCTCTGGGGCCGGCTGCTGCACCACGGGCCGGGCGAGCCGGCGACGGTACCCACGCTGTGGATCGTCCTCGGCCCGCTCGGCCAGTCGGTGACCGCCGCGCACGCGCTGGCCGGGCCCGCGGGCACCGTCCTGTCCCCGGAGTACGGCCGCGGCGCCGAGGTCTTCGCCCTGCTCTACGGCGTGGCCGCGCTCGGCTTCGCCCTGCTGTGGCTCGCCTTCGCGGCGGCCGTGACCCTGCGCACCGCCCGCGCCCCGGGTGGCCTGCCGTTCACGCCGGCCTGGTGGGCGTTCACGTTCCCGGTCGGCACCTGCGTCACGGGCGCGGCCGGCCTGGCCCGCCAGACCGGCTCGCCCATGTTCGCGACCCTGGCGGTCGCCCTCTACGTGCTGCTCGTGGCCGCCTGGCTCACCGTCGCCACCCGGACCGTGACCCGCGGCCGCCTGCGGCTCAGCGGCCCCCTGCGTGCCACGGCCCGGTGATCACGCAGGTCACGCCGGGGTACTGCACGTTGATGAACAGGTACTTGCCGTCCCCGGTGAACGCGGCCCCCGCGAGCTCGCTGGCCCCGGTCGGCCCCGGCTGCGGGAAGTCCTCCGGGTTCCAGTAGTGCAGGTCCAGGGGCTCGATCACCTGGGCCAGGTTGGCGACGAACCCGGACGGCGTGAGCACCCGCAGCCAGTTGTCCCCGCCGGCCTCGTCCTCGCCGTCGCCATCCTCGGCGAGCAGCAGCATCCCGCTCGGCGAGACGGCGACCGTGTCCGGCTGGTTGAGCGTCCTCGGGTTGGGCGACTCGAACAGCAGCTGGAGCTTGCCGGCGTCGTGTGAGGCCGGCACGTACCGCCACACCTGCCCGTTCTCCCCGTCGCCGGCCTCGCTGGCCACGAACGTGACGCCGCCGTCCGACCACGCGGAGCCCTCGAGGCCCAGGAAGCGGCAGCCGCCCTTGGCGCGGCCCTGGGAGTACACGGAGCCCGGGTTCTCCTCGGCGTCGGACGGGTCCGGCTCGTCGATGTCGACCCAGTGGGTGTCGAGCACCTCGCCGACGCGCTGCCCGGTCGCCGTGTCGTAGGCCTTGTCGCCGGTCACGGCGAGCATCTGCAGCCGTCCGCCCGCGGCCAGCTGCCCGGGCCGGCGCGGCACGAACCGGTAGAACCCGTCGCCGGGGTCGCCGTTGTCCTCGGTCATGTAGACGATCCCGGTCCGCGGGTCGACCGGCGCGGTCTCGTGCTCGAAGCGGCCCATCGCCTTGAGCGGCACCGGCTCGACCGGGCCGCGCGCGGTGCCGGGGATCTCGAAGACGTACCCGTGCGGCTTCTCGAACCCGGCCTTGACGCCGTCCGTGGTCTCCTCGCACGACAGCCAGGAGCCCCACGGCGTCGCCGCCCCGCTGCAGTTGGACAGCGTGCCGTTGAGCACGAGGAAGCTCTCCACAAGCTTTCCGGAGCCGATGTCGTACAGCGAGGAGGTGCACCCCGCCGGCGCCGCCCGGTCGTAGGCGTTGCGCGGGCCGAGCGCCCGCCGCCCGGCGCCCGGGATGTCCAGGTCGATCTCGTGGTTGCGGATCAGCCGCACGCGCCCGCGTCCGGCGTCGAACACGGCCTGCCCGTCGTGGCACCCGGGCGTGGCCAGCCCGTCGCTCATCCGGGTCCCGGCCGCGCCGAACGTGCGGTAGGAGAACCCGGCGGGCAGCGCCAGCGCCTTGCCCGCCCGCCGTAAGGGCCCGTACCCGTCCCGCATCCCGGTGCCGGTCCGCTCGTCGGCGGGGCTCGCCGCGGCCGGCCCTGCGCCGGGGAACGCCCCGCCCAGTCCGCCGCCGACCAGCCCGAGGCCGGTCACGGCCAACACGTCACGCCTGTTCAAGGTCATGACGCACACGCTCCTCCGAGACGCGTGACGGGATCGACGCGTGGCGGGTGAACATTCGGCGGTGACCGGTACCTTCACGGACGCCCGGGGTGGCGCGGGCGCGGCCGATCGTGGCCGCGCCCCGGTTCACGCTCGCGTTCGGCTAGACCCGCCCGAGCAGCCGCAGCCGCAGCGCCCGCAGGACCACGCCCGGCTTGGCCAGCGCCGCCGGGTGCTGCTCCATCGCCGTCACGCTGTTGAGGCGCCGGCAGGTGGGCTCGTCCTTCATGGACGCGCGCAGCAGCAGGTCGCCGGCCCAGCGGATCACGCGGTACCCCCGCGGCTGCCCCGACGTGATGTGCGGCAGGCCCAGGTCGGCGAAGGTCGACACCTGCCACGCGGCGTCCACGATGACGCGGACCCTGTCGAAGTACGGCTTCGCGGGCGTCGTGGTGACGTCGGGCCCGGTCTGCAGCCACGCCGACAGGCACGACGCGTGCAGCGTGGCCGAGGTCATCCCCTGCCCGTACACCGGGTTGAACGACGCCACCGCGTCCCCGGCCGCGACCAGCCCGGCGGGCAGGCGCTCCAGCGTGTCGAAGTCGCGGCGGCGGCTGTCGGCCTGGTGGTACGTGATGACCCCGCCGATCATCCGCCCGTGCTCGGCGATGTCGCCGAACATCGACGGGAAGTACGCGCGGCAGCGCTGCGCGTACTCGGCGGCGTCGCGGGACGGGCGATCCTCGTCGTACCCGGCGACCAGCATCAGCCAGCGGTTGTCCTCCACCGAGAGCACCCCGCCGATGCGCGGGACCCGCCCGCCGCCCGGTGTCTCCTGGGTGATGACCACCCACGCGTCGCTGACCGACTCGTCGCGCTCGAACAGCGCCGAGGCGTAGTTGAGCTTGATCGGCATCCGCTGCATCGGCGCCCGCGGCCAGCCGTGCTCCTCCAACCAGTCGTTGAGCCGGCTCGAGCGCCCCATCGCGTCGACGACGAGGTCCGCCGCGATCTCGGTGACCTCCTCGGCACCCTCGGGCACGTACCGCACCCCGCGCACGGCCGACTCGGTGAACACGAGGTTCTCGGCCCGCCCGAAGGCCATCGTCACGTTCGGCAGGTCCAGCACCCGCCGGCGCACCTGCGACTCCAGGAACGGCCGCGTGGTGATGAGGATCGGGCGCTGCGGGGGCGGGTCGGGCACCTCGCGGAGCCTGTTGTTGATGTACACCCGGCCGTCGGTGCGCCCGTAGTCCGGCGCCCCGGCCTCGACCGCGCCCTCGCTGAAGCCGGGGAACCAGCGGTCCAGCTGCGTCTGCCCGGCCGGCAGCAGGGCGTGCACCTGGGTGCCCTGCGGCACGCCGGGGCGGGGCCCGGTGCCCTCGGTCGGGTCGCGCTCGATGATGAGCACCTGCTCGGCGTGGTCGGACAGGACCCGTGCGGCCATGAGCCCGGCCATGCTGCCACCGAGCACGACCGCCTGCCGCATGAGGATGCGGGGCGGCCCGGGGGGTTCGGGCGTGCTGATCTCGGCGAATTGCTGCGCTGCTGACGGTGCCATGAAGTTGATGTTAAATGCTTCACTGCGAGAACGATCGATGTATTTGGACCGGCCCCGGTCTCATCGCGGATCGGTGGCCGCCCGGCTCCGCACCGTCACCGGGCATCGCCGCGCAGGCCCTCGGCATAGGCCGCGGCGAACGCGTCCGCGCCGAGGCGCTGCGTCGCGGCCGCGGCGGTGCGGGTCACGTCCGGGTCGCCGGCCACCGCGGTGCCGCGCAGGGCCGTGGCGCGGCCCAGGAGCCGGGCGGCCTCCCGCGCGTCGCCGGTCAGCACGGCGTGGCCCGCGCGGCCCTCGAGCACGTCGGCGAAGCTCGACGCGAGCGGGGCCAGCTGCGCCGCCGCCCACGCCTCGTCGTGCCGCCGGGCGGCGTCGGCGAGACGGTGCTCCGCCTCGGCCAGGCGGGCCTGGGCGGTCAGGATGCTCGCGCGGACGTAGACGGTGCCGGGGTCGCCCGGGCGGGTCCCGTGCCCGGCGCGGCTCAGGTGCGCGGCGGCCGCCTCCAGGTCGCCGCGGTGGCGGGCGACCTCGGCCAGGCCCAGCTCCGCGGACGGCGAGCCGGTCGCGCGGCGGAAGTCGGCCTCGGCCGCGGCCGGATCGCCCTGGCGGAGGTGGTCCGAGGCACGACGGCACAGGACGTCGGCCGCCTCCTGCACCGCGCCCAGCGCCTCCAAGGCGGCCAGGGCGGCGGCCCACCGCTCGTGCGCGAGGGCGTGGTCGCCGCGCCAGGAGGCGAGGTGGGCCAGCCAGTCCAGGGCCTGGGCGATGCCCCAGCGCTCGCCCACCGAGCGGAACCGGGCCAGCACGTCCAGCATCTCCGTCTCGTCGGGGTGGCCGCCGAGGACCGCCAGCAGGGCCAGCCCCAGGTCCTGCAGCGCCCGGTTCCAGGGGTCGCCGGAGAGGATGACGGGGCTCGGGTCGGGGCCGACGCCCGGCACGCGCACCATGCCCCACACCGCGGCGCCGAACGGGTGGCGCAGCGGGCGGTCGAGGGCGGCCATCACCTCGCCCGCGCGCCGGCGGTGCTCGGCGGAGGCGCGCGACTCGGCGTGGACCACGCAGCTGACGTACTCCTCCTCCAGGCCCTCGATCGGGCCGTCCAGCAGCGCGGCCGCGATCGGGGCGACCTCGTGGCGGCGGCCGGCCAGCCACCAGTACGCGGCCAGGGCGGCGGTCAGGCGCATCGCCGCCGGCCGGTCGGCGGCCGCGGACCAGCGCAGCGCGGCCATGAGGTTCTCGTGGTCGGCGGCGAGGGCCGCGAGCCACGTGAGCTGCTCGGCGCGGCGCAGATGTGGGTCGGCCTCCCGGGCGAGCGCGAGGAAATATTCGGCGTGGGCGCGCTGGAGCCGGTCCCGCTCCTCGGCCGGGAGCCGTTCGCGGCAGAACAGCAGGATCGTTTCGAGCATCCGGTAACGCCCGTCGCGCGCGACCAGCAGCGAGCGATCGACCAGATCGGCGAGCGTGTCCTCCTCGATCCCGCACACGGCGAGCGCGGCACGCCGGCTCGCGCCGCCGGCGAACACGGAGAACCGCGCCGCGGCCGAGCGCTCCTCGGCGCCGAGCAGCCGCCAGCTCCAGTCGACGACGGCGTGCAGCGTGCGGTGCCGGTCGGCCGCGGTACGGTCCCCGCGCGAGAGCAGCGCGAAGTGCTCGTGCTGCGCGAGGCGCGCCGCCAGCTCGGCGAGGTCGAGCTGGCGGAGCCGGGCCGCGGCGAGCTCGATGGCCAGCGGCAACCCGTCCACGAGCGCGCAGATCCCGGCGACGTCCGCCTCGTTGCCGGGCCCGACCGCGAAGCCCGGGCGCACGGCGGCGGCCCGCTCGGCGAAGAGCGCGACGGCCGGGTCGGCGGGCAGCGGCCCGACCGGCACCAGCGCCTCCCCGGTGAGCCCGAGCGGCTCCCGGCTGGTGGCCAGGATGGTCAGCCGCGGGCACCCGGCGAGCAGCGCCCGGGCGAGCGCGGCGCAGGCCGCGAGCGCCTGCTCACAGTTGTCGAGCACGAGCTGCAGCTCCTGCTCGCCCACGGCGTTGACGATGAGGCGCACGGGATCGGTCGCGGCCGCGGGCGCGAGCCCGCCGTCGCGCAGCCCGAGCGCGGCCGCCACCGCGTGCGGTACGGCCTCCCCGTCGGACACGGCTTGCCTGTCGGACGCGGCTTTCCCGTCGGACATGGCTTCCCCGTCGGACGCGGCTTTTCCGTCGGACGCGGCTTTTCCGTCGGACGCGGCTTTTTCGTCGGACACGGCGGAGAGATCGGCGAAGCAGGCGCCCGCCGTGGCGACCTCGACGGCGAGGCGGGTCTTCCCGGCGCCGCCCGGCCCGACGAGCGTGACGAGCCGGGCATCCCGCAGCGCGGCGATCCGCTCGAGCTCGGCCCCGCGCCCGATGATGCGGGTGAGCGGCGCCGGCACCCCCCGCCGGGCCGGGGCCGCCGGTTCGGGCCGCAACAGCCGCAGGTGTACGGCGCTGAGCTCGGCCGACGGATCGGTCCCCAGCTCCTCGGCGAGCAGCCGCCGCCCCTGGTCGAACACCTCGAGCGCCTCCGCCGTCCTCCCACCGGCGTGCAGGGCCCGCATCAACTGGGCCCGCAGCCGCTCCCGGAACGGATGCTCGGCGACGAGCCGGCGCAGGGGCCCGACGGGGGTGCCCTCGGCCAGCCCGAGCTCGGCCTCGACGAGGTCCTCGACGGCGGCGAGCCGAGCCTCCTCGAGCGGCACCGCCTGCGCGGCTCCGGCCAGGTCGGCCAGCGCCGGGCCGCGCCACAACGCCAGCGCGGCGCGAAGGACGACTGCCGCGCCGCGCTCGTCGCCCGCCGCGAGCCGTTGCCGGCCTTCCCGCGCCAGGGCGCCGAACCGGTGGGCGTCGACGTCCTCGGGGTCGACGGCGATGCGGTAGCCGCCGGCGACGAACTCGACGAGACCGCCGGGCAGCGCCTTGCGCAGCCGGGAGACCTGGGTCTGCAGCGCGTTGGGACTCTCGCCGCCGAGCCGCTCCAGGGGGACGACGTGGCCGGCTTCGAGCAGCAGCAGGGCGAGCAGCGCCCGAGGCTTGGGCCCGCCGACCGCGACGACGTTGCCGTCGTCATCGAGGACTTCGAGCGGCCCCAGAATGCCAAAACGCATGCCACATTCTCGAACAACCCCGCCGCGGGCCCGCCACCCGCCCGATCGGCACCCCACGGGGCGCCCGGCACGTCACGACTCGCTCCGGCGCGCTCCGCCTGTCGGCGACGTCCGCGTGAGCCGCCCGGCCCCGCCCTCCGCGCCGCGCCGCGACTCTCCCCGGCGACGCGCGTGAGCCGCCCGGCCCCGCCCTCCGCGCCGCGCCGCGACTCTCCCCGGCGACGCGCGTGAGCCGCCCGGCCCCGCCGCGGCCGCGATTCGTTTCGCGGTTCCGCGACGCCCGCGTGAGTCGCGATTCCTCGCCGCGGCTCGGGCCCACGTGACGGCGGCGGTCTTGAGGACGTCGATGTTTGACGGCGGCGGTGTTGACGGTGGGGCTGTTTTTTCGCGACGCGGAATTAGGGTGCGCGCAGTGGCCGCGGGCGGGGTAGCGTGCGCTGGTGCCAGTTCAGCTCCGCCGCGCGCGCGTCGCCGGGTGCCTGTTGTTCCTGCTGTTCGGCGGCACCCTCGGGGCGTGGACGTCCCGGGTGCCCGCGATCAAGCACGGGCTGGGCCTGGACGACTGGCGGCTGAGCGTGGCGCTGCTCGGCCTGGCCGCGGGCGCCATCGTGGGACAGTTGGGCGCGGGCCGGCTCGTGGACCGGTTCGGCAGCGTGCGCGTCGCGACCCCGACCGCGCTGCTGGAGGGGGTGCTGCTGCTTCCCGCCGCCTACGCCCCGTCGCTGCCGCTGCTCACCGTCGCGCTGCTCGTGTTCGGCGTCAACCACGGCATCCTCAACGTGTCCATGAACGCCAACGCGCTGGGGGTGCAGCGGGCGTACGGCCGGCCGATCATCTCCTCGTTCCACGCCGTCTACAGCATCGGCGGGTTCGCCGGCGCCGCGCTCGGCGGGCTGTGCGCGCAGCTGGGCTGGTCGCCACAGGGCACGTTCCTGCTGGTCGCCGCGCTGGCCGTCGGGCTCGCGGCGTGGGCCCTGCGCTGGCTCGCGCCCGAGCCCGAGGCGGACGCGACCGGCGACGTGAGCACCGGGCGACTCGACGGCGTGTACCTCCTGGGCGCCCTGGCCTTCTGCGCCCTCGTCGGCGAGGGCGCCGCGGCCGACTGGAGCGCCGTGTACCTGCGCGACAACCTGGGCGGCACCGCGGGGTTCGCGGCCGCCGGGTACGCGGCGTTCGCCATCGCCATGACCGCCGGCCGCCTGGTCGGGGACCGCCTGACGGTGCTGCTCGGGCCGGCGAACCTGGTCCGGCTCGGCGGGCTGCTGGCGGCCGCGGGCCTGGGGGTGGCGCTGCTGATCGACGAGCGGTACTCGGGCGTGGCCGGCTTCGCCTGTCTCGGCGCCGGGCTGTCCTGCGTGGCCCCGCAGGTGTTCTCGGCCGCGACCGCGCGCAATCCGTCGCAGCCCGCGCGGGCGTTGTCGGTCGCGGTGAGCATGGGATACGCGGGCTTCCTGGCCGGCCCGGTGCTGATCGGCGCGGCGACCCAGGCCGTGCCGCTGCCGGTGGCCCTGGCCCTGCCCGCCCTGCTGGCGCTGCTCGTCGCCGCGAGCGCCGCCGCCGTGCGCACCCCGGCCCTCGACCGGAGCTGAGCGCCACCGGCGCCGCTGCATGCCGCCAGAGCGTTCGCCGCGATGCCGGGCCGGTTGTGGTGGTGCCGGGCGGTTGCCGGGGTCATGCCGGCGCCCGCGTTGCGCGTGCTCCTGGCCTGGTCGCCGGGCTGCTGCTCCCGTGCGCCGGTGCTAGTGCTTCTGGTCGCCGGGAATGTCGCCGTGCGCGCCTCGATCTTCGGCCGGGGCTGTGCGCTGCCGGTGGGCCGCGACCACATCGATCGTCGCGGCGATCAGGGCGGCCACGACGAAGGCGATCGTCACGAGCAGCGAGGCCTGGAAGGCCCGCGTCCAGTTGTTGTCGTGGTTGGCCAACTGGTTGAAGAATACGGCGCCGACGGCGGCGATGCCGACCGCGGTTCCGATGCGCTGGCCGGTCTGGAGCACCGCGCCCGCGCTTCCGGCCCGGCTGACCGGGACCTCGGCCAGGGTCAGCGTCTGGTTGGGGCTGATCACCAGGCCGCTGCCGACTCCGGCGACGAGCAGCGGCATCGCGGTGGCGAACCCGGCGCCGTGCCCGGGCACCAGGTGCAGGGCGTAGACCGTGGCGCAGAGGCCGCCGACCACCAGGATCAGGCCCGCGACGACCAGGGGGCGGCCGAAGCGGTTCACGGTGCGGCCGCCGGCGACCGAGGCGACCGCGGAGCCCAGCGCGAACGGGGTGGTGGCCAGACCGGCCTCCAGCGCCGAGTAGTGCAGGCCGCTCTGGAGCAGCAGCGTGTACGTGAAGAAGATCGAGGTGAAGCCGCCGAAGTAGCACAGGCCCAGCAGCGAGCCCAGGCCGTAGGAGCGGACCCGGAACAGGTCCAGGTCGATCACCGGCGTACCGCGGCGGCCGAAGTGCCGCTCCCAGGCCACGAACCCGGCCAGCACCGCGACGGCCGCCGCCGCCAGCAGCCACTTCACCGCGCCGTGCCACTCGCGCTCCTGCACGAGCGGCAGCAGCAACAGCACGACGCCGATGCCCAGCAGCACGACGCCGATCGGGTCGAGCGTCTCGCGCTGCCCGGGCTCGTCCCGTCCGGGAATCCACTTCGCGGCCAGCACGATCGCGACGATGCCGATCGGCAGGTTGATGTAGAAGATCCAGCGCCAGCCCTCGGACGCCCCGAAGATCTGGATCAGCAGCCCGCCCAGCAGGGGACCCACGGCGGTGGATACTCCGACGGTGGCCCCCAGGAGCCCGAACGGCCTTCCCCGCTCGGCCGGCGCGAAAAGCTGCTGGATCAGCCCGGAGACCTGGGGATTCACGACTCCGGCCGCGGCTCCCTGCACCAGCCTCGCCACCACCAGCCAGAGCGCCGTGGTGGCCAGCCCGGCGGCGGCGCTGGCCAGCGTGAAGGCGGCGAGCCCGGCGATGAACACATTCCGCCGGCCCCGGGCGTCCCCGAAGCGGCCGGCGGGCACGAGCAGCAGGCCGAACGTGAGCGCGTAGCCGGACAGCACCCACTGCAGGGCGCCGGAGCTGAGTCCCAGGTCGGACCGGATCGAGGGCAGCGCGACGTTGACGATGCTGACGTCGAGCAGCGTCATGAAGGCGGCCACCAGCACTACGCTGATGGCGCGCCATCGACCGGGTGCGGAGTCGCCGCTCATCGCTTGCCCGTTCCCGAGCGGATTCGGCGCAAACCTTCACCTCCGGCGGGTGGCTTTCCGACTTCATGAGGGACAGGGGCGCCTCCGGCGGGGGCTCTGGGTGCCGATGGGGGTGTTGCCCCACCGTGTACCCGTCGCCCACACCTAGGGGGAACATGCCGAAGCCGGGGCCGCCTAGCGTTGGTGCCTTACCTGCGGGGCCGTACTCACAAGGGCAGCCCCGGCTTCGGCATGTTGAAGGCGCTGTGGGCGACGGGTACACGGTGGGGCTGGGAGCGATTCAGCCGGTGGTCGTGCGCGTCATCCACTCCGTCAGCAGGGCCTCGAAGAGCTCTGGCTGCTCGAACTGCAGGTTGTGGCCGGCCACGTCCAGGACTGCGAACGTCGCCCTCGGATAGTGGGGGAGCAGCGCATACTGGTCCTCGTAGCCGGTTATGCCGTCCTGCCGGCCGCACAGGATGAGCGCCGGCCTCGTGAACGGGGGGCCTGACTCCGGCTCCGTCGACAGGGCGTAGCGCTGCAGGATGCGAGCCAGGGTGGCCTCGTCGGCCGCGTCCAGGCCGGGCTGCACCTCGGCCTTGAAGCGCTCGTAGGCCGCGGCGGTGCGCACCACGGCCATCTCGGTGAAGCCGGGATCGGCGTCCAGGTCCGGGTCGATGCGCAGGGTCGCGTGCTCGGGCACGGTGCGCTCGGCGTGCTCGACCGCGGTGCCGATCGAGCAGATCAGGGCCAGGCCTCGCACCTGGTCCGGGCGGCGGCTTGCCACCGCGCGGCCCAGGTAGCCGCCGTAGGACTCGCCGATCAGCAGGAACGGCTCGGTGCCGATGTGTTCGGTGACGAAGGCGTCCAGGGCGGCCAGCACGTCGTCCGACGAGTCGATGCCGTCGCCGGGAGTGCGGCCCATGCCGGGCAGGTCCGGATACAGGCGCCGGTAGCCCGGTATCCGGGCGAATATCGGCTCCAGGCAGCCGAGCATCAGGCGGTGGTCGGGCGTGAAGCCGTGCACCGCCAGGACAGGAACTCCGTAACCGCGCTCCACGAAGTACATGCCGGCATCCTGGCACCCGGGTACGACAAAAAATTCAGAGCCCGGCCCGCGCCGCCTGCGTGCGCAGCGTGGCCAAGGCGCGCGCGGACTGGCTCTTCACCGTGCCGGTGCTGCAGCCCAGGGTCCGGGCGGTCTGCTCGATGGAGAGGTCGCAGACGTAGCGGAGCACCAGCACGGCCCGGCGGCGCGGGGGGAGGCGGTCGAGCAGGTTGCGCACCGGCAGCCGCTCGATGATCGCGTCGGGGGCGGCCTCCGGCGGGAGCTGGAGGTGCAGGGGAGTCGTGTCCATGGGAACAAGGATCGGGGTCGTCGCTGACGTACCGCTGAAATGGCACGTCAGCCGTGCAGTCGCGCGCCCTTGAGGATCTTGTCGACGGCGTTCCTCGGGCCGTGGACCGCCAGGCCGGCCAGGGACAGGGCCTGCCTCGGCACGGCTCGCACCGCGGCGCGGTTGTCCTCGTCGTTGCCGGTCTTGAACAGCTCGTCGGTGAAGATCGCGCAGGCCAAGGCCCGGTCCAAGGCCCTCGTGTGGGCCTGCGCCAGCAGCGCCGCGTCGCCCTCGAAGATCATGACCGGCTGGCCGAGCATCGGCAGGTACCGCGTGCCGTCCGCGTCCTCGTAGTCCTCGCCGAGCAGGCCGGGCTCGGTGCCGGCGATTCCGGAGATCACGAAGGCGGTCACGTTCAGGCGCTGCCAGGTCGGCAGGTCGTCGCGCAGCAGGACGGCGATCTTGGTGGTGAAGGTCATGGGCCGAGCCTTGCCGCCGCGGCGGTCCGTGGCTTGTACGTTGTGCACGTGGGCGACGAAGTTGTGGCCGCGTGGCGGCCCCGGGTGCCCGGGGTGGCCGAGGTCTTCCACGCGCACTTCGTCGATCACGCGTACCCGCCGCACGTCCACGACGTCTGGACGCTGCTGATCGTGGACTCCGGGGCCATCCGGTTCGATCTCGACCGGCACCGGCGCGGGGCGGCCGGGGCCTCGGTGACCCTGCTGCCGCCGCTGGTGGCGCACGACGGGCGCGCGGCGACCCACGACGGGTTCCGGAAGCGGGTCGTCTACCTGGACTCGTCGGTCCTGCCGCCCGGCCTGGCCGGCGCGGCCGTCGACGCGTCCGGCCTGCGCGACGCGGCGCTGCGGCTGCGCATCCATCAGCTGCACGAGGCGCTCGGCCGGGCCGGTGAGGAGCTCGAGGCGGAGAGCCGGCTGGCGCTGATCCGGTCGCGGCTGCTCACGCACCTCGACCGGCGGCACCGGGAGGACCCGGCCCGGCCCCGGCGGCTGGCGGAGGGGCTGCGGGAGCTGCTCGAGGACCGGCTCGCCGAGGGGATCACGCTGCGGGAGGCCGGGCTGCTGCTCGAGAGCCATCCCGGGCATCTGGTCCGGACGTTCACGGCCGCGTTCGGGCTGGCGCCGCACCGGTACCTCGTGAGCCGGCGGATCGAGCTGGCCCGCCGGTTGCTGCTGGCCGGACGGAAGCCGGCCGAGGCCGCGGCCGAAGCCGGGTTCCACGACCAGGCGCACCTGCATCGGCACTTCAAGCGCCACGTCGGGGTGACGCCCGGGGTCTTCGGCGCCCGGCGCTAGCGGCGCGGGGTGTTGCCCCACCGTGTGCACGGTGGGGCCGGCGGTTCTACGCTGCGGCCTCGCCGGAGGCCAGGTGCAGTCTTCGGTCGGCCGCGGCCGCGTTCCGGTGCAGGCGCAGGGTCTCGGCGCTCAGCAGGTCCCGGCCGATGCGGCTGAGCCGGTAGTAGCGGCGCAGTCGCGACGCCACCACCTCCTCGCGGTCCACCTCGATCAGGCCGTCGGCTCTCAGGCGGTCCAGGATGCCGTAGAGGGTCCCGGCCTGCAGGCGGACCCGGCCCTCCGAGATGCGCCGGACATCGTCGAGGATGCTGTAGCCGTGCTGTGACTCGGCTGCCAAGGCGGTCAAGACCAGGAACGTCGGTTCGCGTAACGGTAAGCCAGTCATACCCATCACTATATGAAGACCATCGATATATGCAATCGACCGATCGGATGGCCGACCCGGTTTTTTAGTTAACTGTCTTAACAGCAACGGGTCAATGGCTCCGCACCCTCGAATGCCCGAACTTGCAAAAGAACTACGCTGCGTGGCCAACCTTCAGCGCTAGGTGTACGAGCGTCTCGGCGCAGGCGTGGACCTGCTCCAGGCTGACCCGCTCGTCCGGGCAGTGGCCGTAGCCGACGCCGGGGCCGAACTGGACGGACGGGACGCCGGCGGCGGTCAGCAGGCGCAGGTCGGAGCCGTACGGGGCGCCCACCACGGCCGGCTCGGCGCCCGTCAGCGCCCGATGCGTCTCCACGACCCGCTGCACCAGGCCGGTGCCGTCGGGGCAGCGGCCGCTGGCGAACTGCCCGCCCCACCACTCGACGGTCACCGGGTGTTCCCGCAGCCACGGGTCCTGCGCGCACGCCTCGGCCACCGTGGACTCGAACTCGGCCCGGGCGCTGTCCACCGGCTCGTCCAGCGCGACGCCGAAGCGGCCCTCCGCGACCAGGAGGTCCGGCACCGTCGAGGCCCAGTCGCCCGACCGGACCGTCCCCACCTCCAGCGGGTAGGCGATGTCCCACCGGCGCATCATCGGGTCCACCCGGCGATTCCTGGTGGCCTCCAGCGCCCGCAGCACCGGGAAGATCAGCTGGAACTTCTCCACCGCGCTGACGCCGGACGTCCGGGCGCAGGCGTGGGCGGCCAGGCCGGGCACCCGCAGGCGGAAGGTCAGGGCGCCGCCGTTCGCGGCCAGCACGTCCAGGGCCGTGGGCTCGGTGATCACGCAGGCGTCGGCGCGCCAGCCGCGGTCCAGGGCCGCGTAGGTGCCCAGGCCGCCGTCCTCCTCGCCGATCACGGCGGCCAGCAGCAGGTCACCGCGCGGGCGGGTGCCGGTGCGGTGGATGGCCAGGAACGCGTGGAGCGCCGCGACGAATCCGCCCTTCATGTCGCAGGCGCCGCGGCCGTAGGCGTGGCCGTCGCGGATGTCGCCCGACCACGGCGAGGTGGACCAGGTGCCGGGATCTCCCGGGGGTACCACGTCCAGATGGCCGTTCAGCATCAGCGACCCGGCGTCCGGGTCCGTTCCGCCGATCCGCGCGACCAGGCCCCAGGCCTCGGCCCTCGCCACCTCCATGCCCGGGAAGTCCGCGCGGGACTCCAGCTCCGGCACCGGGATCCGCCACAGGTCCAGCTCGACGCCCTCGGCCCGCAGGAGGTCCGCCACGCGGTGGACGATCTCGCTTTCCTCGGGCGTCCCGCCCACACTGGGGATCCGGATGAGGTCGGTCAGGGTGCGGGTGGCCTCGGCACGGGCGTCGCGCAGGGCGTCTGTGGCTGCCTGCACGGCCGGCTGTACTGCATGATTCACGAGGGCACGATATGTCGCTGACGCTCATGACGTACAACATCAAACTCGGCGGCGCCGGGCGGCTGGAGCAGATCGGGCACGTGATTGCGGCGCAGTCGCCGGATGTCGTCGCGGTGCAGGAACTGCGCGGGGAGCCGGATCTGGGCGCGTTGACCGGCATGCGGCCGGTCGTGGCGCACTCGTGGCGGGGGCAGCCGGTCGGGCTGCTGGTCGCGCGGCATCTGCGGGTGCTCGGCGCCGGGCGCATCGCGCGGCCGTTCTTCCACGCGGCGGCCTGGGTGCGGGTCGCCACGCCGCTCGGGGCGCTGACGCTCGTGTCCGCGCACCTGTGCCCCTACTGGGGCCGGGTGCGCGTCGCCGAGGCGGGATGGCTGGCCGCGTTCCTGCGGCGGCGGGGCGAGGGCGTGCTGCTGGGCGACCTCAACACGCTCGACCCCTGGGACTCGCACGAGGCGCGGCTGTCGGCGCTGGCACCGCAGTACCGTCGCCGCCACCTCGATCGCGGACGGCCCGACGTGCGCGCGACGGCGCTGCTGGCCCGGCGGGGGCTCGTGGACCTCTTCCGCCGGTGCGGCTCGGGGGCGGGCTGGACGGTGCCGACCTCCGGCGGCGGGGGCGCCGAGTTCACGCGGATGCGGCTGGACTACCTGTGGGCGACGCCGGCGAGCGCCGCCCGCTTCACCGAGTGCCGCGTCGTGACCGGCGCTGCGGCGGAATCCGGTTCGGACCACTACCCGGTGGTGGCCCGGGCAGCGTAGAGACCTGGGCGGCGGCGGCCTGTGCGGCCGTGCCGCTGGTGCGGGGGTCGATCTGCTGGCGGGCCGGCGGGCGGCGCCGGTCGCCGCCCAGCGGGGGGTTCGCCACCCAGCGGATGACCGGGCCCTGGCCGGGCGCCGGGGTCCAGCCGAGGAAGCGCTGCCAGAGCTGCTCGGCCCCGAACTGGCGCAGGTCCTCGGCCGCGTCGGCGACCCGCAGGGCCATGAGGGTGCGCAGCTCGGCCGGATTCTCCGCGTACTCGGCGACGAGCTGGGCCCGCTTGGCCGCGCACGGCCACGGGTCGGCACATCCCGTGCACCGCCACTCGGGGCGGGCCGGCATGTGGGCCGCGGACGTCACCCAAGGCTCCCGGGCCGGACGACCTCGAGGCGGCGCAGGGCGTAGACGAGCACCGAGTTGCGGGCCGTCACGTATTCGTCGCACGGCCACGGGCGGCCGCAGTCGCGGCACAGCTCGCCGCGCTTGAGCTTGGCGGCCAGCCACCCGCGCGGGCGCGGCTGGTGACGGCGGCGCTGGCGGACGAGGTCTGGGAGCTCCATTGCGAATCCTTCACGTCGCCGTGGACGGACGGGGGGAGGTGGTGTCGCGGGGCTTGCCGAGGCGAAGCGTGGTGTGCACCAGGTGCTGGTGGTCGCCGAGGCGGGCGGCCGCGTGCACGGTGAGCGGGGGCGCGGCCGCGTGGGGGCGGCGGCGGGTGCCCTTGGAGCGGTACATGGCCGCGTCGGCGCGGTGCACGGCGTCGGCGAGGTGTGCGTCGGGCTCGACGGGGACGAGCCCGACGGACACGCTCACGGTGACAACCTGGCCGGCCAGCCGCATCGGGGCCGCGAGGGCCTCGGCGAGCCGGTCGGCCTGCTCCTGCGTGCTGCCGGAGCCGCCGGGGAGCAGGCCCGCGAACTCGTCGCCGCCGAGCCGGGCCACCAGCCCGCCGTCGGCGTACGCGTTCAGGCGCCGGGCGGTCGTCGCGAGCACCTCGTCGCCGGCGGAGTGTCCGAACACGTCGTTGATCTGCTTGAACCCGTCGACGTCGAGGACGACGGCGACCAGGGGGTGCTGCCCGCGGTCGGCGACCAGCACGGTGCCGCGCTGGTAGAAGGCGCGGCGGTTGGGCAGGCCGGTGAGCGGGTCGTGGCTGGCCGCGTGGCGCTCGATCTCGAGCTCGGCACCGAGCCGGGCCGCGAGGCGCTCCGCGCGTCGCGCGCGCACGTAGAGAGGAAGAGCCGCGCACGCCCCAGCCGCCGCGGCCGCGCCGGCCATGAAGGCGAGGGGATCCATGCGCTCGTCCCTTCAGATCGCAGCTGGGGAAGTCACCCGATCATTTGGGTCCGAATGTCTGGTTTTGATCACTTGCTGTGAGCGACCCCTGACATCCGCACATGCGCTAGCATGCGCTTTATCGGCTGCAGAAGCAAGAGCCGATGCACGTGCAGATGCCGGGTGCTTGGTGAACTTTCAACCAAGGTCGTCAGAGAGATGTCGATGGAGCAGACGTATAACGGGATGCCGGCCGGCCACCTCCCCGGTGTGACCTGGCAGAAGAGCCGCCGCAGCAACCCCAGCGGCAACTGTGTCGAGCTGGCCCGCCTGCCCGGGGGGGCCGGATTCGCCATGCGGAACTCGCGCGACCCCGAGGGGCCGGCGCTCATCTACACCTACGAGGAGATCGCCGCCTTCCTCGGCGGCGCCGGCGACGGTGACTTCGACAATCTGTTAGCGGCTGAGTAATCAGCATTCGAAGATCGAGCAGGCTCGCCGCCGCCGTCCCGAGCGAGCCCACTCCCGCTTACTGTCGGGTCATGGCATGCTTACTCCGGTCGCGGGGGAGGCTCGCGGCTCGCGACTGTTCGACCATGACGGTCCCGGAGGCAGCACGGTGACGACCGGTCTAACTGAAGGAGGAGCGTCCGGAGGCCCAACGGTCCTCCGGATGCTGCTGGGCGCCCATCTGCGGCGCCTG
Organism: Dactylosporangium sp. NPDC000244; assembly: GCF_040300725.1. NCBI lineage: Bacteria > Bacillati > Actinomycetota > Actinomycetes > Micromonosporales > Micromonosporaceae > Dactylosporangium > Dactylosporangium sp. NPDC000244. The sequence goes on from NZ_JBEPEH010000027.1 coordinate 43,528, forward strand.
CGCGAGGCTCAGGGGGTGACCCGGGAGGACGCCGGCTGGGAGATTCGCTCGTCGGAGTCGAAGATCAGCCGGATGGAGCTCGGCCGCGTCGGCTTCAAGGAGCGCGACGTCGCCGACCTGCTCTCCCTCTACGGGGTCGACGACCCCGAGGAGCGCTCGCGCCTTCTGGCGCTGGCCCGTGACGCCAACAACCCGGGCTGGTGGCACCGCTTCGGCGACGTGCTGCCCAGCTGGTTCCACTCCTACCTCGGGCTCGAGGCGGCCGCGGCGCTCATCCGCACCTACGAGGTGCAGTTCGTGCCGGGGCTGCTGCAGACACAGGAGTACGCCCGCGCGGTCGTCCTGCTCGGCCACGGCCGGGCCAAGGAGGACGAGATCGAGCGGCGGGTCGAGCTGCGCATGCAGCGCCAGCAGATCCTGCACCGGCCCGACCCGCCGAAGCTGTGGATGGTCGTCGACGAGGCCGCGCTGCGCCGCCCGATCGGCGGCAACGACGTCATGCGCGCGCAGATCGAGGCGCTGCTGGAGATCAACAACACGCTGCCCAACGTGCGCCTGCAGGTCATCCCGTTCAACGCGGGCGGCCACGCGGCGGCCGGCGGCGCGTTCACGCTGCTGCGCTTCCCCGACGACGACCTGCCCGACGTGGTCTACATCGAGCAGCTGACGTCGGCGCTGTACCTCGACAAGCGCGACGACGTCGACCTCTACGCGGAGGCGATGGAGCGGCTGTGCGTCGAGGCCCGCCCGCCCATGGACACCTCGAAGATCCTCGAGGACATCCGCAAGGACCTCGACTCCTAAGACGGTCGGCCGCCGAGGGCCGCGACGAGCTCCGGCAGGCGCCCGAGGGCCCGTGCGCCCGCGATCGGGTCGGCGTAGTCGCGGGTGTGGGCGATCAGCCCGTCCTCGAGGGTCATCACCATCGCGAACCGGAGCACGAAGCGCTCGCCGGTGGCGTGCATCAGGCCATTGACGTCGTACTCCACGATGACGGTCGAGCCGTCGGCGCACTCGTGCACGCGCACGTTCGACAGGTCCGTGTAGCGGCGCACCGCCGTGCCGGCGCGGAAGCGGGTCCGCAGTTCCTCCCGCGTCGTCTCCAGCCGGGCCGGCATGAGCCCGGGCACGGCGAACGGCATCTCGATGACCACGCGCTCGGCGTAGCAGTCGGCGAGGGCTCCGGGGTCGGGTGAGACGACGGCGGCCAGGAATCGATCGACGAGCTCCATGGAAACGGAGTATACGCTCCGAATCGCATCGGTGGAAATTTCAGTCCTCGTCTCGGACAACGGGGACAAACGTGTCGAAGCGCTTGACTGCCCCGGGACGCGGCGAAGGATGGGAGCGCTTCCAACCGCCATCCGAGAAGCTTCCCAAGGAGCCCACATGCGGTACCGCACAACCACCCTGGCGGTGGCCGGCGGCCTGCTGCTCGCGTCGGCCGGGGCGGTCCTGCTGCCGACCTCGGCACAGGCCGCCGCGGGCTGTCAGGTCACGTACACCACCAGCGACTGGCCCGGCGGCTTCACGGCCGCCATCACCGTCAAGAACCTCGGCGACGCCGTGTCGTCGTGGACCCTCGGCTGGACCTTCGCCGCCGGGCAGCACGTCGACCAGGGCTGGTCGGCGACCTACACCCAGTCCGGCGCGAACGTGACGGCCGCCAGCCTGTCGTACAACGGCGCCCTCGCCACCGGCGCGAGCACCAGCATCGGCTTCAACGGATCGTGGACCGGCTCCAACCCGAAGCCGGCCGCCTTCACGCTCAACGGCATCACCTGCAACGGCACCACGACGAACTCCCCGAGCCCGTCGAAGAGCGCCTCGGCCAGCCCGTCGGTGTCCCCCTCCGTGTCCGTGTCGCCGCCGCCGGCCGGGGCCGCCCCGAAGCTCAAGGTGAGCGGCAACAAGCTGGTCACGAGCACCGGGTCCACGTACCGGCTGCTGGGCGTCAACCGCTCCGGCGGCGAGTTCGCGTGCATCCAGGGCAACGGCATCTGGGACGGGCCGATGGACCAGGCCTCCATCACCGCGATGCGCACCTGGAAGATCCGCACCGTGCGGGTGCCGCTGAACGAGGAGTGCTGGGTCGGCACGAGCAACGTGCAGGCGGCCTACGGCGGGGCCAACTACCAGAACGCGGTCAAGGCCTACGTCAACCTCCTCGTCAGCAACGGCATCACGCCGATCGTGGAGATGCACTGGAACTACGGGCAGTACACCGGCCCGTCGGCCGGCTGCTCCGACGTCAAGGCGACCTGCCAGAAGCCGATGCCGGACGCGCAGTACGCCCCGAGCTTCTGGACCGGCGTCGCCAACGCCTTCAAGGGCAACGACGCGATCATCTTCGACCTGTTCAACGAGCCGTACCCGGAGCGGGCCACCGGCAGCGCGAGCACCGGCTGGGCCTGCTGGCGCGACGGCGGCACCTGCAACGGCATCGGCTACTCGGTCGCGGGATTCCAGTCGCTGGTCAACGCCGTGCGCGCGACGGGCGCCACGAACGTCATCATGATCGGCGGCCTGGCGTACTCCAACGACCTCACGCAGTGGCTGCAGTACAAGCCGACCGACCCGCAGAACAACATCGCGGCGTTCGCGCACATCTACAACTTCAACACCTGCTCCAACACCTCCTGCTACGACAGCCAGCTCGCCCCGGTGGCGGCCCAGGTGCCGCTGGCGCTGACCGAGATCGGCGAGAACGACTGCTCGCACGGCTTCGTCGACACGCTCATGAACTGGGCCGACGGCAAGGGGATCGGCTACCTCGGCTGGACCTGGAACACCTGGGACTGCTCGAGCGGCCCGTCGCTCATCAGCAACTACAACGGCACCGCGACCGCGTTCGGCCAGGGCATCAAGGATCACCTCGCGGGGGTTTCGTCATGAGACGCGCACTGATCGCAGGCGCGGCCGCGCTCGTGGCCGCCGGCACCTTCACGTTCGTCATCACCCGGGCCGAGGCGGCGACGCAGACCTTGCAGTCGCTCGCCGCGGCCGGCGGCCGGTACTTCGGCTCCGCCACCGACAACCCGGAGCTGACCGACACCGCCTACACCGCGATCCTCGGCGGCGGCGAGTTCGGCCAGACCACCCCGGGCAACGCGATGAAGTGGGACAGCACCGAGCCGACCCAGAACTCCTTCAGCTTCACCAAGGGCGACGCGGTCATCACGTTCGCCCAGGCGCACAACATGAAGGTCCGCGGGCACACCCTGCTGTGGCACAACCAGCTGCCCGGCTGGGTCTCGCAGCTGCCCGCGGCCCAGGTGCAGGCGGCGATGGAGAATCACATCACCCAGGTCGCCGCGCACTACAAGGGCAAGGTCTTCGCCTGGGACGTCGTCAACGAGCCCTTCAACGACGACGGCACGTTCCGCAGCACCTCGCCGTTCTACACGGCGATGGGCAGCGACTACATCGCCGACGCGTTCCGCACCGCCCGCGCGGCGGACCCGGACGCGAAGCTCTACATCAACGACTACAACACCGACGGCCAGGGCGCCAAGGCCGACGCGATGTACAACCTCGTCAAGACGCTCAAGGCCCAGGGCGTGCCGATCGACGGCGTGGGCTTCCAGGCGCACCTGGCGATCCAGTACGGCTTCCCGACCAACATGCAGGCGAACCTGCAGCGCTTCGCCGACCTCGGCGTCGACGTGGCGATCACCGAGCTGGACGTGCGCATGGTCCTGCCGCGGGACGCGACCAAGGACGCCACCCAGGCCACGTACTACAACAACGTGGTGAAGGCCTGCGTGGCGGTGACCCGCTGCGTCGGCATCACGATCTGGGACTACACCGACAAGTACTCGTGGGTGCCTTCGACGTTCTCCGGCCAGGGCGCGGCGCTGCCGTGGGACGAGAACCTGGCGAAGAAGCCGACCGCCTACAACGCGATCGTGACCGGCCTCGGCGGCACGGTGTCCTCGGCCTCGCCGTCGGTCACGTCCGCGTCCCCGTCCGTGTCGCCGTCCAAGTCCGTGTCGCCGTCCGCGAGCGCCTCCACCAGCCCGCCGCCGGCCGGCGCGTGCACGGCGACGTACAAGATCGTCGGCAGCTGGCCGGGCGGGTTCCAGGGCGAGGTGAGCGTGGCCGGGACCAAGCCCGGCTGGACGGTCAAGTGGACGTTCGCCAACGGCCAGACGATCAGTCAGCTCTGGGGCGGCACGGTGAGCCAGTCCGGGGCGAGCGTGACCGTCACCCCCGCGTCGTGGAACGCCACCCCGCCGGCCACGTTCGGCTTCCTGGCGTCGTGGAACGGCACCAACGCCGTGCCGGCGGTGACCTGCTCATAACGTGCGTGCATGATCCGAGGTCCCCGGTCGCTCGCGACCGGGGACCTCGCGCCGCGCCGTGACCGGCGGTCAGCGGGTCACCGTGAACATGTAGCAGCCGTAGGCGATGTTGCGGCTGTCGACGCGCACGACCTCCGGATGCGCCAGGATGTCGGCCAGTTCGGCCTCGGGGTTCGTGCCGTCGTGGGTGCGGGTCGACGGGTGGATCCAGCCGCGCGCGTCGTAGGCGCGCAGGACCTGCGGGCGGCCGCGCCAGCCCTCGGGGTAGCCGGTCGCCGCCGGCCCCGCGCACGGCTCGGCGTGGGCGAAGACGGCGCCGAGCTCGCGGTAGGGACTGTCCGGCGGCAGCTTCGGGTCGAACCCGAACAGCAGCAGTTGCTCGCCCGGCTCGGCGTCGCGCAGGCAGCAGCGCACGGGCTCGCCTCCCTCGGCCAGCCACGGCTCGGGCGCGTTGCCGGAGGCGTCCCGGCCGGTGCGGCGAACGGATTCCAGGGTCTCGGCGTCGATCGCGTGAACAGTGAACATGCCCTCAGCGTGCCCCCGTGAAACGCTCTGCGCTGGCGGGAATCGGCCCTCGCGCCGGGGTCTAGTTGATCATGCGGGACGGTACCGTGGTCCGTACCGTGGAGTGGGTGGAGCGGGTACCCCTGGACGAGAACGCCGCGGCGCGGCAACGGCTGACTGCACTCATCGACTCCCTCGGCGACGAGGGTCTACGCAAACCGGTGACGCCCGGTTGGAGCGCCGCGACCGTGCTGGCGCAGCTCGCCTTCTGGGACCGCTGGGCGCTCACGCTCGTGCGCCGCTGGCGCTCCGGGCACCTGCCGCCGCCGACCGTGCCGCAGTGGTACGACGACGCCATCAACGACACGCTGCTGCCGGCCTGGCAGGCGCTGCCGGGCCCGGTCGCGGCGCAGCTGGCGCTCGCCGCCGCCGAGGAGGCGGACCTGGAGATCCGCAAGGCCGAGACCCCGGTGGTGGCCGGGATCCTGGCCGCTGGCCAGGCGAACCTGCTGCACCGGCACGTGCCGCGCAACGCCGCCCTGGACCGCATCGAGGCGGCCGGTCAGGGGACAGCTCCGGCGCCCGGGATCCTGCATACTCGGACGCCGTGAGCAGCGATCCCTTCGAGAGCCTGGAGCCCGAGTGGGCCCGGGACGTCGAGCGCCGTGCCGTGCGCGCGGCCCGTGTGCAACGCGTGCGGCGCGGCCTGCGCCCGCCCCGCCGGCGGGGCCTCGGCCCGACCGGGAAGCTGCTGCTGATCGGCGTGGTGGCCGCGGCCGCGGTGCTGGTGTCCTTCGGCGCTTCCTACTTCCTGCCCGGCGGCCCGTAGCGGAGGCCGGGCGGCCCGGAGCGGGTGGCCTGGAGCGCAGGGTGAAAGGGCGGATCACCCGTTTCTTCGCGGACCGGTCACGCCGCCCGTCGGCACGATCTGCGCATGTTGCATCTCGATCCAGACAGCGTTCTCGTCACCACTGCCGCCGAGTTGCAGACCCGGCACCTGGAGCGGGATCCCGACGACCCCTCGCGGTGCGGGGCCTGCGGGGCGCTGCTGCCCTGCCCCGTCGAGGCGGCCGCCGCGCTCGTGTGCCGGGCCGGGGGGCTGTGGCTCGAGGGCGACACGATCGTGGACGCGCTCGAGCCGCCGACGCAGCTCCTGGCGATCATTCCGGCCGAAGTCTGAGATGATCAATGCATGAGGCTTCGGCCGTATGCCGAACAGGACCGCCGGCTCACCGCTGAGCTGGAGGGCGATGCCGAGGTCATGGCGCACCTCGGCGGGCCGGCGCCGGGCGGGCGGGCCGAGTCCGTGCACGAGCGGCGGGTCGCCGGGCGGGAGCGGGAGTGGTACCGCACCATCCTCGCCGACCCCGACGACGAGCCCGCCGGGGTCGTGGCCGTGTTCCGCAGCGCCTGGGAGGGGCGCGAGATCCACGAGCTCGGCATCATGCTGCTGGCGGGCCGGGCGCGGCGGCACGGGCTCGCGGCGGGGGCTGTGCGCCTCGCCGTCGAGGAGGTGCGGGCGTCGGGGCTGGTGCGCGAGGTCCACGCGTTCATCGGGGCCGAGAACCGGGCCGCGGGCGTCGTGGCCCGGCGGACCGGGTTCGTGAACCACGGGCCGTGCGACGTGGACTACGAGGGCGTACCGATCCGGTGCGACCACTGGATCCTGGAGCTCTAGGCGGCCGGCTCGACCAGGCCCGGTGACTGCAGCCAGGCCAGCGCCTCGTCGCGGGGCAGCGGCTTGGTGAACAGGTAGCCCTGGCCGAACCCGCAGCGCAGGTCGACGAGGCGCTGGCGGTTCGCCTCGGTCTCGATGCCCTCGGCCACCACCTCCAGGTCGAGCGTGCGGGCGAGCTGGACGATGCCGCGGACCAGGTCGTACTGCCGCCGCGAGGTCCCGATCGTGTCCACGAAGGACTTGTCGAGCTTGAGCGCGTCGACGGCCACGCGGTGCAGGTAGGACAGCGACGAGTACCCGGTGCCGAAGTCGTCGATCGAGACCCGCACGCCGGCGGCGCGCAGGGTGGCCAGGTCGGCGTGGATGTGCTCGTCGTCGCCGAGCAGCAGGCTCTCGGTGATCTCGACCGTGAGTGCGCCGGGCGGCAGGTCGGCCTGGGCCAGCTCGGTCAGCACCCGCTGGACGAAGCCGGGGGAGCGGAACTGGCGCACGGACACGTTGACGCTCATCGTGGGGGCGGCGTCGGAGTGGTACAACCTCCGGAACTCGACCGCGGTGGCGATGGCGTGGCGCATCACCCAGTCCCCGAGCGGGACGATGAGCCCGCACTCCTCGGCGATCTCGATGAACTCCAGCGGCGGCACCAGCCCGAAGGTCGGGTGCTGCCAGCGCACCAGCGCCTCGAAGCCGTGCGGCAGGCCCGTCGCGAGCTCGACGATCGGCTGGTAGTGCAGCACGAACGCGTCCTCGGCCAGGGCCTGGTCCAGGTCGGTGCGCAGCCGCATCCGGCGCAGGGTGTGGGCGTGCATCGCGGATTCGTACCGCCGCCAGCGCTCCGGCGTCCCCTTCGCGCTGTCCAGGGCGACGTCGGCCTCGCTCAGCACCTGCGCGGCGTCGGCGGCGTCGGCCGTCATGGCCACCCCGACGCTCGGCAGGGCCGTCACCACGCTGCCGCGGACCAGGAACGGCGGGCGGAAGTCCTCGACGATCCGCGCGGCGAGCGCCTCGACCTCGGCGACGGCCGCGCGCTCGACCAGCACGCCGAACTCGTCGGCGCCGAGGCGGGCCACCACGGCGGCGCGCGGGCACACTTCCGCGAGCCGCTCGCCGAACGCCTTGAGCAGCTCGTCGCCGACGTCCTGGCCCATGGTGTCGTTGACCGTGCGGAAGCCGTCGATGTCGACGATGAGCACGGCGGCGGCGGTCGCGCTCTGCACGCAGTCCTGGAAGCGCAGGCGGTTGCCGAGGCCGGTGAGCGGGTCGAGGTAGGCGCGGTCGATGAGCTCGCGCTCGAGGCGGCGGCGCTCGGTCACGTCGTGGATGGTGAGCACCCGGCCGGCGACGGTCGGCTCGCCGGTCAGGTCGCGGACGGTCACCTCCACGTCGGCGGCGGACCCGTCGGCGCGCCGGATCCGCTCGTCCGACACCAGCAGGTCGGACACGTGCGCGCCGATCGGGTCCAGGCCGAACAGCGGCTGGGCCGAGGGGCTGGCGTAGCTGACCCGGTCGTCGTCGCCGACGATGAGGATGACGTCGGCGGCGTTGAGCACCAGGGTGCGGAAGTAGGCCTCGCTGTCGCGGCGGACGATCTCCCGGTTCAGCGCGATGTGGTCGAGCATGCTCGCGGCCTGGCCGGCCAGCACGCGCGCCGACTCCTGCAGCGTGACGAGGGCCCGCTCGTCGGCGGCGACCCACAGCTCGCCGAGGCGGACGCCGCCGACGCTCAGGGGGCAGTACAGCGCCAGCTCGAACCCGTCCAGTTCGCGCGCGGACTCCTCGGGCAGCTTCGCGACGTACTGCATGCTCATGACGGCCTCGCACCGCCCCGAGCCGACGCGCAGCACGGTGCGGTGGGCGGTGCCGGGGCGCAGCAGCGAGCCGACCGCCCGGCGGACGACGGCCTCGACCGCGCCCACCTCGGTCGCCGACAGCAGCGCCTCGCAGGCCTTGCGCAGCGCGCGCTCGCGGGACAGCGTGTGCCCGACGCTGCGGGCGGCGAGCCCGCCCCGGCCGAGCGACAGCGCCACGAGCGCGGCCGAGCCGACCGCGATGACGGTCCCGTTGTGCACCGGCCCGGACTGCGCCTCGGCGAAGAGGATCCCGGGCGCGACGAGCGAGGCGACGCCCAGCACCGCCCGGCGCGGCTTGACCTGCGTTGAGCCGATCACCCGCGGCTCGGACAGCTGCGCCATCGACGGGTGCAGCGCGGCGAGACCGCCCGCGGCGAAGAACACGATCCAGCCGACGTCGACGAAGCTGCCCAGGCCCCACTCCCCGTCGAGCCGGCGCAGGCTGAACGCGACGTCGGAGACGAGCAGCACGGCCCCGGAGGTGAGCAGCAGCGCCACGCTCCAGCTGCGGCGGGCCTCCAGCACCATCCGCACCATGATGGCCAGCAGCATCACGTCGGCGAGCGGGTAGGCGCTGGCGACGGCCTTCTGCGCGGCGTTGAGGCCGGGGTCGCTGAGGTACGGGTCGATGAGGAACACCCAGGCGAGCAGCCCCGCCCCGGCGGTGAAGATGAGCGAGTCGATGACGGTCGCCCAGTCCCGGTTCGCCGCCCCGGAGCGGCTCAGCATCAGCAGGCCGAGCAGCAGCAGCGGGAACGTGGCGCCGAGCGAGATGGCGTCGGCGACCGACGGGAACCGGTCCGAGTGCAGCACGTCGGTCTGCACCAGGGAGGCCGCGGTGCCGGCCGCGAGGCCGAGGGAGCCGCCGCCCCACAGCAGCCACGGCAGCTTCCGGCGGGGCCGGTGGGCGCGGACGCCGTAGACGATCGCGGCGATCGTGGTCGCGACGAGCCCGACGTAACAGAGCAGGCCCGCGTCCGGGAACAGCCGGTAACAGACGGCAAGCGCAAGCGCACAGAGCGCATATGCCCAGGTCACCCGCCTCGTCACGCCACTCCTTCCCGCGCGCTGCAAGCTACTTTGTCCCGCCGATCCCGGGCGGGGCAAGGTCTGATCCACCGGTATACACATCGGCCGGTCGAACGGCCGCTGAAGGCCTCGCACGCATGCGTTTGCCGGGCAGAACATGCGTTCCGCGGACCGGTGGCGCGGACCGATAGGTTGATCTCCATGGACTTCGCCTGGCTCGAGGTGACGACGCTGGCCGAGCGGCCCGACCGCCTGCCGCTCATCACGACGTTCGACGACCCCACCGTGGCCCCGTTCCTGTACCAGGACCCGGTCTCCGCGGCGCTCTTCCCGGCCCTGGTGCAGCGGCATCCGCAGTACACCCTGCTGGCCGTCGAGCGCGACACCGGCGCGCCCGCGGGGATGTTGTGCACGCTGCCCTTCACCGCGGGCGAGGACGGGGAACTGCCCGGCGGCGGCTACGACGCGGTGCTGCTGTCCGCGGCCGCCGACGCCCTCGCCGGGACCACCGGGCCGCAGGTGTCGGCGCTGTTCGCGACCGTCCGGCCGCAGCTGCGCGGCCGGGGCGTCTCCGGCCATCTGCTGGCGCTGGCCCGGCGCAACGCCGCCGCGCTCGGGCATCCGGCGCTGTTCGCCCCGGTGCGCCCGACCCGCAAGCACCTCCAGCCGCTGGTGCCGCTCGCGCAGTACGTGGCCCGCCGCCGCGCCGACGGCACCGCCGAGGACCCGTGGCTGCGCGTGCACGAGCGGGCCGGCGGGCGGTTCGTGGCGGTCGCGCCGCACTCGATGACCATCACGGCGCCGCTGGAGCGGTGGCGGGCGTGGACCGGCCTGCCGTTCGACGCGCCCGGGCCGGTCGTCGTCGCCGGCGGGCTCGGGCCGGTGGTGTGCGAGCCGGAGCGGGATCTCGCCACCTACGTGGAGGCCAACGCCTGGTACCGCCACGACCTCTGAGACACGACCGCTGGGATCAGAGGGCGGCGCGGTCGCGCAGGCCGTGCTTCACCGAGTACATCGCGGCGTCCGCGTCGCGCAGGAGCGCGTCGGCGTCGGCCAGGGCGCCGCACGCCGCGCCGATGCTGGCCCGGATCGGGACCAGCGCCTGGTCGATCTCGACCGGCTCGGCGAAGCACTCGTGCATCCGGCGGGTCAGGTCCTCGGCGTAGGCGAGCGAGGTGTCGGGCAGCAGGACCGCGAACTCGTCGCCGCCGAGGCGGGCCACGGTGTCGGTGGGGCGCACGCAGTGCCGCAGCCGGGCCGCCACCGCGCGCAGGAGCGCGTCGCCGGCGTGGTGGCCGTAGGTGTCGTTGACCGCCTTGAAGCCGTCCAGGTCGATGATGAGGACGGACGCCCGTCCGCCCGCGGCCGCGATGCGCTCGGCGAACAGGGCCCGGTTGGCCAGGCCGGTCAGCGCGTCGTGGGTCGCCTCGTGGCGCAGCCGGTCCTGGAACGCGACGACGTCGGTGATGTCGTGCGCGTTGTAGACCACGCCGCCGATGCTCGGCACGTGCGTGAGGTTCGTGACCACGGCCGTGAGCCAGCGCGCGCGGCCGTCGAGGTGCGGGACCCGCAGGCGCAGGGTGATGCTGGCGCCCGGGCGGGTCAGCAGGTCGTCGAGGCGGGCCCGCCACTCGTCGCGCCCCTCGGCCACGGTGAGCTCGTCCATGCGCCGGCCGATCACCGACTCGGGCGGTACGCCGAAGGTGCGCTCGACGGCCGGGCTCGCGTACGACACCACATGGTCGGCCCCGGCGATGACGGTGATGTCGGAGGAGTGCTGGACCAGGGCCCGGAACCGCTCCTCCTGCGCCGCGAGGGCCTGCATGCTGCGGTCGACCTCGCCGAGCAGCCGCGCGTTGTCGGTGAAGGCGATCAGCTGCCGGGTCACCACGATGCCGGTCACCAGCAGCACGCCGATGACCACGCCCCACACGCGGACGTCCAGCGAGCCGCGGGTGAGCGAGACGATCAGCAGCGCGTAGGCGGCGGCGACGCCGATGTAGGGCATCAGGCTGAACGGCCGCACCGGGCGGCGCGCGAGGATGTCGGGGTCGGCGCGCAGGTTCGCCTCGTTGATGCGGGGCACGGCGGCCAGCAGCGCGCACGGCAGCAGCCGGGCCAGCATCGCGACCTCGGGCCGCGTCACCTCCACCAGGGCCGCGGTCAGGCCGGTGGAGAGCCCGATGAGCACGCTGGCCAGGCCGGCGCTCCAGCCGGCGATCGGGGTGAACGGCATGTTGCGGCCCAGCATGAGCTTCACGAGCCCGAACGAGCCCGCGAGGCTGACCCCGGCCGAGGCCAGGGCGAGCAGCAGCGCGCCGCCGCTCTCGCCGAGGTCGACGCTGGGGGAGAGGTACCACACGAAGACCGCGGTGGCGGCGACGACCGTGGCCGCGTCGAGCATGAACCGCAGCCGCTCCCGGCCGGCCGTGTTGGTCGGGTGCAGCACCATGGCGAGCAGGCAGACCAGCGACCCGCACGTGACCAGCCCGGACTGCACCGCGCCGCCCTGCACCATGCCGTCGACGGGGGTGGCGAAGGTCTGCACGCCCTGGGCCGCGTCGCCGGCGGTGAGGAACACGGCCCCGGCCGCGATGAGCCGCCAGAACCGCCGGTGCGCCGCGGACACGCCCGGCAGCGCGCTCATCCGCGCCGAGAAGACCGCGAAGACGATGTCGAGGAGCACCTGAATCGGCCAGAACAGGGCAAGTTTCGCACTGGCGCCGGTTCCGGGCAGGGCATACCAGACGGTGAAGGCCGCGGTGAACAGCAGCAGGACGCGCAGGACCGGATCGCGCAGCAGCGCCCCCCTCGCCGCCGGGCGAGGCCGCTGCTCATGGGATGTGCTCACGGCACTCCTTCATTGCGCCGGACTCTACCGCCTGGGCGGGCACCCTAAGGTGCCGTCTACATCGTCCATACGGCGGAAGACCTGAGTCAGGCTGAAGTGCGCGTGGATTTGCGCGCGGAAATGACGCGCCGGATGACCCGCCATCCCCCGCGAATCGCCCCGAACAGGGCGAGGGTGGACGGGATGACCGCGACCGTCAGGGCGGCGAGGCCCTCCCACGCGGCGGCGGTGGTCAGGCCGTCGGCGCGGATCGGGGCCACGCACAGGGCGACGAGGTGCGGCAGGCCGGGCAGGACGAACTTCGCGAGGTAGTACAGGGCGACCGCGGTGCCGGGAACGTAGAGCCACAGGTAGCGCCGGGCCCACGTGACCTCCCGCGGGTCGGCGTCGGCCAGCTGGCGCTCGTCGGCGGGGGTCGAGCGGTGCAGGTACCGCCGCAGCAAGGCGCCCTTCGTGGCCCACAGGGTCTTGCAGCCGGTCGCGTTCACCAGCAGCGCGTAGACGTCGGTGCGCACGAAGACCATGGCCTGGGCCAGGATCGCGGTGAACTGCAGCAGCACGAGCGCCCGCAGCAGGCGGGCCGCGACCGAGCCGGGCGCGAGGAGCTCCTGGGCCGCCAGCGCGCCGGCCAGGACGACCGCGTCCCAGGCGAGGCCGGCCAGCAGCGGCCCGTAGCGGGCGCGGCGGGGGACGCTCCAGAGGCGGGTGAGGTCGGCCTGGAAGGTGAGGAAGTACAGGCGGCGGCTCACCGACAGGCGGCTGGGCAGCCCGAGCGCGGCGGTGGCGAGCACGTGCGCGCCCTCGTGGGCGGCGACGGCCAGCATCCCGAGGCCGCTGACGGCGAGGATGTTCAGCAGCTGGGTGGTGAACGGGAAGGCGTCACGGTACGTCGGGCGCAGCCAAGGCACCGCGACCAGCAGCACGGGCACGGCGAGCGCGAGCGCGGCGTAGAGGCCCCAGGCGACCCGGCCGAACAGCAGCGCACCGGCGCGCTGGCGCCGCGTGCCGTCGATGCGCCCGTCGTCGCCGGAGCCGGCCAGCAGGCCCTCGTCGGCGAGCACGGTCAGGAAGTCCGCCACGTCGACGGGCTCGCCGGCCAGCTCCTCGGCCCGCCGCTCGGCCTCGGCGACGCTCGCGCCCTGCTGCAGCCACTCGATGATCCGCGCGCCGATCTCGGGGACCTCGACGTAGGCGGCCGTGCCCGGGCTGCCCACCACGTAGCCGTCGCCGTCGCGCACGAGCGTGAGCTGGTTCAGCACAGCGGGCACCGGGGGTTGCGCGGCCAGGGCGCCCGGGTCGTGCGCATGCCGTCGGCGAGCTCGACGGTGTGGTACACGCCGGCCGCGACGGGCTCGTCGGTGCCGGTGAGGTAGCGGCCGGCCTCCATCGCCACGAACCCGGCCAGCAGCTGCGCGACGGGGCCGGTGGCGCGGTTGACCCGCCCGGCCGGGAGCACCACGGACTGCTCGGCCAGCTCCGGCATGGCGCCGCCCTCGTCCTCGCGGTTGAGCTCCAGGCACATGCGGCACGCGCTCACGCCGGGGCGCACGGACCAGTAGAAGAGGGTGGAGTACTGCAGCCCGCCCGTCACGAACGGCACGCCCAGCTCGAAGCAGGCCCGGTTGACCAGCAGGTGCACGTCGTCCGGGGAGTCGATGGCGCAGACCACCAGCGAGGCGCCCCGGCCCAGGGCGACGATGCCGTCCACATCGGACACCCGGGCGTGCACGGACTCGACCACGGTGTCGCCGCAGTAGCGGGCGGCCCAGTCCTTCGCCGCCGCCACCTTCGGGCGGCCGACGTCGGCGTGGCCGTAGGCGAACTGCCGGGCGAGGTTCTTCTCCTCGACGTGGTCGAAGTCCACGATCCGCACGCGGCCGGCGCCGAGCCCGACGAGCGACTGCAGCACGCCGCTGCCCATGCCGCCCGCGCCGAGCAGGAGCACGTCGGCGCTCGCCATGCCCCGGTGGAACTGCGCGCTCGTACGGTCCAGTCCCGCGAAAAGGTCGTAGAAGCGCAGGTTGCTCTCGTGCCGCCGGCGCGTGCCCGCGTCGAGCCCGTCGTCGCCGGCCCGCAGCAGCACCCCGACGTCGTCGAGCGCGCCGACCGCGTCCGCCATCTCGTCCTCGGTGACCTCGAACCCGCGCTCGCGCATGGCCGCGGGGAGCTCGGCGACGGTCCGGGAGCCTTCGGCGAGCACCCGCAACAGGGCGGTGACGCTGCCGTTGTCGTCGTCGAGGTAGGTGGCCTCGAGCGCGCGGCGCAGGAGGATGACCTCGTTGGGGCGCTGGATGACCGAGATCGGTTTGAGCTGGGGGATGACCCGCATGATGCAGAAACTCCGATCGCAGAAAAGAGCTCGGCCGGCCCGGCGGATCGCGCCAGGCCGGCCGGTCGAGTGGATCAGGCGGCGCCCTGGGGCGCGTCCGGGTCGAGGTGGATCCGGGTCGCCTCGATCGGCTCGACCTTCTTGACCTTGATCTTCACGTGTCTCTCCCATCGGTCGGGGATTTCGGTCTCCGGCGGGCGGTTGCCCGCTCCGGTGGAAGAAACGTATGCAAGGCATCGACACCCGACAGTCCTTGATTCGACTTGCCGCCGGTCGCCAAGATGACCTCATATTGATCTACGACTAAGTCTTGATTTCCTTGTCCGGACGGCCTGGTTCGGCCGGCGGCCGACGGGGCATGATGCGCGCATGACGCGCACGGCTCGGCTGCTGCGACTGGCCGGGCTGGTCGCCCTCGTGGGCGGCCTCGTCACGGTCGCGATCCTCGTCGGCCTGCCCGGGCGGGACGAGCTGCGGTCCACGATGGCGGGGCTCGGCTGGTGGGCACCCGTGGCGTGCGCCGGCCTCTACGGCGTGGCCTGCCTGTCGCCGCTGCCGAAGACGGTCCTCACCCTCGCCGCCGGCGCCCTGTTCGGCGTCGCGGGCGGCCTGGCGGTCGTCGTCTGCGGCGCGCTGCTGGGCGCGGTGGCGGCCCTGTACCTGGGCCGGCTGCTGGGCCGTGACGCGGTGCGCTGGCTCGCGGGCGGGCGGCTGGACGCGTTCGACGCGCGGCTGACCCGGCACGGGATCTGGGCCATCGTCGCCGCCCGGCTCATTCCCGTCGTGCCGTTCACCGCGGTCAACTACCTCGCGGGGGTGACCAGCGTGCGGCTGCGGGACTTCGTGCTCGGCACGGCGGTGGGCATCCTGCCGGCCACGACCGCCTATGTGACCGTCGGCGCCTACGGGTGGCAGCCGGGGGCGTGGCCGCTGTGGGCCGCGCTGGCGGCGCTGGTCGTGCTCACCGTGGGCGGCCTGCTGGCCGAGCGCCACCGCCGCGGCCGCCGGAGCGCGAATGCTGATCGGTGAGGGCCGCGGACGACTAGCTATGCGCCGTCGCCGTCGCGCAGGGAATGGATCATGCTCCGCAGGATCCGGAACGCGGCCGACTGCTCGGTCCCGTTCAGGCCGGCCAGCATTCTGACCTCGACGGACCGGACCGCCGCGCTCGCCTTCTCCAGGCTCCGCCGGCCCCGAGGCGTGAGCCGTGCGGGAAGCGCCTTCCCGACGGGCGCCTCCGCGGGCCTGGTCACGTAGCCGTCTCGCTCCAGGGCCTGGAGCAGCACGTTCATCGACTGCCGGGTCACGAACGCGCCCCGCGCGAGCTCGGAGTTGGACAAGCCCGGCCGCTGGGCCAGCAGCTCGAGGCAGGAGTAGTGCGTCACGGTCATCCCGAGCGGCCGCAGCACCTCCTCCATGGCCGCGCGCAGGACGCTCGACGCCTCTTTGAGCAGGTAGCCCAGTGATGTGTCCAGGTCGACCCCGGCACCGTCTTGACTCATGTCAGTATTCTGACATACGTTGGTCCGTGTCAGGAGACTGACACGAACGGAAGGAGCATCCTCATGCCCGCCACCGGCCCCGACTTCATCTCGCTCCAGGTGCGCGACCTCGACGCCTCGCAGGCGTTCTACGAGCGGTACCTCGGCCTCGTCCGCTCGCCGGCCGGACCTCCGCACGCCGTCGTCTTCGAGACGAAGCCGATCGCGTTCGCACTCCGCGACGTCGTTCCCGGCACCGATCTCGCATCCGTCGCCCAGCCCGGCATCGGTGCCGCGATCTGGCTGCACGCCACCGACGTGCAGGCCATTCACGACGACCTCGTCGCCGGCGGTCACGCCATCGTCGCCGCGCCGATCGACGGCCCCTTCGGCCGGACGTTCACCTTCGCCGACCCCGACGGCTACCGGATCACGCTCCACGACCGCGCCTGACGCGGACGGCCACACTCCCGTGCCTGCCGCGCGTCGGCGGTGTAAGAAAGATGCCGTGGATGCCAAGCGACTGCAGGGAATCGGGTTCGCCGCGCTCATGGGAGCCGCGGCCGGCGCCGCGCTCGCCGCGCACCGCGGGCCGCGCGCCGCGCTGAAGGCCGCCGCGCTCGGCGGCGGCGCGCTCGCGGCGATCGACGGGGCCGCACGGGCGCTGCAGCGGCCGGACGAGATCCCGGCGGTGTGGGCGCGGATCGCGGCCAGCGGGGCGATCGCGGCGCCCGCCGGATGGGCGGCCGGGAAGGCCGGAGCGTCGCCGCTCGCCGTCGGGGTCGCGGCGGGAGCGGTCGCCGGGGCGATGGGCGTGCGACCGCACAAGGTGGCGCTCGGGCCGGTGGTCGGGCTGGCCGTGGGGGCCGCGCTGCGCAACCGGCCGCCGGCGCAGGTGGCCGCGGCGAGCGTGGTGGCGTTCCGGACCGTGTCGCAGCTCGTGTTCCGGGAGCCGCAGGTCGAGCTCCTGGCCGAGAGTGCCACCGCGGAGCAGCTCCCCTTCGTCGTACCGCTGGAGGCCCGCACCCGCTACGTCGGCACCGGCTACGTGCGGGACCTCGCCGCGGCGACCGGCGGCACCTACGAGGAGGCGACCGCCGACATCGGCATCGTGGCGAGCCTGGACGCCCTCTCCGGGCCCGAGTTCGACCCGGCGGCCGTCGACCCGCTCGTGCGGGAGTTCTACGAGCACACGACCCGGTTCACGCTCGACATCGTGCCGCGGTGGCGGGCCTGGGTGCGACCCGGATATCTGCTGTACCGCACCCTCGTCGCCCGGCCGCTCGGGCAGGCCAACGTGCCGATGAACCTCCGCGAGGCGCAGCGCGGGATGCACAGCCGCATCGACACCATCACCGGCACCGACGGGGTCGTGTCCACCCGGGGCTGGATCCGCTCCTTCGCGCACAACGGGGAGCCCATCTACGTGGGCATCTACACGACGTACCGGCACGGCGAGCGCGGGTACGTCAGCGTGGGCTTCCCCCTGCCCCAGGCCAACTTCACGGCCACCCTCGCGCCCCGGCCGCGGCCCGGCGGCGGGCTGAGGCTCACGAGCCGGGCCGGCGACGGGCAGACCGGGCACTACCTGAGCTACATCGACGGCGAGAGCCGGGCGCTGTCCACGCTCGCGGTGCACGGCTTCTCCGAGGAGCTCGACGTCTACGTGGACGGCGGGGAGCTGCGGGCCGACCACGCGTTCTCGGTCTTCGGCCTGCCGTTCCTGACCCTCGAGTACCGGATCAGCCGGAAGCGCAACTGAACTATTTTGTGTACAATCCTGGTCGTCCATCGGGGGAATCTGCCCCCAGAGTCGTTAGATTGCGCACAATCTCGGAAGGAGTAGTGGACGTATGGGTCAGCTGTCCGAGTTCGAGGGGCGGTCGGGCGCCGAGTTCACGATGACGGTCGAGATGGGCAAGATTCGCGAGTTCGCCGCCGCCGTCGGCGCCGGGCATCCGCTCCACTCCGGCGACGACCCGATCTCCCCGCCCACCTTCCTGGCCTCGGCCGCGTTCTGGACGACGGATGCCAGTGCGGCGTGGGGCGATCAGCCACCGGACCTGTCGCGCGTGCTGCACGCCGGCCAGCAGTACGTGTTCCACGGGCCGCCGCCGAGCGCGGGAACCGTGCTGCACTGCCAGGAGCGCATCGACCGGGTCTACACCAAGCAGGGCCGGCGCGGTGGCGCCCTCGAGTTCGCCGACATCGTCACCGAGTTCCGCGACGCCGACGGGCGCCTGGTCGCCGAGGCCCGCGCCACGCTCGTGGTGACCGAACAGGCGCCGACGGCATGACGGCGCTGGGAAGCTTCCGGGCGCCGCTGGTGGAGGGCCCGCTCACCGTCACCGACTTCGTGCGCTACCAGGGCGCGTCGGGCGACATGAACCCGATCCACCACGACGCCGAGTTCGCGCGGGCCGCCGGGTTCCCGACGGTGTTCGCCGTCGGGATGCGGCAGGCCGGTGCCCTGGCCGCGTTCGCCGCCGACCACTTCGGGCCCGACAACGTCCGCCGGTTCGAGGTGCAGTTCCGCGCGATCGCGTGGCCGGGCGACACCCTCACGTACAGCGGTGAGGTCGTCGCCGTCGAGGAGTCCGCGACGCACACGGTCTGCACGGTCGCGCTCCAGGTGACCCGGCAGACCGGCGAGGTCCACCTCGCCGGCACCGCCGTGTTCGAAGTACCGAAGTTATAGCCGCTCGACGATCGTGGCGTTCGCCTGGCCGCCCGCCTCGCACATGGTCTGCAGCCCGTAGCGGCCGCCGGTCTGTTCGAGGTGGTTCACCAGCGTCGCCATGAGGCGCACCCCGGAGCCGCCCAGGGGGTGCCCGAGGGCGATCGCGCCGCCGCGCGGGTTGAGTCGTCCGGGGTCCGCCCCGAGGTCGGCCGCCCAGGCCAGCGGTACCGGCGCGAAGGCCTCGTTCACCTCGTAGGCGTCGATGTCGTCGATGCCGAGGCCGGCCTTGGCGAGCACCTTGCGGGTCGCCGGGATGGGCGCGGTCAGCATCATGACCGGGTCGTCGCCGGCCAGCGCGAAGGCGTGGAACCGGGCCCGGGGCCGCAGCCCGAGCTCGGCCGCCCGCGCCGCGCTCATGATCAGCGCGGCCGCCGCCCCGTCGGTCAGCGGCGAGGAGTTGCCCGCGGTGATGTGCCAGCCGATCTGCGGGAACCGCGCACCGGCGGCGGCGTCGTAGAAGGCCGGCTTCAGCCCGGCCAGGCCCTCCGGGGTCGTCGCCGGGCGGATGGTCTCGTCCTGCGTGTGCTCGCCGACCGGCACGATCTCGGCGGCGAACGCCCCGGAGCCGGCGGCCGCGGCGGCCAGCGCGTGCGACCGGGCGGCGTACGCGTCCAGCTGCTCCCGCGTGAGGCCCCAGCGATCGGTCACCAGCTCGGCCGCGATGCCCTGCGACACAAGGCCCAGCCGGGCCGCCACGCTCGGGCCGAACGGGTCGGCCGCGCCGATCGCGACCCCCATCGGGACCCGGCTCATCGACTCGACCCCGCACGCCACGACGACGTCGTAGGCCCCGGCCATCACGCCCTGGGCGGCGAAGTGCATCGCCTGCTGGCCCGATCCGCAGGCCCGGTCGACGGTCGTGCCCGGGACGGTGAGCGGCCAGCCCGCCGCCAGCACGGCGTTGCGCCCGATGTTGGCCGCCTGCTCGGTGGCCTGGCCGACGCAGCCGGTGATGACGTCGTCGATCAGGACGGGGTCGATCCCGGTGCGGGTGACGAGCGCGCGCAGGACGGTGGCCAGCAGCTCCACGGGGTGCAGCCCGGACAGCGCACCGCCGGGCTTGCCGCGGCCCGAGGCGGAGCGGACGATGTCGACGATCACGGCGTCATGCACGGAGAATCCCTTCGGCTGCGGCGCCCCAGGCGCGCACCACGTCTTCGGTCGATGTCGATGCCGATGCCGATGCGCGGCCGAGCGGAAGCCGGGGCATCCCGTCGGCGAAGAGCCCGCGCGCCACCGCCTGGCCGTGCCGCGGTGCCTCGCTGAGGTTCAGCACGGGTGCGAGGCAGGCGTCGGTGCCGGCGGCGAGGTCGGCCCACTCGTCGCGGGTCCGGGTGAGCACCGCCGCCGCGATCGCCGCGCGCAACGCCGGCCAGCGGGCCGGATCGTCGCGGTTCTCGCACACCTCGGGGCTGAGCCCCAGCAGGCCGGCCAGCACCGCGAAGAACTGGGGCTCGAGGGCCCCGATGGCGACATAGCGGCCGTCGGCGCACGCGTACACGTCGTAGTAGGGCGCGCCGGTGTCGAGCAGGTTCGTGCCGGCCTTGTCCCGCCACTGCCCGTCGCGGTGCATGCCGTACAGCATCGACGCGAGGTAGGTGGTGCCGTCGGTGATCGCCACGTCCAGCACGCGCCCGGTGCCGGTGCGCGCGCGTTCGACGAGCGCGGCCAGGACGGCCGTGACGAGGTACATGCCGCCGCCGCCGAAGTCGCCGAGCAGGTTCGACGGCGGGGTGGGCGGCCGGCCCTGCCGCGCGGCGGCGTGCAGGGCGCCGGTGACGGCGATGTAGTTGATGTCGTGCCCGGCGGTGTGGGCCAGCGGCCCGGTCTGACCCCAGCCGGTCATCCGGCCGTAGACGAGCCGCGGGTTGATGGCGTGACAATCCTGCGGGCCGAGCCCGAGCCGCTCGGCGACGCCCGGGCGGTAGCCCTCGAGGAGGACGTCCGCCTCGGCCACCAGCCCGCGCACGACCTCCAGGGTGGCGGGGTCCTTCAGGTTGACGCCCACGACGGGCCGGCCCCGCTCCAGCCCGCCGCCCCCGGGCACCTGGCCGGGGCGGCGCAGCGCGAGCACGTCGGCCCCGAGGTCGGCCAGCAGCATGCCCGCGAAGGGCTCTGGCCCGATCCCGAGCAGCTCCAGGACCCGGACACCGCGCAGCAGGGGCTCACTCATGGCGCTGGCCTTCCATGTCGGCGGCGGGCGGTGCGGCCGCGATGGCCGAGCGGAGGGCCCGGTCGAGGTGTTCGGGGTCGTCGGGCTGGGTGAAGGTCGGCTCGAGGCGCCAGCCGGAGGCGATGCCGACCTGGGGGCCGCGGACGTCGAAGACGCGGCCGGTGACGTCGCGCACGCCCGGTCCGCAGAGCCAGGCGACGACGCGCGCCACCCAGTGCGGGTCGAGCTCCTCGCGGCGGCGGTCGGTGATCTCGCCCTCGTAGCGCCGCAGCGGTTCCTCGGTGAGACGGGTGAGGGCGCTCGGGGCCACGCAGTTGGCGCTCACGCCGTACGGCCGCAGCTCCTGGGCCGCCACGAGCGTGAACGCGGCGATGCCGGCCTTCGCCGCGGCGTAGTTCGACTGCCCGATGTTGCCGAACAGCCCGGAGGCGGAGGTCGTCGTGATCAGCCGCCCGTCGACGTCGGCGCCCGATTTCGCCCGGGCCCGCCAGTGGGCGGCGGCGTGGTGGGCGATGGTGAAGGTGCCTTTGAGGTGTACCGCGATGACGTCGTCCCACTCGGCTTCGCTCATCGACGCCAGGGTCCGGTCCCGCAGGATGCCCGCGTTGGCGACCACCACGTCGAGCCCGCCGAAGCGCTCGACGGCGAGCCCGACCAGGTCCGCGGTCGCGGCGAAGTCCGTCACGTCGTGCCGGCTCACGAGGGCGGTGCCGCCCGCGGCCTCGATCTCGGCGACGACCTCGCCGGCGGGTCCGTCGCCGAGGTCGTTGACGATGACGGCGTGCCCGGCGGCGGCCAGGGCGAGGGCGTAGGCCCGGCCGAGGCCGCGGCCGCCCCCGGTGACGACGGCCGTTCGCGGCGCGCTCACTCGGCCACGACCCCGCGGGTGAGGAGGTCTTTCCAGGCCTCGTCGTCCACCCCGGCGAGTTCGCCGAGGACGGCGCGCGAGTGCTGGCCCAGGCGCGGCCCCACGGCGGACACCTCGCCCGGCGTCCGGCTGAACTTCGGCACGATGCCGGCCATCGGCCCCGCGACGCCGTCGTCCGTCTCCGGCCGCAGCACCATCTGCCGGGCGGCGTAGTGCAGATCGTTGATCATGTCGGGCGCGGTGTAGATCTTCCCCGCCGGCACGCCGTGCTCCGCGAGGATCCGCAGCAGCTCCGCCGAGCCGAGCGAGGCGGTCCACCGCTCGACCTCCTCGTCGAGGACGGTCGCGTTGCGGCCGCGGGCCTCGTGGCCGTCGAAGCGCGGGTCGGTCGCCAGCTCCGGCCGGCCCATGGCGTCGCAGAGCCGCCGGTACACCGCGTCGGCGTTGCCGGCGATCGCGATGTCCGCGCCGTCCGCGGCCTTGTACACATTGGACGGTGCCACGCCGGGCAGGACGCTGCCGGTCCGGGTGCGCAGCACGCCCGCCCGCTCGTAGTCGACCATCGTCGACTCCATGAGCGCCGCGACCGCCTCGTAGATGGCGACGTCGACCTCCTGGCCGCGCCCGCTCGCCGCCCGCTCGACCAGTGCGGTGGAGGTTCCCACCACGGCGAACAGCGCCGCGAGGGAGTCGCCGATGCTGATGCCGGTCCGCGCCGGGCGGGACCCGGCGTCGCCGGTCGTGAACCGCATGCCGCCCATGGCCTCGCCGATGCTGCCGAAGCCGGCCTCGCGCGAGCGTGGGCCCGTCTGTCCCAGCCCGGAGACGTGCACGACGATGATGCGGGGGTTGAGCTCGGCGAGGGCCTGGTAGCCGAGTCCCCAGCCGTCGAGCGTGCCGGGCCGGAAGTTCTCCAGGACGACGTCGGACTGCGTGGCGAGCGCCCGCGCCACCGCCTGGCCGTCCGGGTGGCGCAGGTCCAGCGCGACGGACTTCTTGTTGCGGGCGATGGCCGGCCACCACAGGCTCTGGCCGTCCTGCACGATGCCCCACCGGCGCATCGGGTCGCCCGCGCCGGGCGGCTCCAGCTTGATCACCTCGGCGCCGTAGTCGGCCAGCAGCTGACCCGCGAACGGCCCCGCGATGAAGCTTCCCAACTCGAGGACCCGGACGCCCGACAGTGGACCCTTCGACACGTTTGCTCCTCCGAATGTGCACAATCTGAGGCGCGGGCGACGTAGAAATGGCGTTCGCGCCGCGTCGGTCTGCACTATTGCACACAATCGGCGGCTGCGGCACACTCCGATCCATGTACGCCGCACACATCGCGCAGGCCCATCCGGACCGGTTGGCGATCTTCATGGCGGAGTCCGGCACGCGGGTCACCTTCGGCGAGTACGAGGCGGAGGCCAACCGGCTGGCGCACCTCTTGCGGGGCAGCGGCCTGCGGTTCGGGGACCACGTGGCGATGCTCATGGAGAACAACCCACGCCTGCTGGAGAGCGAGGCGGCCGCCGAACGCAGCGGCCTGTACTACACCTGCATCAATCACTATCTATCGCCAGACGAGGCCGCCTACATCATCAACGACAGCTCGGCCCGGATCGTGGTCACGTCGGCGGCCAAGCTCGACGTCGCCCGGCAGCTGCCGCAGCGGTGCCCGGGCGTCGAGCGGTGGCTGATGGCCGACTGCGACGACCCGCCGGCCCCGTTCGAGTCGTACGACCGGGCGGTGGCCGGCCTGCCGACGGATCCGATTCCGGACGAGCAGCTGGGCATGGCGATGCTGTACTCCTCCGGCACCACCGGCCGCCCGAAGGGCATCTACCACCCGCTCGCGGTCGCGCACCCGTCCGAGGAGCCGCTCGGGTCGCGCATCCAGAGCAAGCGGTGGGGGCTCGACGAGACCAGCGTGTACCTGTCGCCCGCGCCGCTGTACCACTCCGCCCCCCAGGGCAGCGTGTCCATGACGCTGCGGGCCGGCGGGACCTCGATCATCATGGAGTCGTTCGACGCGGAGCGGTACCTCGATCTGGTCGCCGCCCACCGCGTCACGCACTCGCAGCTGGTCCCCACGATGTTCTCCCGGCTGCTGAAGCTGCCGCCGGAGCGCCGGAGCCGGGCCGACGTCTCGTCGCTGCGCACCGTCATCCTCGCCTCGGCCCCGTGCCCGCCGCAGGTGAAGCGCCAGATGATCGAGTGGTGGGGCCCGATCATCCTCGAGTTCTACGCCGCCAGCGAGGGGATCGGCTACACGTTCTGC
Source organism: Dactylosporangium sp. NPDC000244 (assembly GCF_040300725.1). Taxonomy (NCBI): domain Bacteria; kingdom Bacillati; phylum Actinomycetota; class Actinomycetes; order Micromonosporales; family Micromonosporaceae; genus Dactylosporangium; species Dactylosporangium sp. NPDC000244. The sequence continues at coordinate 67,598 of NZ_JBEPEH010000027.1, forward strand.
GACTCGCGGGAGTGGCTCGACCACCCGGGCACCGTCGGGCGGGCCGCGAGCGGCGAGCTGCTCATCCGGGCCGAGGACGGGAGCCTGTGCCCGCCGGGCGTGGCGGGCACGGTGTGGTTCCGGGGTCCGGCCGGCTTCCAGTACTTCAACGACCCCGGCAAGACGGCCGCCACCCGCGACCCCGCGCTCGGCGCCAGCTCGGTCGGCGACATCGGCTACCTCGACGAGGAGGGCTACCTGTACCTCACCGACCGGGAGAGCTTCATGATCATCTCCGGCGGGGTCAACATCTATCCCCAGGAGACCGAGAACCTCCTGATCACGCACGAGAAGGTGTACGACGCCGCGGTGATCGGGGTCCCCGACGAGGACTTCGGCGAGGCGGTCAAGGCGGTCGTGCAGCTCGCCCCCGGCGTCGAGGCCGGCCCGGAGACGGAGGCGGAGCTGATCGCCTTCTGCCGCGAGTCGATCGCCCACTACAAGTGCCCGCGCTCCGTCGACTTCGTGGGCGAGCTGCCCCGCCTGCCGACCGGCAAGCTCTACAAGCGCAAGCTGAAGGACCAGTACTGGGCCGGGCGAAAGACCCTGATCCAGTGACCGGGCTGCGGCAATACGTCGCCGAGTTCGTCCGCGACACCGAGGGCGCCGATCGCGCCACGGCGCTCGGTGCCCAGTTCGACGCCGGGCTGGCCTGGGTGCACCATCCCGAGGGCGCCGGGGGACTGGGCCTCGGGCCCGACCGGCAGGCCGAGGTCGACGCCGTGCTCTCGGCGGCCGGCCGGCTGGAGTCCTGGGAGCGCAACCCCATGGGCATCGGCATGGTGGCGCCGGCGCTGATGGCGCACGGCACGCCCGCGCAGCGAGAGCTCCTCCGGCCGATCTTCACGGCCGAGCACATCTGGTGCCAGCTGTTCTCCGAGCCGGGCGCCGGATCGGACATCGCCGGCCTGGCCACCCGGGCCGTGCGCGACGGCGAGGGGTGGGTCGTCGACGGGCAGAAGACGTGGACGTCCCTCGCGCACGCCGCCCGCTTCGGGCTGGCCCTGACCCGCACCGATCCCGGCGCCCCGAAGCACGCCGGGCTGACCGCGTTCCTGATCGACATGCACGCCCCGGGCGTGCAGGTCCGGCCGTTGCGCGACCTGACCGGGGGCGCGCACTTCAACGAGGTCTTCCTCGACGGGGTGCGGGTCGGTGACGATGCCCGGATCGGCGGCGTCGGCGAGGGATGGGCGGTCGCCACCACCATGCTCGCGAGCGAGCGGGCCGTGATCGGCGCGTCCGTCGGGGAGCGCGGGTCGGGCGCCATCGCGCTGGCGGTCGAAACCTGGCGCCGGACCGGATCCGACCCGGGCCGGCGGGCCGAGCTGACCCGGCTCTGGGTCGACGCCGAGGTGCTGCGCCTGGCCGCGCTGCGGGACCAGGAGACGCGGGCCGAGGGGGGACCGGGTCCGGGCGGGTCCGGCCTCAAGCTGCGCCGGGCCCTGCTGGAGCAGCGCATCGCCCGGTTCGCGCTGGAGCTGCTCGGCCCGGCCGGGCTCGTGTACGACGCCGACGCGGTGCGCGCGAACGGTCCGGCGGAGGGCGACCCGGTGTGGACGTGGCTGCAGTCCCAGGCCTACACGATCGCCGGCGGGACCTCGGACGTCATGCGCACGATCATCGGTGAGCGGGTGCTGGGGCTGCCCAAGGAGCCCGGCCTGCCCCGCGACACGCCCTGGTCGCAGATCCCACGCTGACCCTCAGCGCCACCGCTCCGCCACCTTACGGCTGTTGACCAGCGGCGACGTGTCGCTGTAAAACTGAAACTGACGTTACTATCAAAAAGATTGGGAGGTGGCGTCCGTGCCCAGCCGGGACTTCGCCCAGCAGCGCCAGGACGTCCGGCGGTTCGTCGACGAGGAGCTGATCCCTCGGGAACCGATCCTCGACCGCAACGACGCGAGCAGTGCCGAGGCGATGGCCGAGCTGAAGAAGCTGGCCAAGGAGCGCGGCGTGTGGGCGCTCGGGCACCCGGCCGCGATCGGCGGCGGCGGTCTTCCGTTCATGGAATACGTGATGATCAACGAGATCGTCGGGCGCTCCTACTGGGGAACCGAGGCCCTCGGCACACTGTCCTTTCAGGACTGTCTGATGCTGCTGGAGTTCGGCACCGAGGAGCAGAAGGCCCAGTGGATCCCGCTGCTGTTCGAGGGCGTGACCGGGCCGACGATCGGGATGACCGAGCCTGAGGTCGCCGGCTCCGACCCGACGCTGGTGCAGTCCACCGCGGTGCTCGACGGCGACGAGTGGGTGATCAACGGTCACAAGTGGTTCACGTCCGGGGCCAACAAGGCGATGTACACCAGCGTCTTCGTCAAGACGGACCCGGATGCGCCGAAGCACAAGCAGTTCTCGCTGATCCTGGTGCCGACCGACACGCCCGGCTACAACATCCAGCGGGTCGTGCGGACCATGGGCCACTACGGCGGCAACCACTGCGAGGTCCGGTACGACAACGTGCGGGTGCCCGCGGCGAACCTGCTGGGGCCCCGCGGTGGCGGCTTCGCCGTGGCCCAGGCGCGCCTCGGGCCGGGCCGCATCACCCACAGCATGCGCTGGCTCGGGCAGGCCCAGCGCGCCTTCGAGCTGATGTGCGACCGGGCGAACACCCGCTACGCGCACGGTTCCCTGCTGGCGGAGAAGGGGGAGATTCAGCGGTACGTCGCCGAGTCGGCCGCCCAGATCCAGGCGGCCCGGCTGATGACGCTGGACGGCGCGCGGAAGATCGACGCCGGCCTGGACGCCCGGATGGAGATCTCGCTCATCAAGTTCTTCGGCGCGCAGATGCTGCACGACGTCGTCGACCGCGCGCTGCAGGTGTACGGCGCGATGGGTGTCACCGAGGACACGCCGCTCGAGCGGATGTACCGCGACGCCCGCTACGCGCGCATCTACGACGGCCCGGACGAGGTGCACCGGATGGTGGTCGCCAAGCGCCTGCTGCGCAGCGACTACCGGACGCAGACGCCCTGGTCGGACATCGTCCACTAGCATTTTTCTGATACTGACATTACTTTTAGGATTGTGATGACGACGAGCGAATCCACGACCAGCCCGGCGGACGTCTCGCTCGCGCTGGCCGAGCGCCTGACCGCGGCGATCGACGCGAACGACCTCGACGCCCTGCGCAACGAGATCTACACCCCCGACGTGGTGGTCTGGCACAACGACGACCTGCACGAGCAGCGTGTCGATCAGAACCTCAAGGTCCTGAACTGGCTGCACCGTAAGGTCGGCAACAAGCGCTACGAGGACGTGGTGCGCCACGCGACGCCGACCGGCTACGTGGAGCAGCACGTGCTGCGGGGCACCGCTCCGAACGGCACCGAGCTCGAGATCCACGCGTGCCTCGTGGTGACGGTGTCCGGCGGGCGGATCTCCCGCATCGACGAATACCTCGACAGCCAGGCCGCCGCCGCGCTCCGGCCGTGAGTCAGCTCAGCGCGGCCGAGCGCGACGCATGGCGCGCCTCGGTCGCCGCAGTCGTCGCCCGCTGTACGGCCGGCGGATCCTGGGACGCGCTGTTCGACCTCGGTGTGGCCGAGATCGGGCTCGAGGACCTGGCGGTGGCGATCGAGGAGTGCGGCGCCGTGCCGGCCGCCACGCCGTTGCTGGGTCACATGTTCGGCCTGCGGGCGCTGCACGCCGCGCCCGCGTCGCCGGACCGCGACCGGCTCCTGGCGGGCCGGCAACGGTTCGCGCTGGTGCTGCCCGACGGCCACGCGCTCGAGGGTGGCGCGGCCGACTGGTTCGTGGTCGCGGCCGAGGCGGGCCTGTCCGTGGTGCCGGCCGATCGCGTCGACCGGCGCCCACTGTCCACACTGGACCCGTCGCGCGTCCTCTGGCGCGTCGAGTTCGACGGGTCGGCGGCGACGCCGCTCGGCGACTGCAACGAGGAGCGGCTGCGGTCCGAGCTCGCCGCGCTGGTCGCCGCCGACTCCATCGGCGGCGCCCGGGCCGTGCTGCGCGACGTCGTGGCCTATGCCCGGCAGCGAGTCCAGTTCGGCCGCGCGATCGGCTCCTTCCAGGCGGTCAAGCACCGGCTGGCCGAGGTGTCGAGTCAGCTCGACGGCGCGGTGGCGGCGGTCGAGTACGCGCTGCGCCGGCTGGATCTCGACGCACCGGACGCGACGCTGGCCGCCTCGGTCGCGAAGCTCGCCGCGGTGGGCGCCTACCTGGCGGTCGCCGAGGGCGCGATCCAGACGTACGGCGGCATCGGCTTCACCTGGGAGCACCCCGCGCACATCTTTCTCAAGCGGGCCCACACCAACAGTCAGCTCGTCGGCGGTGCGGCGTCGCACCTGGAACTGGTCGCCGGCCAAGCCGGGATTTGAGCACCTTCGAAGGGGGAACCATGGCCGAGAGAGAGTTCGAGATCGGCGGCATCAACCACCTCGCGCTGGTCTGTAGCGACATGCGCCGCACGGTGGACTTCTACACCAACGTGCTCGGCATGCCCCTGATCAAGACGGTGGAGCTGCCGGACGGAATGGGGCAGCACTTCTTCTTCGACTGCGGCGGCGGCAACGCCCTGGCCTTCTTCTGGTTCCCCGGTGCGCCGCAGAAGGTTCCCGGCGTGACCCACCCCGGTGCGATGCCCGGGTTCGGCGACATCGCCAGCGCCGTGGCGTCGATGAACCATGTGGCCCTGCAGATTCCGGTCGACAAGTTCCACGAGTACCGCGACCGGCTCAAGGCCAAGGGCGTGGAGGTCGGGCGGGTCCTGTTCCATGACGACAGCCCGTCCACGATCGCCACGCGCATGCACGACGGCGTGTACGTCGGCTCGCTGTACTTCTTCGACCCGGACGGGATCCTGCTGGAGTTCGCCGCCTGGACCAGGGCGTTCACCCCCGAGGACGTCCGCCACGAGCCGGCCGCGCCCGCGGCACCGGCGACCGCCAAAGCGTGATCGAAGCTCCGTTCCATTTTTCTGAAACTAATGTCAGTATCAGGCCCACACCCCTTCCCTGGCCTTGATGGAGGCATCCATGAGGACGCTGCGAACCCGCCTCGCGGCGGCGCTTGTCCTGCCGCTCGTCGCCTTATCCGCCTGTAGCAACGACAAGAGCAAGTCACCCGCCGCCGCCCCGGGCGGCGGGTCCTCGGCCGGCGCGCCGGTGAAGATCATGCTCATCTACGACGAGACCGGTTCGGGCGCCGCCCCCGAGCTCGTCGACGGCGCGAACGCCGGGCTGGCCCGCGTGAACGCGAACGGCGGCATCAACGGCCGGCCGGTCGAGCTCACCGTCTGCAAGACCGGCAACGACCCGAACACCGCCGACAACTGCGCCCGCCAGGCCCAGAGCCTCGGGGTCGCGGCCGTGGTCGGCGAGCTGACCCTGCAGAAGGGCCACGAGAAGATCCTCCGGGAGGCGAAGATCCCGATCATCGGCGCCGTCACCTCCGGCACCGACCTGACCGAGGTCGCCCAGTTCCCGCTGGACGGCAGCACCCCGATCCAGACCGCGTCGCTGGCCAACGCGCTGGCCGCGCAGGGCTTCAAGAAGATCAGCATGGCCCGCATCCAGATCGACGGCGGCGGGGCGTTCAGCGGCTTCGCCAACCAGGGCCTCACGTCCGCCAACCAGAAGATCCTCAACGACGTGCCCGTGCCGACCGGCGCCCCCGACATGGCGCCCTACGTGCAGGCCGTGCTGGCCAACGGCACCGACGCCATCCTGACCGTGCTGCCGGGCACCGACTCGACCGCCTTCATCAAGCAGCTCAAGAAGGACAACCCGAACATCGCGATCGGCATCATCGGCACGCAGAAGGAGAAGGTCGCCGACGCGCTCGGGACCGCCTCGGACGGGCTCTACGAGGCGCTGGGCTACCTGCCGCCGTCGTACGAGAACGCGGCGACCAAGAACTTCGTCGCGGACATGTCGAAGCTGGGCTTCTCCGAGACGCGGGGCTTCCGGCTCAACGCCTACGCCGCCGTGCTCGCCTTCGCCGCGGCGGCCAAGAAGGTGCCCGAGCCGACCAACACCGCCCTGTGGGACGCGCTGCCGACGATGAGCGGCATCGACATCGGCCTGACGCCGCCGATCCAGTGGCAGAAGGGCAACGTCGGCGGCTACCCGCGGATCTTCACCTCCTGCGCCTTCATCGTGAAGTACAGCGGCGGCAAGGAGCTGCCGGTGTACGACACCTTCCGCGACGCCTACACCGGCCAGAACTGCACGACTCCCGCCAAGAGCTGAGGATCGGGCCCCCACATGCTGACCGACGTGATCAGGTTCGCCGTGCTCGGACTCGGAGCCGGCGCGATCTATGGCTTGTCCGCCCTCGGGATTGTGCTCATCTACCGCGGCTCCGGCATCCTGAACTTCAGCCAGGGCGCGGTCGGCATGCTGGGCGCCTACGTCTTCTACCTGCAACGCGAGGACGGCATGTCCACGCCGGTGGCGGCACTGCTCGCCATCGGCGTGGGCCTGGCCATCGGCGCGCTGGTCCATCACCTGGTGATGCGACCACTGCGGGACGCACCGCCGGTCTCGCGGCTCATCGCGACGCTGGGTGTGTTCGCGTTGCTCTTCGGCCTGGGCCAGTACCTCTTCGGCGTGGGACAGGCCCGCATCGTCCAATCGATCCTGCCGGGCGGGTCGACGACCGTCCTGCCCGGCATCCGGATCGGCACCGACCGGCTCGCCATCCTCGGCGTCGGGATCGTGCTCGCCGTCGTGCTCACGGTCGTGTACCGCTCCACCCGCTTCGGCCTCGCCACCTCGGCCGTGGCCGAGAACGGGCGGGCGAGCTCGGCGCTGGGCATCTCCCCGGACACCATCGCGACCGTGAACTGGATGGTGGGCTGCGCCCTCAGCGTGGTGTCGGCCGTGCTCATCGTCAGCATCGGCACGCTGCAGGTGGAGAACCTGGCGATGCTCATCGTGCCGGCCCTCGCCGCCGCCCTGCTCGGCGGCTTCAAGTCCTTCCCGCTGACGATGGCCGGCGGGCTGCTGATCGGCATGCTCGAGTCCGAGGTGGCCTGGATCGGCACGCGCCAGCACGCCGACGGCTGGGGTCAGACGGTGCCGTTCATCGTCATCATCCTCGTGCTCGTCGTCTCGGGGCGGTCCCTGCCGCTGCGGGGCGAGGCGATCCAGCGCCCGCCGCAGCTCGGCAGCGGCACCGTGCGACCCTCGGTGCTGATCGGCGCCGGGCTCGTCGCCCTGGGGCTGCTGTACTTCGTGTTCCCGCCCGCCCTGCTCGGCGCGACCGAGATCACCCTCGCGCTCGGCCTCGTCGTACTGTCCATTGTGGTCGTCACCGGCTACACGGGACAGCTGTCGCTGGCCCAGATGGCGCTCGCGGGCATGGGCGCCTGGATCGCGGCCCGCCTCGTCGCCGACCACGGCGTGCCCTTCTGGGCGGCGCTGCTGATCGGCGTCGCCGGCGCGATCCCGGTCGGCATCATCGTCGGCCTGCCCGCCCTGCGGACCCGGGGCATGAACCTGGCCGTGGTGACGCTGTGCCTGGCCGTCGTGCTGGAGCACCAGATCTTCTCCTCGACCGAGCGCACCGGCGGGTTCACGGGCATCAACGTGGGCTCGCCGAAGATCTTCGGCATCGACATGGACACGTACTTCTGGCCCAGCCGCTACGCGATCTTCTGCCTGGTGCTGTTCGTCCTGGCCGCCCTGATGGTGGCGAACCTCCGGCGGGGCCGGGCCGGACGGCGCCTGGTGGCGGTCCGGTCGAACGAGCGCGCGGCCGCGAGCATCGGCATCAGCGTGGCCCGCGCCAAGATCTTCGCCTTCGGCATCTCGGCCGGCCTGGCCGCGGCCGGCGGCGTCCTGCTGTCGTTCCGGCAGCCGAACGTGACGTTCGTGCCGACGTACACCGCCTTCCAGTCCATCTTCGCGGTCGTGTTCTCGATCATCGGCGGCATCGGGTACCTCGTCGGCGCCGTCATCGGTGCCATGTACGCGCCGGCCGGCCTGCTCTCCGGAGTGATCTCGCAGCTCTTCCCCGGCACCGCGTTCGCGCAGTTCATCTCGCGCAACGAGGTCGGGCAGATGATCCTGGGCCTGACGCTGCTCCTGGTGCTGCCGCAGCTGCCCAACGGCCTGGCCACGCAGCGGCTGCCCGGATGGCTGGTGCCCAAGTGGGTGCGGGCGCGCGGCGGCCGCCGGGTCCGCCGGCGCGACATCGCCGAGCTGGACGGGGCGACGACGTTCAGCGTGACCGAGCGGCCGGTGGACGTGAGCGGGCTGACGGTGCGCTTCGGCGGCGTGACCGCGCTCGACGGGGTGGCGCTCAAGCTCGTGCCGGGGCAGGTCCACGGGCTCATCGGGCCGAACGGGGCCGGCAAGACGACGCTGATCGACGCGCTGACCGGGTTCGTGGAGAGCCCGGGCGCCTCGATGACCCTCGACGGCCAGGACATCAGCCGCTGGCCGGCCCAGCGCCGCGCCGCGGCCGGCATCAGCCGCTCCTTCCAGAGCCTCGAGCTGTTCGAGACGATGACGGTCCGGGAGAACCTGCTCGCCGCGAGCGACCGCCGGGACTGGCTCGCGTTCCTGACCAACCTCGTCGCCCCGGGCCGGGAGCGGTACTCGCCGGCGGCGCTCGCCGCGATCCGCGAGTTCCACCTGGAGGACGACCTCGAGCGCAAGCCCGACGAGCTGCCGTACGGCCGCCGCCGGCTGCTGGCCATCGCCCGGTCGGTCGCCACGGGGGCCTCGGTCCTGCTGCTCGACGAGCCGGCCGCCGGTCTCGACGACACCGAGACCGCCGAGCTCGGGCACCTCATCCGCCGGCTCGCCACCGAGCTGCGGATGGCGGTACTGCTGGTGGAGCACAACGTCTCCGTCGTGCTGGACGTGAGCGACCAGGTCTCGGTGCTCAACTTCGGCAAGGTGATCGCCACCGGAACGCCCGCGGAGATCCGCTCCGACCCGGCCGTCATCACCGCCTACCTCGGCGACGCCACCAAGACCGGGCCGGTCGAGGTGGTCGAGCGCGAACGGCCCGCCGAGAACAGGGCCGCCGCGGACGGCGAGCCGCTCATCGAGGCCCGCGGGCTCAGCGCCGGCTACGGGGACCTGGCCGCGCTGCGGGACCTCGACCTGGTGGTCCGGCCCGGCGAGGTCGTGGCGCTGCTGGGACCCAACGGCGCGGGCAAGACCACGACGCTGCTGACCCTGGCCGGGGAGCTGAAGCCGCTGGCCGGTTCCGTGCTGTGGCGCGGCAAGCCGGCGTCGGCCCGGCTGCACCGGCGGGCCCGCGAGGGCATGGCCTTCGTACCCGAGGAACGGTCGGTGTTCATGCAGCTGAGCGCGGCCGAGAACCTGCGGCTCGGCCGGGGCGCGCGCTCGGTCGCGCTGGAGACGTTCCCCGAGCTCGCCCCGCTGCTCGACCGCCGGGCCGGCCTGCTGTCCGGCGGCGAGCAGCAGATCCTGACCCTGGCCCGGGCGCTGGCCGGGCGGCCCGCCCTGCTGCTCGCCGACGAGCTCTCGCTCGGCCTGGCGCCGCTGGTGGTCGACCGGCTGCTGCGCTCCATCCGGCAGGCCGCCGACGACGGGCTGGGTGTCCTGCTCGTCGAGCAGCAGGCGGCGCGGGCGCTGGAGGTGGCCGACCGGGCCTACGTGCTGCGGCGCGGCCGGGTCGTGGCCGAAGGCAGCTCGGCCGAGCTCGCCCGGGACTGGTCGAAGCTCGAACGCAGCTACCTGAGCGAGGTGGCGAGTGGCTGAGCTGGACCCGGCCCGCGTGCTGCCCGGCCTCATCCGCCGGCGGGCGACCGAGCTGGCGGACAAGGACTTCCTCATCGACACCGAGCACGGGCGGGTCACGTACAGCGGGTTCCAGCGGCGGGTCGAGGAGTTCGCCCGGCTGCTGCGGGAACAGGGCGTGGGCCCGGGCGACCGGGTCGCCGTGCTGCTGCCCACGTGCATCGACGAGCAGGCGCTGTGGATCGCGTGCGGATGGCTGCGCGCGGTCCAGGTGCCGATCAACCCGGCGTACCGCGGCGACATGCTCCGCCACGTGCTGCACGACTCCGGGCCCCGGCTGATCGTGACGACCGGCCCCCGCGCCGACGAGCTCCGGCAGGCCGCGGATCCGGAGGCCGCCCTCTTCGCCCTGGAGCTCGGGCAGCCGCTGGCGTTCGATCCGGCGGTGCTCGCGGGCCTGGACGATCCGAAGCCCTGGGACACCGCCGCCATCATCTACACCTCCGGCACCACCGGGCCGTCCAAGGGCGTCCTCACGCCCTGGGGACAGCTCGTCACCGGGATCGACACGTTCGACGACATCGGCCCGGGGGACGTGCTCTACGCGCCGTTCGCCGCGTTCCACCTGGGCGGCAAGGTGCCGCTGCAGATCGTCGCCCACTGGGGCGGCTCGTTCGTCTTCCGCGACGGCTTCAAGACCGACCGCTTCTGGCCGGACGTCCGCGCGCACTCCTGCAACCGGGCCTGGGCCTTCTACGCGATGGCGAACTTCATCTGGCAGCAGCCGCCGCGCCCCGACGACCGCGACAACCCGGTCGAGAGCATCACCGGCGGCCCGCTGCTGCCCGACTACGCCGCGTTCGAGCGGCGGTTCGGGCTGCGCATGCGGACCAACTACGGGATGACCGAGGCCGGCTGGCCGATCGCGACCGGCGACCACGTGGTCGACCACCGCAGCTGCGGCCGCGCCCGGGACGGGTTCGAGCTGCGCATCGTGGACGACTTCGACACCGAGGTGCCGACGGGCCACATCGGCGAGCTGATCGTCCGCTCCGACCGGCCGTGGACCATGAACCTGGGCTACCTCGGCCGGCCCGCGGAGACCGCTCACGCCTGGCGCAACGGCTGGTACCACACCGGCGACGCCTTCCGCCGGGACGAGGCGGGCAACTACTACCTCGTGGACCGGGTCAAGGACGCGGTCCGGCGGCGCTCGGAGAACATCTCCTCGTTCGAGGTCGAGTCGATGGTCACCGCCCACCCGGACGTCCTGGAGTGCGCCGCGATCGGCGTGCCGTCCGACGACGGGGAGGAAGAGATCAAGATCTGCGTCGTGCCCATGCCGGACGTGAAGCTCGACGCCCCGGCGCTGGCCGAGTTCCTGTCGGCCACGATGCCGCGGTTCATGGTTCCGCGGTACATCGAGTTCCTCGACGAGCTGCCGAAGACCCCGACGAGCAAGGTGCGCAAGGTGGAGCTCAAACGCGACCCGTTCACGGCGGGCACGTGGGACCGGGTGGCCGGCCGATGAACGAGACGGCGCTCACCGCGGCCCTCGGCGCGCCGGTGACCGGACTGGAGCGGCTGACCGGCGGCTCGTCCCGGGAGGTCTGGGCGTTCGAGTCCGCGGGCCGCAGGCTGATCCTGCTGACCGATCCCCCCGGGGAGCAGCGTGGCGGTGGCGCCGCGTTCGAGGCGAGCGTCATCCGCGCGGCCCGCTCGGCCGGGGTCGCGGCGCCCGAGGCGGTCGCGGTGGTGCCCGGCGGGCTCGTCCTGCAGCGGCTCGAAGGCGAGACCGTGCCGCGCCGGATTCTCGACGGGCTGGCGACCGGCTCGGCCGGGCCGCGGCTGGCGCGCCAGTGCGGCGAAGCCCTCGGCCGGCTGCACACCGTCGATCCCGGTGCCATCGCGGGCCTGCCGGACGAGGACCGGCTGGTGGAGTACCGCGCGACCCTGGACCGCCTCGACCCCGACCGGCCGGTGCTCGAGCTCGCCTACGGGTGGCTGCTGCAGCGGCGGCCGGCGCGCCGCCGGACGGCCGTGACCCACGGGGACTTCCGGCTCGGGAACTTCGTGGTGGACGGCGACGGTCTCGTCGGGATCCTCGACTGGGAGTCCACCCACCGCGGCGATCCGCTGGAGGACCTCGGGTGGATCGCGGTGCGCAGCTGGCGCTTCCGGGGACCGGGCGTGGTCGGCGGCTTCGGCGGCGCCCGGGACTTCCTCGACGGGTACCGGGCCGCGTCGGGCGAGGACGTGTCCGACGCCGACTTCGCGTGGGCGGTGGTGCTCGGCACCTGGATCTGGGCCGTCGGCTGCCTGCAACAGGCGGACCGGCACCTGTCCGGGACGACCCGCTCGATCGATCTGGCGCTGGTCGGCCGGCGGGTGGTCGAGGTGGAGCACGACCTGCTCGGGCTGCTCCGATGACGACGGGAGAACACATGCCATCGCACGCCGCGGTGCCCGGCCACGACGAGCTGCTGACGGCCGTCGTGGAGACCCTGCAGGCCGAGATCCTGCCGGAGGCCGGCGGGCGCGCCCGCTATCTGCTCAAGGCGTGCGTCGCCGCGCTCGAGACGGTGCGGCGGGATCTGGCCGCCGGATCCGAGCGCGAACTGGTCGACGGCGCGGTCTTCGCGGAGCTCGGCGTGCCGGACGAGCGGGCCCTGGTCGCCGAGATCAGGGCCGGCCTCGACCCCGCCCGGTTCGCCCAGATGGTCGCGGCACTGGGCCGGCGCACCGAGGTCGAGCTGCGCGTCCTCGGCCGCGCCTAGTCATGGTCCTCCGGGCGCCAGTAGATGGCGTGGTACCAGATGCTGGCCAGCGAGTCGATCGCCGCGTTCTCGTCGACGTGGGAGTCGCCGTTGTCGCCGCCCTGGGCCAGCCACACGTAGCAGGAGAGCTCGAGCATCGAGGACAGCGCGGACGAGGTCATCCGCACGTCGATGCCCGGGCAGTAGCCGTCCTTCTGGGCCCGCTCGACGCCCTGGGCGATGAACTCGATGGCCGACTGCCGGATCTCCCGCCAGCTCTCCAGGAAGGCCGGGTCGGCCATCGAGGCCTGGAACACCCCGCTGAGCGCGCCGAGCCGGTCGCGGTAGGTCTCCCAGAAGATGGTGATCGCCGTGCGGATGGCCTCCTGCGGCGGGCGACCCTTCTGGTACGGCACCGCGATCTGCGCGCGGGTGTCCTCGTGGAAGGCCTGGGCGAGGGCGGCGAGCACGTCGGCCTTGTCGGTGAAGTAGTTGTAGAAGCTCGCGGGCGACCGGCCCGCCGTGCGCGCGATGTCCTCGACCTTGGTCGAGAGGTACCCACGGGTCGCGAACTCCTTGCGGGCCGCCTCGAGAAACGCGGCCGCCGTGCGCGCTCCCTTGGAGTACTGGCGTGGCATCGCTCCTGCTTTCCGTCGTCTTCCCGCGTCTCGGGGGGAACTAAAAGTGATATTAACATCAAGTTTTTCGTCCGATTTCGGGCGTGCGCGACAGGAGACAGCGGTGCCCAGACTCCGTGAAGTGTCCCGGACCGAGACCGACGACCCGCTGGTCCTCGGCTGCTACGACCGGATGTTCGACGACCGGGACCCGGTGGCCGAGCCGGGCACCGCGACCGGCACGCCGGGCAACTGGTGGACGGTGTTCGCCCTCGTGCCGGATGTGCTCAAGCACGCCGTGCGGGGTTTCACGCTGTACCAGAGCCCGAAGCGGCACCTCCCGCCCGACCTGCGCGAGCTGGGCCAGGCCCGGGCCGGCTGGGCGATCGGCAGCCAGTTCGTCTACTCGCAGCACGCCAAGGCCTGCCGCGGCGCCGGGCTGAGCGACGAGCAGGTCGCCGCCATCCCCGGCTGGCAGGTCTCCCCGCTGTTCGACGCCCGGCAGCGGGTGGTGCTGGCCTACGCCGACGCGCTCGCGCTCTCCGGCGGCCGGGTGGCCGACGAGGTCTTCGACGCGCTGCGCGAGCACCTCACCGACGAGCAGATCCTGGAGCTCACCTACATCACCACGCTCTACGTGCAGCACGCCATCATGTCGCGCGCGCTGCGCACCGAGTACGACGCGGCCGCCGACCCGGTGGTCGAGATCGCCGCGCCGGAGGGCTTCGACCCGAAGACCGGCCTGGCCATCGGAGGAATGGCATGATCGAGACGCGCTTCACCCGCGAGTTCGGCGTCCGGCACCCCATCGTGCAGGGCGGGATGCAGTGGGTCGGCCGGGCCGGGCTGGTGGCCGCGGTGGCGGACGCCGGCGCGCTCGGGTTCATCACCGCGCTGACCCAGCCGACGCCCGAGGACCTGGTCAAGGAGATCGCCCGCTGCCGTGAGCTGACCGACCAGGAGTTCGGCGTCAACCTCACGATCCTGCCCGCGATCACGCCGCCGCCCTACGCCGAGTACCGCGACGCGATCATCGAGTCGGGGATCCGGGTCGTGGAGACGGCCGGCTTCAGCCCGAAGGACCACATGCCCGCCTTCAACGCCGCGGGCATCAAGGTGATCCACAAGTGCACCAGCGTGCGGCACGCGCTCAAGGCCGAGTCGCTCGGGGTGCACGCGGTGAGCATCGACGGCTTCGAGTGCGCCGGCCACCCGGGTGAGGACGACGTGCCCGGGCTCATCCTCATCGCGGCCGCCGCCCGCCGGCTGACCGTCCCGATCGTCGCCTCGGGCGGGATCGCCGACGCCCGCGGCCTGGTCGCCGCGCTGGCGCTGGGGGCCGACGCGGTGAACATGGGCACCCGGTTCATGTGCACGGTGGAGGCCCCGGTGCACGAGAACGTGAAGCGGCGCATCGTCGAGTCGACCGAGCTCGACACCACCCTGATCTTCCGGACGCTGCGCAACACCTCGCGCGTCGCGATCAACTCCGTCAGCAACGAGGTCGTCGAGATCCTGCGGGCCGGTGGCCAGTTCGCCGACGTGCGCGAGCTCGTGGCCGGCGTCCGCGGCCGCGAGGTCTACGAGACGGGCGAGCTGGAGCGGGGCCTCTGGACCGTCGGGCAGTCGCAGGCGCTGATCGACGACATCCCGACCGTGGCCGAGCTGGTCAGCCGGATGGTCGCGCAGGCCGAGGAGCTCATCACCGCGAAGCTGGGCACCCTGGTCGTGGCGGGACGATGACGGACGACGCCGTGCGGGTCACGGTCGACGGCCCGGTCGCGACGGTCACCCTGGCCCGCCCCGACCGGCTCAACGCCCTCGATCTGGCGGGCATGCAACTGCTGGCCGGCCGCCTGCGCGAAACGGCCGGCCGGCCCGGCGTGCGCTGCGTCGTGCTCACCGGCGAGGGGCGGGCCTTCTGCGCCGGCGCCGACGTCTCCCCGGCGGGCGCGGCGACCGGCGGCGCGGACGGCCGGGCGATCGTCGCCGCGGCCAACGAGGTCGTCCTCGCCGTGGTCCGCGCCGGCATCCCGGTCGTCGCCGCGGTGAACGGTCCGGCGGTCGGCGTCGGCGTCTCGTTCGCCGTCGCCTGCGACGCCGTGCTCGCCGCCGACACGAGCTGGTTCCAGCTGCCGTTCGTCAAGATCGGACTGCTGCCCGACGGGGGAGCGACCCACCTGCTCCCGGCCGCGATCGGGCGGGTGCGGGCCTCGCGGATGGCGCTGTTCGCCGAGCGCGTGCCGGCGCCGGTCGCGCTGTCATGGGGCATGGTCTCGGACGTCGTCGCGGCCGCCGACCTCCTCGAGACCGCCCGCGCGCTGGCGGCCGGGACGGCCGGCGCGTCGCGGGAGGCGCTGCGGCGCACCAAACGGGCGCTCGGGCGGGCCGGTGCCGACGAGCTCGAGGCGGCCATGCGCCGCGAGCTGGAGGACCAGGGGGAGCTGCTGGACGGCCCCGACTACGCGGAGGGCCTGTCCGCCCTCCGGGAGCGCCGGGACCCGGTCTACCCCGCGTAGAGACGGCCGCCGGATCTCCTCGCGGGGAAGGAGGCCCGGCGGCCGCCGAACGCCTCGGCTACCGGCCTTCCCAGACCGGCGCCCGCTTCTCGGCGAAGGCGGTCGGCCCCTCGACGGCGTCCCGGCTGCCGAAGACGATGCCGGTCGCCTCGTCGTTGACCGTCCACGGCTCGAGCCGCGACCACTGCGGGTCCCAGTCCGAGCCGGCCTCGGCGACCTGGTGCATGACCCGCTTCGTGTGCTGCACCGACAGCGGCGCGTTGGCCGCGATGCGCTCGGCCAGCGCCATGGCCTCCTCGAGCGCGGCCCCGGGCCGGGCGACCACGTTGACCAGGCCCCAGTCGGCCGCCTCCCGCACTTCGACGGCGTCGCCGGTGAGCGCCATCTGCAGGGCGCGCTTGAGCGGAATCTGCCGCTGCAGCCGTACCACCCCGCCCGCCGCGGCCAGCAGGCCCCGCTTGACCTCGGGCAGGCCGAGCCGCGCATCCTCGGCGGCGACCACCAGGTCGCAGGCCAGCGCGATCTCGGTGCCGCCGCCCATGGCGAACCCGTTGACGGCCGCGATGAGCGGCTTGTCGATCCAGTGCCGGACGAGACCGGCGAAGCCCCACTCCGGGTGCTCCGGCGCGGCGACCGAGCGTCCGGCGGCCAGCTCCTTGAGATCGGCGCCGGCGCAGAAGGCCCGGCCGTTGCCGGTCACCACCACGACCCGCACCTCGGGGTCGGCCGCCGCCCGCTCCAGCGCCTCACCGACCGCGGTGGACAGCTCGGCGTTGACGGCGTTCAGAGCCTGCGGCCGGTTCAGCCGGATCACGGCGATGTGGCCGGCCCGCTCGTAGAGGGCGGCCGGTTCGGCGTCGGTCATCGGGTCTCCAGCATGTCGCGCGCGATGATGTGTTTCATGATCTCGGTGGTGCCGCCGTAGATGGTGGTGACGCGGGTGTCGGCGTACGCCCGGCCGATGGGGTACTCGAGCATGTAGCCGTAGCCGCCGAACAGCTGGACACAGCGGTCGACGAGCCGCTTGTGCATCTCCGTCGCCCACCACTTCGCCTTGGCCGCGTCCACCGCGTTGAGCTCGCCGCGGTTGAACCGCAGCACGGCGTCGTCCACGTAGGCCTGGGAGACCTCCAGCTCGGTCAGCATCTCGGCGACGGCGAACCGGGTGTTCTGGAACGAGGCGATGGGCTGGCCGAACGCCCGCCGCTGGGCGACGTAGTCGACGGTCCAGGCGAGCGCGGCCCGGGCGCCGGCACACGCGGCGACGGCGATCCCCAGCCGCTCCAGCGGCAGGTGGCTCATCAGGTAGGACAGCCCGCGGCCGACCTCGCCGAGGACGTTGCCGGCGGGGACGATCGCGTCGTCGAAGTACAACTCGGCGGTGTCCTGGCTTTTCAGGCCGACCTTGGCGAGCTTGCGGCCGCGCTCGAAGCCGGGCATGCCCCGCTCGACGACCAGCAGGCTGAACGCCCGGCTCCCGGCGCCGGGGTCGGGATCGGTCCGGGCGACGACGATCACGAGGTCGCTCAGGATGCCGTTGGTGATGAACGTCTTGGCCCCGTTGAGCACCCAGTGGTCGCCGTCGCGGCGGGCCGTCGTGCGGATGCCCTGCAGGTCCGAGCCGGTGCCGGGCTCGGTCATGGCGATGGCGCCGATGCTCTCGCCCGAGCACAGCGCCGTCACCCACCGCTCGGCCTGCTCCGGGGTGGCGAGGTCGAAGAAGTAGGGCAGCACGATGTCCGCGTGGACCGAGAACCCCGCGCCGAGCGATGTGGCGCCGGCCCTGGCGAACTCCTCCATCATCGCGCAGCGGAAGCCGAAGTCGCGGATGGCCCCGCCGCCGCCGTACTCCTCCGGCGCGTTGATGCCCAGCAGCCCCTGCCGCCCGGCCTCGAGCCACGGCTCACGCGGGATGATGCCGGCCTCGTCCCAGGCCTCGACGTGCGCGGTGACGTGCCGGCCGAGGTACTCGGCGACGGTGGCGCGGAACGCCTCGTGGTCGGCGGTGAAGAACGGGCGGCGGGCCCAGAGATCCTTGGCCATGTCGTCAGAGGCGCTCGATGACGGTGGCGTTGGCCATGCCGCCGCCCTCGCACATGGTCTGCAGCCCGTACCGGCCGCCGGTGGCCTCGAGGTGGTGCAGCATCGTGCCCATCAGCCGGATGCCGGAGGCGCCGAGCGGGTGGCCCAGCGCGATGGCGCCGCCGCGGGGGTTGAGCTTCTCGAGGTCGCCGCCCAGCTCGGCGAGCCAGGCCAGCGGCACCGGGGCGAAGGCCTCGTTCACCTCGTAGGCGTCGATCGCGTCGATGCCCAGGCCGGCCCGCTCCAGCACCCGCTGGGTGGCCGGGATCGGCGCCGTCAGCATGAGCAGCGGGTCGTCGCCGGCGACCGCGAACGCGTGGAAGCGGGCCCGCGCGCGCAGGCCCAGCCGCTCGGCCACGTCCTCGCCCATGATCAGCGCCGCGGAGGCGCCGTCGGTCAGCGGCGAGGAGTTGCCCGCCGTGATCCGCCAGTCCAGGTCCGGGAACCGCTCGCGCATCTCCGGGGTGTCGAAGGCCGGTCGCAGCGCGGCGAGGCTCTCGGGAGTCGTCGCCGCGCGGATCGTCTCGTCGGCCGCGAACGCGTCCACCGGCACGATCTCGCCGTCGAACCCGCCGGCCTTCGCGGTCTCGGCGGCCAGCCGGTGCGACCGCGCGGAGTACTCGTCGAGCCGCTCCCGCGAGAGCCCCCACTTCTGGGCGATGAGCTCGGCCGAGACGCCCTGGTTGACCAGCCCCTCCGGGTAGCGCCGGGCGACCGATGGCCCCTGCGTGTCCTGACCCATCGCGGTGACACCCATGGGAACCCGGCTCATCGACTCCACACCGCCGGCGACGACGATGTCGTAGGCGCCCGCCATCACGCCCTGCGCGGCGAAGTGCACCGCCTGCTGGCTGGAGCCGCACTGCCGGTCGATGGTGGTGGCGGGGACCGACTCCGGCCAGCCCGCGGCGAGCACGGCGGTGCGGCCGATGTTCAGGGCCTGCTGGCCGGCCTGGCCGACGCAGCCGGTGATGACGTCCTCGACCCGTCCCGGGTCCAGGTTGTTGCGCTCGGCGAGGGCGCGCAGCACGGTGGCGTACAGCTCCACCGGGTGCACCCCGGACAGCGCTCCGCCCGGCTTGCCCTTGCCCGACGGGGTCCGGACGATGTCGACGATGACCGCTTGACGCATGATCTCTTCCTCCAGATCTTCTAGCGCGGGGCCATGCGGATGGCGCCGTCGAGGCGGATGGTCTCGCCGTTCAGCATCGGGTTGGCGACGATGGCCGCGACCAGTTGCGCGTACTCCGCCGGGCGGCCGAGCCGGCTCGGATGCGGCACCTGGGCGCCCAGCGAGTCGCGAACCTCCTGCGACAGCTGGCCCAGCAGCGGGGTCTCGAAGGTCCCCGGGGCGACGGTGACGACGCGGATCTTCAGGCCCGCGAGGTCGCGGGCGATCGGCAGCGTCATGCCGACGATGGCGCCCTTGGACGCCGAGTACGCGGCCTGCCCGACCTGCCCGTCGAACGCGGCCACCGACGCGGTGTTGACGATGACCCCGCGCTCCTCGCCGGTGACCTCGTTCCCCGCCATCGCCGCGGCGGCCAGACGCAGCACGTTGAAGGTCCCGACCAGGTTCACCCGGATCACCCGCTCGAAGTCGGCGAGCGGGAACGGCCCCTGCTTGCCGACGGTCCGGAACGCGTTGCCGATGCCCGCGCAGTTGACCAGCACGGCCAGGCCGCCCTCGTCGTTGGCGAGCTCGACCGCCGCCGCGACCGCCCCCTCGTCGGTCACGTCGGCGCCGGCGAACCGGACCGCGTCGCCGAGCGCGTCGAGCGCGCTGCGGTCGGCGCCGGGCAGGTCGAGGGCGACCACCCGGGCCCCCGCCGCGGCGAGGGTCTCCACCGTCGCCAGCCCGAGCCCGGACGCGCCCCCGGTCACCAGTGCCTGTTTGCCCCGGACTTCCATGCCACGACCTCCGCACCCGGTTGACTTAGTTAGCGATCGCTAAGCTAGCGTACTTAGCGAGCGTTTGCTAGGTTCCAGGTCCGGCCGAGATGAGGTGACATGAGCGACTGGCGCGAGTACCCCCCGCTCGAGCTGCAGCCACTCCTGGCGCTGGCGCTGGACGAGATCGTCGAGCACGGCTACGACGGCACCTCGGTGCGCAAGATCGCCGGCCGCGCGGGGGTCACCGTGCCGGCGCTCTACTACCACTTCGAGAACAAGCAGGCCATGCTCCGGGAGCTGCTCGACCACGCGATGCGGATCGTGCTCACGCACGCCCGGGCCGCGCTGGAAGAGGCCGGAACCGACTGCACGGCCCGGCTCAGCGCGCTGGTCGAGGCCATCGTCCTCTACACCGCGCACCATCGCGACCTGGCGTTCCTCGACTCCGAGCGGCGCAGCCTCACACCCGAGAACCGGGCGCACTACATCGCCCGGCGCGACGAGCTCGAGCGGGAGCTGCGCGACACGATCCGCGGGGGAGTCGAGCAGGGCGTCTTCCGCACCCCGCACCCGGACGAGTGTGGCCGGGCGATCCTGTCGATGTGCCAGGGCGTCGCCGGCTGGTTCCGGCCGGGCGGGCCGGTCGACGCGCCCACCATGGCCCGCCGGTACGCCGACCTCGCGCTCGCCACCGTGCAGCACCACACCGGCGAAGGGGCGTCACGATGAGCGGGCCACTCGACGCGTTCCGGCTCGACGACCGGGTGGTGGTCATCACCGGCGCGAGCTCCGGGCTCGGGCTGGGATTCGCCCGGGCGGTCGCGGCCGTCGGCGGCATCCTGGTCCTCGGCGCCCGGCGCGTGGACCGGCTGGACGCGATCGCGGACGAGCTGCGGGCCGCGGGGGCGTCCGTCCTCGTCCAGGCGGTGGACGTCACGGTGCCCGAGCAGTGCCAGGCGCTGGCGGACGCGGCCACGGCGGAGTTCGGGCGCGTCGACGTGCTCGTCAACAACGCCGGCCTCGGCGGCTCCGTGCCGGCCCTGCGGGACACCCCCGACGGCTTCCGCCAGGTGATCGACGTGAACCTGCACGGCACGTTCTGGATGGCGCAGGCCTGCGCCCGGGTCATGCCGCCGGGCTCGTCCATCGTCAACGTGGCGAGCGTCCACGGCGTCGTGGCCTCGCGGTTTCCGGGGGCCTCCTACGCGGCGAGCAAGGCGGGCGTGATCGGGCTGACCCGCGACCTCGCCCAGCAGTGGTCCCGCCGCAAGGGCATCCGGGTCAACGCGCTGTGCCCGGGGTACGTCGCCACCGAGATGACCGCGACGGGCGAGGAGCACCTCCGCGCCATGGTCGCCGAGCACAGCCTGCTGGGCCGCTTCGGCGAGCAGGCCGAGGTCGACGGGGCGCTGCTGTTCCTGGCCAGCCCGGCATCCTCGTACGTCACCGGGACGACCCTGCTTGTGGACGGCGGCCTCTCGGCGACGATCTGAACCATTAGAATCGCGCCCGGATCTATGACGACAAGCGTCCGGGGAGCGTGGATGGCCAAGGCGGCCGAGACGGCGTATGAGGCCATCCGCGCCGGCATCCTGTCCGGCGAGTTCGCCCGCGGTCAGCGGCTGCGCGAGGAGGAGCTCGCGGCGCGCGCCGGGGTGTCCCGCACGCCCGTCCGCGAGGCGCTGCGCCGGCTGGACGCGGAGGGCCTGGTCGAGTTCGCGCCGAACCGCGGGGCGCGGGTGGTCGCCTGGTCGGAGCAGGAGCTCGAGGACAACTACGAGGTCCGCGCGATGCTGGAGAGCTACGGGGCCCGGCTGGCCGCGGAGCGCATCACCGACGAGGAGCTCGACGCGATCGCCGGGATCGCGGCCCGGATGACCGCGCTGAGCCGCAAGGGCGCGGCGGCCGCCGACGAGCTGACCGTGCTCAACGGCGACTTCCACCGCGCGATCCTGCAGGCCTCCCGGCACACCCAGCTCGACAGCATCGTCCGCGGGATCATGGACACCCCGCTGATCTTCCGCACCTTCCAGCGCTACGGCGGGGAGCGCATGCGCACCAGCGTGCGCCAGCACGCCGAGCTCGTGCAGGCGCTGCGGGCCCGGGACGGCGCCTGGGCCGAGGCGGTCATGCGCGCGCACATCCTGGCCGCGCGCTCGACCATCGTGGCGTCGCTGCGCGACGAGGAGGACTAGCCTCGGCCCTTGAGCCAGTCCGCGAGGGTGTCGGCCACCGTGTCGCGGTTGCTCTCCGCGTCCGCGAAGTAGTGGTCCCCGGGCAGCGTCACGAACTCCTTGTCGGACGTCGCCGCCCCGTCGTAGAGGCTCCGGGCGTCGCTCGGGAAGACGCCGGTGTCGGCGTCGGGCTGCACCACGAGCGTGGGCAGGTCGAGGCGCGCCAGGTGCCGTGCGGCGACGCAGTCGGACTCCTCCAGGCTGAACATGTTGAGCCAGGTGCGCATCGTGTTCACGACGCCCACGCCCATGACGCCGTAGTTGGCCCGCTTGGGATCGCCGAAGTAGCACAGCGGCGTCGGACGGTTCGACGGGTCGATGCTCGGGTCGACGTAGCGGGGGTCGGCCCAGGTGCGGCCCATGGTGAAGATCCGGTCGCGGGCCGGCCGGTCCCGCGCGGCGTCGAGCTGCTCCTTGCACCACGCGGTCAGCCGCCGGTTGCGCGCGATCTGGGCGGCCCGGTAGCGCTCCAGGAACTCCGCGGAGTAGGAACCGCCGTGGCGCGGGTCGTACATGTCGAGTTCGGGGTCGACCGAGTTCGGGTCGTTCTCGTCGACGACCGACGGGTCCATGGTCCGCGTGATCCATTCCGGCCGGCCCGGGTGCGCCGCCAGGAACACCATCAGGTCGCCGGGCGGCAGGTGCAGGGCCGGCTCGAAGACCTTGGACCGGCCGTACGGCGGGCGGATGTTCGGCTCGCGCGACTGCGAGTGGTACGCCGCCATCAGCGAGCCGCCGCCCGAGTTGCCGAGCAGGACGACGCGCTCGACGCCGCGGTCGCGCAGCAGTTGCACGCCGACCCCGATCTCGGCCAGGGCGTGGTCGAGGGAGAAGAGGTGCTCGGCCCCGCGGAACCGGGTGTTCCAGCCGAGGAACCCGTAGCCGCGCTCCGCCATGCGGGTCGCCATGTAGTGCTCGGAGAAGTCCACGTTGTAGTGGCTGGCGATGAGGGCCGTGCGCGGCGCCAGGCCGGACGGGGTGTAGTAGATGCCCTGGCACGGGTGGCCACCGGCGCCCGCACGTCCCAGCGCCGGGGAGGGTACCCCGATGAACTCTCGGTCGATGGCGGTCATGCGCTGTCCTCCCCGGGATCGGTGGGCCATTGCGGAAGATCGGTCGATGGGCGGCCGGTCCAGGCGGGGCGGCGGTGCCGCAGGAACGCGTCCACACCCTCGCGGGCGTCGGGGCGCTCGAGCAGCGCCTCCATCACCAGCCGTTCTGTGCGGCTGTGCGCGAACGGGTCGGCGTCCACCGCCTCCCAGAGCAGCCGCTTGGTCGCCGCGACCGCGACCGGCGCGGCGTGCTCGACGATGTCGCGGGCGAGGGCCTGGGCGCGCGCGAGGACCTGGTCCCGTGGCAGCGCCGAGACGGCCAGCCCCCACATGGCCGCCTCGGTACCGGTGAAACGGCGGCCGGTGAGCAGCAGTTCCTGGGCCCGCCCGAGGCCGACGTGCCGGACGAGGTTCCAATGCCCCATCCACTCCGCGGTCACGCCGAGCCGCACGAACGGCAGCGCGAGCACGGCGTCATGGGCGACGAGCCGGACATCGCACTGCATCGCCAGGGTGAGCCCGGCGCCCACCGCGGCGCCCTGGATCGCGGCGACCACCGGCTTGCGCACCTGGTACGGCGCGATCCACTCGACGCCCGGGCCCTGCGCCTCGGCCCCGCCGAAGCCGTTCTCGGTCATCTCCGAGCCGGCCGAGAAGGCCCGCCCGGCGCCGGTCAGCACGACCGCCCCGACCTCGTCGGCGGCGTCGCACCACCGCAGGACGGCGCTGAGCTCGTGGTTCATGGTGCGGTCGATCGCGTTGAGCCGCTCGGGCCGGTCCAGGGTCACCGTGACGACGCCGTCGTCGGTCTCGCACCGCAGCCGGGTGAGCCGCTCGGGCCGCTCGGCGCCGGAGGTGTCGGCCCAGGCGAACGTGTTCTCCTCGTAGTTCACACGGCCGCGTTCGGGTCGTACCCGTGCGGACCCAGCCGCTCGAGGTCGGTGAGCACCTCGCCGGACGCGCTGATGCCGGCGGTCTCGCGGGCCAGCGCCTTCGCGTTCTCCATGTCGAAGTGGGCCGTCACGACCACCTTCTGGGCGTAGAGCCCCCCGCCGGCCTGGATCACGGTCACGTGCTTCCAGCCACCGTAGGAGTCGGCGGTGAAGTCGCGGATCGTGTGGAACAGCCGCATCCGGTAGTCGGCGTCGACCCCGTCCATCGTGCGCATGTACTTGCGCAGGTCGGCCGCGGTCTCCGGGTTGTGCAGGTCGCGCAGGGACGGCGCGGTCAGCACCGAGCCGCCCGCGATGTCGTGCAGGTTGCGCACCATCGTGCTGAACTGCGCGGCCGCGTGGTACTTCGCCGCGTTCGTGAAGAGCTCGTCGGGCGAGGCCCAGCCCTCCGGCGTGAAGGTGGCGTGGGTCATCGCCGCCTCGAACGCGGCGCGGATGAGCGTCGCGTAGGTGATCATCTCGGCGATCTTGTCCTTGATGTGCGCGATCCGCTGCAGGCCGTTGGCCTCGGCGACCAGCTGCGCCAGCCCCACGAGGGTGTCCGCGAGGCGCACGTAGCTGCCGACGCTGCCGAGGCGCTCCCACAGGCCCAGGGAGTGCACGAAGGTCGCCGAGTGCTCCAGCTCGCCCGCCAGGAAGACGCGCTCGTTGGGCACGAAGACGTCGTCGAAGACGATGAGGCCCTCGGTCATCACGTGCCGGGAGCTGTACGGGTAGAAGTCCGGGTCCAGGTCGGGCCGCGGCGCGAACGAGGCGTTGATGACCCTGACCCCGGGCGCGTTGATCGGCACCGCGGCGGCCACGCTCCAGTCCTCCTCGCCCGGCTTCATCCGCTTGGTCGGCATGACCATCACGTCGTGCGAGACGGCCGCCGAGGAGATGTGCATCTTCGCGCCGCGGATGACGACCCCGTCGCGACCGCGGTCGACGATGCGGACGTAGAGGTCGGGGTCGTCCTGCTTGCCGGGGGACAGCGCGCGGTTGCCCTTGGCGTCGGTGATCCCCTGCACGATGCGGATGTCGCGGCGCTTGCTGTCCTCGAAGTAGGCCAGGGCCCGCTCGGCGTAGAGCGGGTGCTGCGCCCGCATCCGGCTGGCCGCGGTCAGCACCATGAGCAGGCTGGCCGACGTGGAGATGGTCGGGAAGTCCCAGTGCAGCTGCCGCTGCTGGGACTCGCGCAGCTCCTCCACGGAGGTCGGGATGAAGAAGTACGGGCCGTGGACGTCGTCGCCGGGCTGGTAGTGCTGGTCGTAGCCGAGCGCCGCGGCGAGGGCGGGCCCGCGCAGGAGTGGATCGGCGGTCACGTCGGGCACCGAGTGGCCGTTGACGAAGATGCGCCGGCCGTCCCGGAGGGATTGCAGGTACTGGTCTCCGGTGAGCATCAGGACGGCTCCTCAACATTGGAAACTTGGTCGGCCAGGAGTTCACGCAGCCGCAGCTTGTCGATCTTGCCGGCCGGGTTGCGGGGGAAGGTCTCGACGACGACGATGCGCTGCGGCACCTTGTAGCTGGCCAGCCTGCCCCGGCAGTGCTCCTTGACCTCGGCCGCCGACGGTGCGCTGTGGCCGTCGCGCAGCGCCACGACCGCGGTCACCACCTGGCCCCAGTGCGGGTCCGGCTCGCCCACGACCGCGATCTCGGCCACCGCCGCGTGCCCGCCCACCACGTCCTCGATCTCGACGGGGTAGACGTTCTCGCCGCCTCGGATGATCATCTCGTCGGCCCGGCCGGCCAGGTGCAGGAAGCCCTCCGGGTCCTTCCAGGCGAGGTCGCCGGCGACGAACCACCCGTCGCGGACGGCCCGGGCGGTGAGATCGGGCCGGTCGAGGTAGCCGCTCATCACGGTGTCGCCCCGGCTGGCGATGACCCCGATCTCCCCGTCCGGCACCTCGTTGCCGTCGGGGTCGAGCAGCCGGACGTCGCAGCCGAAGGCCGGCCGGCCGATCGTGCCGAGCAGCCACTCCTCGCCGGCGAGGGCCCGCCGGTGGTCCTCGGGCCGCAGGACCAGCTGGCCGCCCGCCTCGGTGCCCGCGCCGAACCCGTTGTGCAGGTCGCAGCCGAAGACCTCGACCATGCGCCGGATGACGGAGGTGGGCATGGGCGCGCCGCCGTACATGATGGAGCGCAGGCCGGAGAAGTCCGCCTCCGCGAGCTTCGGGTGCTCGAGCAGCTGGATGATCATGCTGGGGACGAGCGTCGTGTGCCGCACCCGCCCGGACCCGAGCCAGGACAGCGCGAGATCGGCGTCCCACTGCGGCATGACCACGGAGGCCCCGCCCCGGGCCAGGCCGTAGAGCACGTGGCCGAACCCGGCGGCGTGGAAGAGCGGGGCGCCGGCGTAGATCAGGTCGCCGGGCCGGAGGCAGAGCTCCAGGATCCCCGACTGCGTGATCGCCTTGACCATGCGCTGCGACTGCAGCACGCCCTTCGGGGTGCCGGTCGTCCCGCTGGTGAAGGAGATGCTGAGGATGTCGTCGTCGCCGGTGACCGCCGAGAGCTCGCCGCCGTCCGGACCGCCGGCGAGGAACTCCTCGTAGCCCGACTCGAACTGGATCGCGACGCCGAGCCCGCAGTCGTCGACGATCTCCTGGTACCGGGCGCTGTGGAAGATCACCTGGGCGCCGCTGGCCGCCAGCACCGTGCGGATCTCGGCCGGCGACAGGCGGAAGTTGAGCGCCACGTACGTCGCGCCCAGCTTCATGCAGGCCAGCAGCACCTCGATGTACTCCAGGGAGTCGACCGCGAGCAGGGCGACCCGGTCCCCGCGGCCGATCCCGATCCGCCGCAGCGCCCGGGCGAGCCGGGTGATCCGCGCCTCGCCCTCGGCGTAGGTGCGGGTCCGGCCGTCCGCGGCCACCAGGAAGGCGGCCTGCGGGGTGAAGCGCGCCTGCAGCGTGACCCAGTCACCTGGTGCCAGTCCGGAAAGCTGCACGGGGGTACCTCCTCACGTGCATGCGCACCTCGTCGCCCTCCACCCACCCGTGCCGCCGGGCGTGATCCAGCATGGCGTCGAACTCGTCGCGCCATCGGGCATCGCTCGCCCGGTCACCGGCCAGCCGCAGTAACGTCCGGGTGGTCACGAAGACGTGGTCGTCCTCCAGGCGTCCCCAGTCGCCGACGGCCGCGTCCCCCGCGATCTGCGCGCTGAGCCGCCGCAGGTCGTCGAGCTCCGCCAGCGAGACGCCGCCCTCCTCGACCCGCAGGATCATCGCCCGGCCTTCCCGGCGTAGAACGAGGCGAGCTGGGTGTCCTCGCCGTGCGCGGCGAGCACGGACGCGGTCAGCAGCCGGGGCTGCTGACCCGTGGAGTCGAGCAGCTGCCGGTTCGACACGGCCCGGCGGTAGTACAGATGGGCCGGGTGCTCCCACGTGAACCCGATGCCGCCGTGCAGGTGGATCGACTCGCGGGTGATCTCGGCGGCGACCCGCCCGCAGTACATCCGCGCGACGGCCAGCCCGGCCAGCGACTCCGGCCGCCGGCCGATCGCGTCGTTGTGCTGCACCGAGCGCACCGCGACCGACAGGGCGGAACGCGCCCGCTCCAGCGAGACCAGCAGATCGGCGCACTTGTGCTTGACCGCCTGGAACGAACCGATCGGCCGGCCGAACTGGGTGCGCACCTTGACGTAGTCGACCGCCATCTCCAGCGCGCGCTCGGCGACGCCCACGCACTCGGCCGACATGCCGAGGATCGCGCCCTGGCGGATGGCCGCCACCCCGGCACGGGCGCGGTCCTGCTCCGCGAGCAGCTCGGCGCGGGCGCCCGCCAGGCGCACCGTGCCCATGCGGCGGGTCAGGTCGAGCGTGGACAGCGGGACGATCTCGACGCCGGGGTCGTTCGCCTCGACCCAGAAGAACGCGTGGAACCCCTGATAGTCGGCGAGCACGAGCAGGGCGTCGGCCACGGTCGCGTCGACCACGCAGGGCAGCTCGCCGCTGATCTCGAAGTCTCCACCGGCGGCGGCCTTGGCGTGCGGGTACTCGAGCGGGAACTTCTCCTCGATGGGCAGCACCGGCACCGCGACGAGGTCACCGGCGGCGATGCGTGCGAGCCGGCCGTGGTTCGCCTCGTCGTCGGCGAGGGCCACCAGCGCCGCGGCCACCAGCGAGGTGGTCAGGAACGGGCCGTCGTCGAGCGCCCGGCCCAGCTCGGTGTGGACGGCGACCTCCTCCGCCAGTCCCATGCCCGCGCCGCCGAACTCCTCGGGAATCCGGACGCCGGGCAGCCCCAGCTCGCTCGCCTGGCGCCGCCAGCGATCCCGGTCGAGCCGCCGGACCTCGTCGGGGTCGAGCGCCCCGCCGCGCAGCGCGGCTCCGGGGTCTCGCTCGAGGTGATCGCGGACCACCCGCCGCAACTGCTCGATCTCGTCCATGACTAGGCGCTCTTCTCGCTCACCGGGCGCTCCTCGCGCGGAAGACCGAGCACTCGCTCGGCGAGGATGTTGCGTTGAATCTCGTCACTGCCACCGGCGATGCGGTGCGACGGCGCGCTGAGCAGCAGCTGCGACCAGGAGTACGTGCCCCAGGCGCCGGTGTCGGCGACCATCCGGTAGCCCAGGAGGCGCGCGGCGACGTCGGAGTAGTACTCCATGTCGTTGGTCGTCATGAGCTTGACCACGGATCCCGGGGCCGGCCCGCCGGCGTCCCGCAGCCGGGTGGCCGTCTCGTGGAGCACCTGCTCCCGCGCCCAGCACTCGGCCAGCAGGTCCTGGATGGCCGGGTCCTCGATGGCGCCGGTCGAGCGGGCCAGGGCGAAGAGCCGGATGACCGGCTCGATCATGATGCCGTTGTGGGCCCGGCCGAGCACGGAGCGCTCGCTGCCGACCGTGGTCATGGCGATGTTCCAGCCGCCGTTCACCGGTCCGAGCCGCCGGGAGTCGGGCACCCGCACACCGTCGAGGAAGACCTCGTTGAAGTGCTCGGAGCCGGTCACCTGCCGCAGCGGGCGGACGTCGATGCCGGGGGAGTCCATGTCGATGAGGAACACGCTCAGGCCGCGGTGGCGGCTCTCCGGCGGCCCGGTGCGCACGAGGAGCTCGCCGAGCTGCGCGACGTGGGCGAAGGAGGACCAGACCTTCTGGCCGGTGACGATCCAGTCGTCGCCGTCGCGGACCGCGGTGGTGCGCAGGCTGGCGAGGTCGGAGCCGGCCTCGGGCTCGGAGAAGAGCTGGCAGCAGATCAGGTCGCCGCGCCAGATCCCCGGCAGGAACGCCTGCTTCTGCTCGTCGGTGCCGTGCGCCAGGATGGTCGGCGCCACGATCCCGTGGCTCACCATGTAGGTCGAGGTGGAGGGCACCTCGTACTCCGCGGCGATGCCGGCGACCAGCTCGACGTAGTCGTGGTCGAGCCCGCGCCCGCCGAGCTCCGCGGGGCCGTCGAGCCAGGCGAGCCGCGCGTCGAACAGTTCCCGCTGCCACTGCTGGGCCCGCGCGACCTCGGCCGCCTCGGCGTCCGGCTGGGTGAGCCCGACGCCGACCACGTCGTCGTCGCCGACGCCGTGCAGCATGCCGCGCCGCTCGCGACGCTGGGCGCGGGCCGCGAAGAACGCGTGCGCTTCAGCGGCCACGGACTGATGCGTCGTGGGCGTGGTCATCGGCTCCTCCTGCGGGTTGCGCTCTGGTTCTGGTTCTGGTCCTCGTTCGGGCGGCCGTTCACACGCGGGCACCGTCGTCGGACTCGTCCGCCTCGCGGCCGAGGTAGGCGGACACGACCCGCGGATCCCGGGCGACCTCCTGGGGCGTCCCCCGGGCCAGCACGGCCCCGGCCTCCAGCACGGTGACCCGGTCACAGGTGCTGAGCACCAGGTCGACGTTGTGCTCGACGAGCAGGATGCTCATGTCCCAGTCCCGCGCGAGGGTCCGGATGAGCGTGCCCAGCTCGCGGGCCTCCTCGTCGCTCAGCCCGGCCGCCGGCTCGTCCAGGAGCAGCACCCGCGGGTCGGCCGCCACCGCCCGGGCGATGGCGACGAGGCGCCGCTTGCCGAACGCGAGCTCGCCCGGCTTGCGGTCGAGGTCGTCGGAGAGCCGGAACTCCCGGATGGCCGCGAGGGCGGGCGGCGTCAGCTGGATGCGGCCCGGCACGACGAGGTCGCTGACGTAGCGGCGGGCACCGTCGTCGTCACACGCGACCGCGAGGTTCTCGCGCACCGACAGATCGGCGAAGAGCTCCAGGGACTGGAAGGACCGCGCCATCCCGGCCCGGGCCCGGCGCCGCGCGCTCCACGGCGCGATCGACACGTCGTCGAGCTTGATCGTGCCGCGGGCGGGCCGCACGAAGCCGGTCAGCGCGTCGATGACCGTCGTCTTGCCGGCCCCGTTCGGGCCGATGAGGCCGTGCACCTCGCCGGGGACGAGCTCCAGCGACACGTCGTCGACGGCGACGACACCGCCGAACTGCACCCGCAGGCCGGACACGTGCAGGGTCCGCGACGGACGGCGGTCGTGCGCCGGCGTGACGGGCTCCTCCCGCTGCTTGCGAGGCCGGGACGGCAGGGCCGGAATGCGCAGGAGCCGGCCGATGCGGCGCACGAGGTGGGCGTTCATCTCGTAGAGACCGTTGCGGCCGCTGCGCAGGACGTAGAGCAGGAACAGGCCGCTGACCAGCGGCAGGTAGCTCTCCAGGTTGTCCACGCCGTGCAGGATCTGGGTGCCGATGCCACCGGGCAGCAGCGTCGAGGCGAGCAGCGCCCCGCCGATGGTGCCGATGCCGCCGACGACCGCGACGCCGATGACGGTGATCGAGGTGAGCACGTCGAACTGGGCCGGGAGGACCGTGACGCCCTGGAAGGCCAGCAGGACACCGGCGAGCGCGGCGAGCGCCGAGGCGACGGCGAAGGCGTAGAGCTTGCCGACCAAGACGTTGACGCCGAGGGCCGCCGCCGCCCGCTCGTTGGACCGGACCGCGAGCAGGCGCCGCCCGACCCGGCCGCGGCGCAGGTTGGCCACGGCCAGGGCGCTCAGGGTCAGCGCGGCGAGCGTCACGAGCCCGTAGTTGTAGGGGTGCCTGATCGCCCCGAAGTCCCAGCCGAAGATCGAGGGCTCGCCGATGCGGATGCCGACGTCGCCGCCGGTGAACTTGAAGTCGCTGAGCACCAGGCTGAACAGCACGATGCCCATGCCGAGGGTCGCGATGGCGAGGTTGATGCCCCGGGTCCGCAGCGCCGGCAGCGCGACCAGCACGCCGACGAGCGCGGCGGCCACCATCGCGCCGATCAGCGAGGGCAGGAAGCTCCAGCCCGCGCGGGAGACGAAGGTCGCCGCGGCGAAGGCCCCCGACCCGGCGAGCACGTACTGGGCCAGCGACAGCTGACCGGCGTATCCGGTGACCACGGTGACCGACAGGGTGAGGATCGCGAACGCCATCGTGACCGTCAGCGCCTGCGCCCACACGGGCGACACCACGAACGCGATCAGGAAGGCGAACACGCCGGCGACCACGACCGTCGGGATGACCCGGATGCGGCCGTCGCCGACGCTGGGCAGCCGTTCCAGCACGTGACTGCGCAGCGGCAGCGAGCTTCCGCGCAGTACCAGATAGGCCACGATGACGATGAAGGGCACACTGTCGCCCCAGCCCGTCACCGTGACGAAGCGGGTCGTCAGGGACTGCACGACGCCGATCGCCAGCGCGCCGGCGAAGGCGATCGGGAACGAGACGAACCGCGCGAGCAGCGCGGCCGCGAGGGCCGGCACGATCAGCAGCGTGAGCTGCGTGGGCTGCAGGTAGGTGATCGGGCCGATCAGCGCGCCGGCGAGGGCCGCGATGCCGGTCGCGAGCGCCCAGTTGGCGATCGCGATCCGGTCCGGCGAGTGGCCCAGGCTCGCGACCGCCCGCTGGTTCTCCGCCATGGCGCTGGCCACCCGGCCGAACGACGTCCAGCGGAAGACGGCGTACAGCGCGGTCGTGAGCCCGGCCCCGATCAGCAGGATGATGAGCCGGTCGAGGCCGAGGACCGCGCCGGGCAGCGGCTCCACGGCGTTGGTGGGCAGGAACGAGGGCACGCTGATCGGGCCCACCCCGTAGCGCAGCACGGCCGCGGCCTGGAGCGTGAGCAGCACGCCCAGGGTCGCGATCACCCGCTCGATCGGCGAGGAGGTGCGCATCGGCCGCAGGATCAGGTACTGCACGGCGACCCCGAGCAGGACGCCGACCGCGGTGGCGGCGATGACGGCGGGGATCGCCGGCCAGCCGGCCGACACGCGGAACTCGTAGTACGCGTAGCCGCCGACCATCACGAACGAGCCCTGCGCGAAGTTCACGATCCCGGAGCCCCGGTAGATCAGCACCAGCCCCTGGCCGAGGAGGCTGTAGATCGCGCCGATGCCCAGGCCGAGCAGCAGGAACTGGACGATTTCCACGATCACTCCGTTCCTGGGGCGGTGGCGTCACCGAGGTAGAGGGACTCCACGGCCGCGATGCCGTCGGCCGCGTTCCCGGCCGCCGCGACGGCACCGCGCCGCAGGAGATACCAGCGGTCGGCGACCGCCATGGCCCGGCGGGCCTGCTGCTCGACCAGCAGCACGGCCACCCCGTCCTGGTCGGCCGCCCGCCGCAGCGCGGCGAACAGGCGGTCGACCACGAGCGGAGCGAGACCGAGGGACAGCTCGTCGAGCAGCAGCGCGACCGGGTTGGTGGCCAGGGCGCGCGCCAGCGACAACATCTGCTGCTCGCCGCCGGACAGCAGCCCGGCCCGGGTCGGCAGCAGCGGTTCGAGCTCGGGGAAGAGCTCCAGGGCCCGTTCGATGCGCCCCGACCCGAGCAGCAGGTTGTCCCGCACCGACATGCTCATGAGCACGGATCGCTCCTCGGGAACGAAGCTCATGCCCATGCGGGCGCGCACGTGGAGCGGGGCCGTCGTGGCCTTCCCGCGCCACCGCACCTCACCCCCGATCGGCGGCAGTTCGCCGGCCGCGGTGAGGATCGTCGTCGACTTGCCGGTCCCGTTGGCCCCGAGGAGCGCGACGATCTCGCCGCGCATCACCTTGAGGTCGACGTCGCGCACCACAGCCAGGTCGTCGTACCCCGCACTCAGTCCGCGCAGCTCGAGGACGGGTGCGTCCTCGGCCGCCACTGCCGCCGCCGGGTTCATCTACTTGGTGCCCAGCGGATCGATCGCGTCGCCGTCCTGCTTCAGCGTTCCGCCGGTCGCCTCGGAGACGTAGACCTTGAAGGTGGGCACCCGCGGATAGTTCTGCGCGACCGGCGGGTTGGGGATGCCGGCGTAGTCGGGCACGGTGCCCAGCACGATGGGCTTGTCGAGCTTGTCCAGCAGGCCGGTGATCGCGGCGGCCGAGACATTGCCGCCGAGCCGCTTCACGATCTCGACGAGGAACGTGATCGAGCTCCAGGTGCCCAGGGAGCCGTTGTCGGTCACGGCCTCCGGGTGGTACTTGGCCATGTCGTCCAGGAACTGCTTGACCTGCGGGATCGAGGTGTTGGTCACGGGCACCGCGGACGACGTGATGAACACGTTGTTCGCGAGGTCACCGAGCGCCTTCTGGTCGGCGGGCTTGAAGATGTTCGCCAGGGTTGCGATGTTGCCCTTGAAGCCGGCCTGGCGGACCGCCCGGATGATCCGGGGCGCGTCGGTCGCGGTGGAGGCCACGGCGATGGCGTCGGGGGTCTTGGCCAGGGCCGAGGAGGCGACGGCGCTGAAGTCGGGCGCGCCGAGCGGGGCCAGAATCCGGTACGACTGCGCGCCGCCCGCCTTCGCCCCGTTGGCGATGTCGTCGGCGGCGGCGTAGGCGGCGGCCGCGTCGGCGACGATCACCGCGATGTTCTTGCCGCCCTTGTTGGCCAGCAGCCGGCCCAGGCCGACCTGCATCGACTGGGTGCCGCCGGTGATCGGGTACGACACCTTGCTCGTGCCCTCGGTGGGGCCGCCCGATCCGGCGCCGGCCAGCCACGGAATCCCGGCCGCCTCGAGCACCGGCAGCTCCGCGGGCGCCTGCGAGCTGGCCGCGCCGACGACGGCGACGACGCCGTCACTGACGGCCTGGCGGGCGCAGGCCGCACCGGTGTTGGCGTTGTAGGCGTCGTTGCAGAACGACACCTCGATCTTCCGGCCGTCGATGCCGCCGGCGGCGTTGATGGACTGCACGTGCGCGTCGAGACCGGCCTTGGCGTCCTTCAGCGACAGGTTCGGGCTTTCGAAGGTCCCGATCTGCATGATCTTGATCGGGCCGGTGTTGCTGGCGGCGGAGCTTGGTTGGGCCTCACCGCGGCAGCCGGCGAGGCCGGCCGCGAGGGCGAGGGTGGCTAACGGGACGAGGACATGGCGGGGTGAGGGGAAGGGCATGTCGGTCCTTTCGGAGTATCCGAGCTGTCTCCGTTGTGGAGAGGGGT
Organism: Dactylosporangium sp. NPDC000244; assembly: GCF_040300725.1. Classification (NCBI taxonomy): domain Bacteria; kingdom Bacillati; phylum Actinomycetota; class Actinomycetes; order Micromonosporales; family Micromonosporaceae; genus Dactylosporangium; species Dactylosporangium sp. NPDC000244. The sequence goes on from NZ_JBEPEH010000027.1 coordinate 101,766, forward strand.
GTGCAGCACGGGACCAAGTCAGCGCAGGCTCTGGATGTTCACGCCGGCGGGCAGCTCGCGGCCGGAGTCGGAGTACGCCTTGGAGATCGCCGCCTGGGCCAGTGGCTTGTAGGACGGTCGCTTCTCGGTGACGACACGGGCGGACCGCTGGGCGGCCGCGAGCGTGCCCTGGAAGTGCGGCATGACATAGCGGGCGAAGAGTTCGAGGCTGGTGAGCGCCTTCTCCCGGCTCGCCCAGTCGTGGGTCATGATCATGAATCCGCCGAAGCCGCCGGTCTGCTCGAGCATGCGCTCGATCGCCGCGATGGCGTCCGCGGGGGTGCCGATGATGGAGCTGTCGTCGGCGATCTCGTCGGCCAGGGTGTAGTCGTTCTCCAGGCCGAGCACCGGCTTGAAGTAGTTCTCCCGCTCCTCGGCCCGGCCCCGCTCGACGTCGCGGATCGCCTGCTCGCGGTCCTCGGCGAGGTGGACCCGCACGACCATCCGCCACTCGTCGCGGCTGATGGTCGTGCCGGCGTCCTTGGCGGCCTGCTCGGCGATCTCCCACTGGGCGCGCATGTCCTTCTTGCCGCCGATGAACCCCGCGCTCAGCGACAGCACGCCGACGCCGTGCTTGCCGGCCGTGGTCACGCCCGAGGGTGAGGTCGTGCTGGCGACGGCGATCGGGACGCCCTTCGGGTTGAGCGGCAGGAAGGCCAGCTGGGCCTCGCGCAGCTCGAACCACTCGGTGGAGGCGGTGACGGTCTCGCCGTCGAGGAGCTTGATGATCACGTCCAGTGCCTCGTTCATCCGGGACCGCTGGGTCACCGGCGCGATGCCCATCATGTCGGCGTCGGAGATGAGCGCGCCCGGCCCGACGCCGAGCATCGCGCGGCCGTAGCTGAGGTGGTCCAGCAGCACGGTGCGGTCGGCGACCAGCAGCGGGTGGTGGTACGGGAGGCTGACCACGCCCGTGCCGAGCCGGATGCGCGAGGTGCGCACGGCCGCCGCCGCCAGGGCCATGAACGGGTCGGCGATCCGCTCGACGCCGGTCGAGTGGTGCTCGCCCACCCACGCCTCGTCGAAGCCGAGACGGTCGGCCAGCTCGATGAGCGCCAGGTCGTGGCGCAGGGAGAGCGTCGGACTGTCGTCATTGGCGTGGAACGGGGCGATGAACACACCGAAGGTCATGGGCGCCGGGCGGGCCATGGAGATCTCCCTCATAAGCGGTCGTCGATCGAGAGCGGAGAAGGGTGGCGACCGGGCGTGTGACGCCGGTCTCAAGCAAGTGAGTGCTGAATCTACTCAGAAACTCGGCAAGCGCAAGAGACTCCCGGAAACATGTTGGTCACCGTCCTGTCGCGGGCACCGGTGGGGATATGCACGGTTCTCGACGTGTGGGGTGGCGGCACGACGCCCGGTGGCGTACCTGAATCTATTCAGATTCGGGGTGGCATTTCCCACACGGGGGCGTTATGGTTCTCCGGCGTTCACCGGGGAGCACTAGCGACGGAAGGCGGCGGCATGCAGGATCTGCCTGACGAGCCGGATGCGGCGCGCAGCAGGCGCCTGGAGCGGGTCGCCGCCAACCTGCGGGGCGCGGTGCGGCGCCAGGACGGCCGGGAGACTCCGGTCGGCCCCCGCGCCATGCGAACCCGCAAGAAGCTGCTCGACGTCGCCGAGGAGCTCTTCGCCCGCGACGGCTACGGCAACGTCTCCCTCGGGGACATCGCCCAGCAGTCCGGGGTGAGCCTGGGGACCGTCTACCAGTACTTCGCCGACCGCGACGACATCGTGGCGACGCTCGCCGGCGAGAGCGCCCTGCGGATGCTCAACCTCGGCGCCGACTTCTGGGACGCGGCGACCGGCCGGCTCGGCCTGCGCCGGGCGATCAGCGCCATCGTGACGACCCAGTGGGAGAACCGCGACTTCTTCAGCCTCTGGGAGACCGCCAGCCACAGCGACGCCCGGCTGGCCGAGCTGCGCCGGGAATGGGTCGCCAACTTCCGCCACTCCTTCGCACGCTCGCTCGCGCGCGGCATGAAGAGCGGGCACGTCCGATCGGGCCTGGACCCGGAGGAGACGGCGCGCGCCATGAGCCTCATGGTGAGCGCGTACTGCTACGACGCCTTCGTCGCGGACCCGCCCGACCCGCCCCTGGACCCCGAGGGCGTGATCGACCACCTCACAACCCTGTGGGCGGACGCGATAGGGCTGCGCGAGGACCGCGAACTGCGGCCCGGCGACGGGTGAGGTCGCACCGATGGAAAGGACCGAGATGTCGCTTGAGACCGCCCGCCGGCCGCCCGGCTCGCCCGACGACCCCGCCTGGTTCCGTCACGTTCTCGGGCAGTACCCCACCGGCGTCTGCGTGATCACCGCGCAACCGGAGGACGGCCCCCCGATCGGCATGGTCGTCGGCTCCTTCTCGTCGGTGTCGCTGAACCCGCCGCTGATCGGGTTCTACCCGAGCGTCACCTCGGAGACCTGGCCGCACCTGCACCAGGCCGGCAACTGGTGCGTCAACATCCTCGCCGCCCACCAGTCCGACGTGTGCCGCCGGATCGCGACGGCGCCGCTCGCCCAGCGCTTCGAGGGCATCGCCTGGCGGCCGGCTCCGTCGGGCGCCCCGATCATCGAGGGCGCTGTGGCCTGGATCGACTGCGTCCCGGTCGCGGTGCACGACGCCGGCGACCACAAGATCGCGCTGGCCGAGGTACGCCACCTCGACACCGCGAGCACCGAGCTGCCGTTGCTGTTCTTCCGCAGCGGCTACGGCAGCTTCACGCCGCTCACGCTGACCGCCTACGACCCGGACATGAGCCTCACCCGCCCGCTGCGCCACTTCGAGCTCATCCGCTCGATCGCGCAGGAGCTGCCCGACAACGGCCTGCGCTGCCTGGTGACCGCGCGGGTGAGCGACAGCGTCGTCGTGGTCGGCCAGCTCGACCCGCCGTCCGCGTCGGCCGCGGCGCAGCCCACCACGCTCGTCGGGCAGCGGCTGCCCTTCCGGCCGCACGGCCCCTCGATCTTCGAGGCCTGGGCGCCCGCGGCGGAGCAGGAGGCGTGGGTCGCCAGATTCGCGCCGGACTCGCAGGAGGCCGAGATCCGGGCCCTGGCCCGCATCCGCGAGCGCGGGTTCTCCATCGGCCTGGGCAGCGAGGGCCACCGGCGCTTCGCCGCGGCGCTCGAGCGGCTCGCCGCCGAGCCCGGCACCGTGCCCAACGAGGAGCTCGACGCCCTGGTGGCGTCCCTCGACTACGAGCCCCCGGAACTGTCCGACGAGGTGCTGGCGCAGGCGCGCGTGATCTCGGCACCGGTCTTCGACGGCGCGGGGCACCCGGTTCTGGCGCTGACCGTCTTCGGCTTCAAGGCCAGGCCGGATGTCGTGCGCGAGGCGATCGCCGCCGTCACGGGCTGCGCCGCGAAGGCGACGCGCTCGCTGGGGGCCTGACCGGAAACCGCCTTCCGCCCGGCGCGGGCGGAAGGCGGTCGGGGAGTCGGGTCAGCGCCGTTCAGGCCCAGGCCGCGGCCCTGCGCCTGCGCATCACCCGGCGGCGTATGAGCACCACGGCCGCCGTCACCGCCGGCCCGCCGCGTTCGGCGCCCGTCGCGGCATCGAGGTAGGACACGGTCCAGCGCCGCCCGGCGAGCTGGGCCGGGTCGCAGTCGTCGGCACAACCGGTCATGGTGAGCACGGCGATCGCGCTGCCGTCCGCCGTGTACGCGCCGGCCCCCGCGAGCCTCCGGCTTCCGAGATCGTGGCTCCATCGGCGCTGACCGTTCGCGTCGAACGCGCGCAGTTCGGTGCCGCCCCCGGTGGGAAATGCCGCGACGAACGAGGCGCCGTCCGGGGCGAAGGCCGCGGCCCAGGCGAACCGGTCGACGTCCCGCGGTGCCGCGCCGTCGATCGGGAGTTCGGTGCCGCTGGCAAGGTCGACCAGGGTGAGCTGGGAATGCTCGCCGACCCGGTGCTGGACGAGGACGGCGCCGCTGTCCGGGCGCCAGGCCGCGACCTCGTAGCAGCAGGCCGCGGGGCCGTTGCCGTAGCCGCGACTGCGGCCGGTGCGCAGGTCGGTGACGACGAGCCACCCCGCCGGGCCGTCGTGCAGTTCGCTCTGGGCGACCAGGTGGCCGTCGGGCGAGAGGCGGACGTCGAGGCCGGCCCGTTGCTTTCCGGTCGGGTACCGCAGCGTCCGGTAGTCGCCGCCACGGCCGACGACGGCGAGCTTGCCGCCCTCGGTCTCGAACGGGTCACTGCCCAGGCCGAGGCTGTCCCCGCCGAAGAGCACCGAGGCGCGGCCGGGCGGTGACGCGTCGACCGTCGCCTGCCAGGGGTACGGCCGCTCGATGCTCGCCGGAATCACCGCCGTGGCGCCCTCGGCCGGCTGCGCACCGCCGCCGAGACCCGGCAGCACGGCCACCCCCACCAGGCACAGCAGGGCCGTTCCGGCCCCGGCGATCCGTCCCTGGTACCGCCGCCGGCGCCCCCGCCGCCACACGTCCCCGGGCAGCCGCCAGCGCCGCCGCCACAGCGACACGTGCTGGTTGACCATCGCCCGGCGCACGTACGGGTCCGGGTCACCGCCGGCGATCACCCGTTCCCGACGCGCGGCCACCCTGATCAGGGTCACCTGCACCAGGTCCTCCGCGGTGTGCCGGTCCCCGCACAGCAGAAACGCCAGCCGCGACAACGCCGCGAGCCGGCCCGACACGTACGCGTGGAACGAGTCCTGTGCCTCCATCACACCTCCCTGAAGACACACACGCTGACGCATGCCCCGCCGGGTGGGTCGGCATGGGCTGGCACCGGCCGTGGCACTGGGTGAACATCCACAATCCCGTCCGGATCTGCTGACCCGCCCGTGATCCGATTCCGCTGAACCGACCGAGCCGGCCGCGGCTCGCCCTGAGAGGAAACGAAGGCGACGATGACTACCACCTCCGCACCCGCCGTCCGATCGCGGGCCGGTCTGGTCCGAGCCAGCGCCGCCGGGGTCTGCGCCCTCACGGTGGCCGCGGCCGGCGCGGCGCTCGGCGCCTGGCTGGGCTGGCTCGGTGCGCCGGCCCTTCCGTCCGGCGCGGCGGTGCTGGCCCTGGTCCAGCCCGCCGCGCCGGACGCGCGCTTCACCACCGTGGCCCGCCACGAGGCGTCGGTGCCGGACGCGGTCAGCTCCAGCCCGCCGGCGTTGTAGTCGTCGTCGCCGATGAGCCAGGTCATCGGGCCCGGGGTGTGCTCGTAGGCGAAGGGTGGCGACGACCCGTACGGCCGCCTTCGGCGACGGCTTGGCCGCCAGCAAGGGCGAGTGGTCGCTGAAGGTCCGATCCGGCGCGCCCGTCGCCGTCGACCTGGCCCGGACCGAGCCCGGCCCGGTCGGGCCGCTCACCGTGGCCGGCTACGTGCTCGGCCTGGCCGCCGGCGCCCTGCTCGCCCTCGCGGTGCGGCGCCGGGGGCTGATCGCCCTGGCCGTGGGCGTGGTGCTCGGGCTGCGCCGCGGGCCGAAACCGGCCCGGGACTAGGGGTCAGCGGCTGGGCCGGCCGCTGCCGGGGCACTCGCCCGAGCCCGGGCCGGCGCCGTCGGGCTGGTGGGCGGGCGTGGGGGAGCCGGCGTTCACGTGGACGCGGGCGCCGCAGCTCGGGCAGCGGCTGATGGCCTGCGTGGCCGTCGACGACATGGCGGTACACCTCCGATGAAAACGGCAAAGCCGGACCCTGGTAGTAGTGCCCAGGGTCCGGCCGGCCGGAACATCTTTCAGCCCGCGGCGAGGGTCAGCATCTGCCTGATCTGCTGCTGGCGGGACAGCTGCACCCGCTCCGCCAGCTGCTTGACCGTCACGTTCTGGCCGGTCGTGGCCAGCTGCTGGGCCAGCTCGACCGCGTTGTGCTGGTGCGCGATGAGCAGGTTGAGGAACTTCGTCTCGAAGTCGGCCCCGGTCGCGTCCTGCAGCGCCTGGATCTCCTCCGGCCCGGTCGCCGGCCGCCCGCCGTGGGCCGCGTGCAGGGCCGGGTCGGAGACCTCGGTCTGCGGCACGTTCCACGCCTGCAGCCAGCGCCGCATGGTGCGGACCTCCTCGGCCTCGACGACGTCGATGGCGCCGGCGAGGTCGACGACCTCCTCGCGTACGCCCTTCTGCTGGCCCAGCTTCAGCATCTGCCGGCCCTGCTGCTGATGGGCGATCATCATCTGCAGGAACATCACGTCGAAGTCGTTGTGCGGGCCGGCCGCGGTGACCGCGTCCGCCTCGGCGATGCCCTGGCTGGCCGAAAGCTCTGGCACGGGCGTGGGCTTCGCGCCGCAGGCGGTCACCGCGAACAGCAGCAGGACCGCGATCACCAGGCGCTTCACACCGGAAGCCAGAGGGCGAGGGTGTAGATCGGCTCCCACGTGTAGATCGAGCGGTGGGACTGGCGGCATTGATACTGCTTGCCGTTGTACGTCACCACGTCGCCGACGTGATACAGCGTGTCCGGCGCCCAGTCGGAGCTGCCTCTGGTCGGGGTCGCGCTCTTCGTCGGGGTCGCGCTCTTGGTGGGTGTCGCGGTCTTCGTCGGAGTGGGGGTCGGGGTCACGGACTTCGTGGGCGTCGGCGTGGGCGTCGACGTCGAGCCGCCGCCGATCTGCACGTCGATGCAGTTGTAGAAGGCGTTCGCCGTGTCCGCGATGTTCCAGATCGCCAGGATCTTCTGCCGGCCGCTGAACCCGGCCAGGCTGACCTGCTGCGACACCGTGGCGTTGGGCTGCTTGCCGCCGTCGTCGAACTGGGCGATCTGCTTGTCGCCGATGAAGTACTGCCACGTGCTCGTCGAATGCCGGGCGGTGAGCACCCAGTTGAACGTGACCGAGGTGCCCACGGCGGTCGCCGGCCAGTTGCGGCTGTCGTCGCTGAGCACCGAGAAGCGCGCGTTGCCGCCGTCGCAGCTGCGCAGCCCCTTCGGCCCCTCGACGCTCTGCGGCTCGTACTGGATCGCGCCGCAGTCGGAGACCTTGCCCTGCGCGCACAACGCCTGCCGGCTCGGCGGCGAGGACACATATCCGTGGGCCGAGGCCGGCTCGGCGTAGACCAGCGTCCCGGCGGCGGCGGCACCGAGGGCGACCAGCGGGTACAGCACCGTTCTGCGCATTGTCGAACACCATTTCTCTCGGGTGCGCAAAACGTATCCGAGCTGCGCTTAAGGACGCCTCGTACGATTTGCAAATCCGGCCTAACGCCCGTTTATGCTGTTGTTAATCAGGACCGGGCTGGCATGATCGCGACCATGTCGCTCACCACCGTGCTGCGCGCCGCGCAGGTCGCCCGGGTCCTGGCCGCCAGCTGCGTCGGGCGGCTGCCGCTGGGCGCGGCCCCGGTGGCCCTGCTGCTGTACGCGCGCGAGAGCCTCTCCATCGCCGCCGCCGGCCTGCTCGTGGGCGTCTACACCGCCGGCCTGGCCGTGGGCGGCCCCGTCCTGGCGCGCATCGCGGACCGGCTCCGCCAGCCGCCGGTCATGCTCGCCGGCGCCGCCCTGTCCACGCTCGGCTTCGTCGTGCTGGTCCAGGGTGTACCGCTCTGGGCGGCGCTGATCGCCGGGCTCCTCGCGGGCCTGGGCGCCCCGCCGTTCGAGGCCGGCCTGCGGGTGCTCTGGCGGAGCCTGCTCGACGAGGAGCAGGTCCCCACCGCGTACACCCTCGACATCGCCGTGCAGGAGCTCATCTTCATCTTCGGCCCGCTCGTCGCCGGCGTGGCGGTGGCCCTCGGCGGCGGTACGGCCGGCGTCCTGGCCACCGCCGCGCTCCAGCTGCTCGGCACCGTCTGGTTCGTGACCACCCCGGCCGTGCGCGCCTGGCGCGGCGAGCCCGCGGAGCGGCACTGGGCGGGCGCCCTGCGCTCGGGCCCGCTGCGGCTGCTGCTGACCGCGGTGGTCCTGATCGGCGCGGGCGTGGGCTCGCTGCCGGTGGCGATGCTGGACTACGCCGAGTCGGTCGGGCACCGCTCGTTCTCCAGCTGGCTGCTGGCCGCGCAGGCCTTCGGCGCGCTCATCGGCGGCCTGGTGAACACCCGCGTGCGGGTGGACGCGCGCCGGCTGCCGCTGCTGGGCGCCCTGCTCGGCCTCGCCTACGTGCCGCTGCTGCTGACCCCGTCCCCGGCCGCGCTCATGGTGCCGCTCGCCGTGCTGTGCGGCCTGTTCCTGCCGCCGCTGCTGGCCGGGGCGTTCCTGACCGTGGACCGCATCGCCCCGGCGGGCACGGCCGCGGAGGCCTTCGCCTGGGTGGCCACCGCCTTCTCGGTCGGGGCCGCGGCCGGCGCGGCGATCGACGGCGCCATCCTGGACGCGGTGACCTCGACGCGCGCGGGCTTCATCCTCTCGCCCGTGGTGATCCTGCTGGCCGTGCCGTGGCTGCGCCCGGTCGCCCGCCACGCGCCTGGCGGGTTTGTCCAAGACGGGGCCGGTGCCGGTGCGAGAGGTTGAGGGCATGGACAAGCACCAGCTGACAGTCGCGGCCGCCCCCGTCATGCTCGACCTCCTCGGGCGGATCACGCCCGGTGACCTCGACCGGCCGACGCCGTGCGGGGAGTGGGACGTGCGCGCGCTGCGTGCGCACCTGCTCGAATGGGGGCCGTCGCTCGAGGGGGCGGCGCGCAAGGAGGCGGTGCCGCCCGGCGGCGGTGACGGGGACGTGCGCGCGCAGGTCGAGCGGCTCGCGGCGGCGTGGGGTGAGCCGCGGGCGTGGACGGGCGAAACGGTCATGGCCACGGTCGAGCTGCCCGCGGATCTCGTCGGCGGGATGGTGCTCGGCGAGTTCGTGCTGCACGGGTGGGACCTGGCGCGGGCGCTCGGCGTGCCGATCGCGTTCGGGGACGACGTGCTCGAAGCCATGTACGCCGAGGTCGCCCGCTCCGCCGAGCAGGGCCGGGCGATGGGCGTCTACGGGCCCGAGGTCCCGGTCGCCGGCGGCGCGCCGTGGTTCGCGCGCGTGCTCGGGCTCAGCGGGCGCGACCCGAACTGGAAGAGCGGCGGGCCCGAGTAGCGGGTTCGACGCCGCTGAAGGTCTCGACCACGGAGCAGGCGTCGCTCAGCGGGTCGTGGGCGTCGAGGTCGACGGCCACGGCCCGCAGCATCTCCCGGAAGCGGCCCCGGTCCTCGTCCGGCAGGGCGCCCAGCACCCGGTCCTCGACGTGGCGCAGCTTGCGCTGCAGGCCGCACAGGGTCGCGCGGCCCGCCTCGGTGGCCAGGACGCGCCGCGCGCGGCGGTCGGCCGGGTCCGGCTTGCGCTCGATCAGGCCGGCCTTCTCGAGGTCGTCGAGCAGGTAGGTCATGACGGTCCGGTCGATGCCCAGCTTGTTGGCCAGGGCGAGCTGGGTGCAGGCCGCCCCGTCGACGGCGGAGGTCAGGACCTGGTAGCCGCGCGGGCCGCCGGGCACGTCGGCGATCACCGACTGGGCGCCCTTCGCGTAGCCGCGCAGCAGCACGCCCAGCGCCCAGCCGAGGTCCGCCTGGAGCTCGACGTGCGAGTCAGCCGCGTGCGTCATGTCAGCAATGATAAGCAGGTCACGCACTCTTGCCACCAGATGTTCTGTGAAGCAGACTTTCTCTCGTACAGCAGGACACCGTGGAGGTACCGCATCATGCATCTCTTCCGTCTCGACGCGAGCATCCGCACGACCGGGTCCGTGAGCCGCGCGCTCGCCGACACCGCCGAGCAGGCCTGGCTCGCCGAGCACCCCGGCGCCACCGTGGCCCGCCGTGACATCGGGCTCGAACCGCTGCCCGCCGACCTGTGGGCGCGCAACGCGCTGGCGGCGGAGAAGTCCCCCGAGGCGCTCGAGCTGGTCGACCGCCTCACCACCGAGCTGCTCGACGCGGACGCGTACGTCTTCGCGGTGCCGCTCTACAACTGGGGCGTGCCGGCGAGCTTCAAGACCTGGATCGACCTGGTCCTGTTCAACCAGCGCTTCGGCGGTTACGGCGACCGCCCCCTCGCCGGGCGCCCGGCGGTGCTCGCGATGAGCCGCGGCGGCGGTTACGGACCGGGCACGCCGAAGGAGGGCTGGGACCACAACGGCCCCTACGTGCGGCGCGTCCTCGCCGAGGTGCTGCACCTCGACGTGCACGTGGCCGAGGCGGAGCTGACGCTCGCCGACGTCAACCCGGCGATGGAGCCGCTGCGCGGGCTGGCCGCCGAGCTGCTGAAGACCGGCCACGAGCACGCGGCCGAGCACGGCCGGCGTATCGCCGAGCTGGTCCGGGCGTAGGCCGGAGCGGAGATCAGGGCGTAGGCGCTCAGCCGCCGAGCGGCGGCAGGTTCTGGGTCAGCTCGATGGCCGTGTGCACCAGCGACTGCAGCCGCGCCGTGAGCGCGAGCAGGAGCTGGTGCGCGGCCGGCCCGGCGTGCACGGCGGCCTCGCGCAGCGTCTCGATGTCGCCCTGCACCTGGCTGAGCTGCCCGGTGAGGTCGCCCGCGCCGCGTTCGAGCGCGCCGGCCATGTCGGCCAGGCTCACGCCGTTGGCCTCCAGCGCCTTGATGGCCGCGATGCGCTCGATGCAGGAGGCGTCGTACAGGCGGAAGTTTCCGGCCGTCCGCTCGGCCGACTCGATCAGGCCGAGCCCGGTGTAGAAGTCGACCGTGCGGGTCGACACGCCGGCCTGGTTCGCGAGTTCCCCGATCCGCAGCAGCTTTGACACGATCCAACCCTACAGTGCCGCGTGTTAGTGTGCCCGCCATGGTCTTCCGGAGCCTGCGCCGCGCCGCGCTGGGCGTGGGCGGCCCGGCCGTCGATACGGTACTCGATGATCCTGTGTGCCGCCCGGGGGAGTCACTCGCCGGAGCCGTGCACCTCACCGGCGGCGAGCGCGACGTCGAGATCGAGCGGATCGTGCTGACCCTGGTGACCCGGGACGGCTCCGAGACCCGTGAGCTGGGCCGTCACGAGCTGGCCGGGGAGTTCCGGCTGCGGGCGGGGGAGGCTCGGGCCGTACCGATGACGCTGGCTCTTCCGCTGGAAACGCCGATCACGCATGTGTATGGCGAGCGGGTCCCCGGCCTGGCCGTCGGGGTGCGCACCGAGCTCGAGGTCGCCTTCGCCCACGACCCCGGCGACCTGGACTTCGTGGCCGTGCACCCGCTCCCGGCCGAGGCCGCGGCCCTCGAGGCGCTGCGCACGCTGGGTTTCCGGCTCAACTCGGGCGACGTGTCGCAGGCGTTCGAGTTCTGGGTGGCGCCGCAGTACCAGCAGATCGCGACCGAAGTTGCTGTCGGCTTCACGACGGGAGCCGATTTCGTCGAGCTCGTGCTGGCCGGGACCGCCCGAACGCGGCGCGACCGGGGCGAACAGGTCGACTGGGCGGCCGAGGTCGACCGGCTGATGCGGCAGATCGGACAGATCCGACGATAGACCTCCACCTGACCGGCCCAGGGTGCCGGTCGCCCGACACGGTACCGTTAGGCGCACAGGGGTTGACAGCCTTTGACTACGGACTCGGGAGGCGGGGCATGCGAGAGCTCGTCGTGGTGGGTGTGCGTGCGCAGACCTGGCAGAGCCGTCCCGTGGTCCTGCTCAAGGACGAACCCACGGGCCGGCACCTGCAGCTGCCCGTCGAGGGCGGCCCGCGCAGCATGGACGAGCCCATCAGCGCGGAGCTGTTCCAGCGCGCGCTGATGGCGTTGAACGCGCCGCTGCGGGCGATCGAGGTCGTGGCCGCGCACGGGCCGTTCCAGCTGGTGCTGGGGCAGGGCATCCGGGTGCCGGCGGCGCCGCTCGAGGCGATCGCGCTGGCCCGGCACTGGGGCGTGCCGATCCTGACCACCGAGGAGCTGCTCAACACGGCCTCGGTCCAGGCGCCCGAGGGCCCGACCCAGCCGCTGGACCTGACCGCGCACATGGAGAAGCTGCCCTCGGGCCGCGCCACGCTGCTGATCCGCAAGGGCGCCGAGGCCGGGGCCGAGTTCGCCCTCGACGGCGACGTGGTGCGCTGCGGCCGCGACTCGGCCAACCAGATCGTGCTCGACGACAACACGGTGTCGCGCAAGCACGTCGAGTTCCACCGCAACGGCGGCGGCTTCGGCTACTCGATGCTCGACCTGGGCAGCCTCAACGGCACCTACGTCAACGGCGAGCGGGTCAAGAGCGCCAACCTGAACGACGGCGACGAGGTCCAGGTCGGCAAGTTCATGCTCATGTATCAGCTGCGGTAGGTCACCAGCTCGACGGCTCGAAGTCCTTGAGGAAGCAGCCGTAGAGGTCCTCGCCGCGCTCGCCGCGCACGATCGGGTCGTAGACCCGCGCGGCCCCGTCGGCGAGGTCCAGCGGCGCGTGGAAGCCCTCCTCGTGCAGGCGCATCTTCTGCGGGTGCGGCCGCTCGTCGGTGATCCATCCGGTGTCGACGGCCGTCATGAGGATGCCGTCGTTGAGCATCTCCTCGGCGCTCGTGCGCGTGAGCATGTTCAGCGCGGCCTTGGCCATGTTGGTGTGCGGGTGGCCGGGCCCCTTGTACCGGCGGCTGAACTGCCCCTCCATGGCGGAGACGTTCACGACGTACTTGCGCCGCGCGCTCGCCGCCTTGAGCGCCGGCCGCAGCCGCGAGACCAGGATGAACGGCGCGGTGACGTTGCACAGCTGCACCTCGAGCAGCTCCAGCGGGTCGACCTCCTCGACCGTCTGCACCCAGCTGTTGGACGAGGCCAGGTCGGGCACCAGCCCGCCCGCGTCGATGGCGGTGAGCGCCGCGATCTTCTCCGGGGTCGTGTTCCGGCTGGTCAGCGCGAGCGCGGTGAGCGCGTCCGGCGCGATGAGCCCGCCCGCCCGCCCGGACTCGAGCACGAGCTCCGCGTCGGTCTTGTGGAACGTCACCACGTCGGGCATCGGGCCGTCGAGCATGAGCGGCGCGGACTCGGCGGCGACCAGGTGCGAGTAGGAGCCGGCGGCGCGCTTCACCGTCTGCGCCGCGTTGTTGATGAGGATGTCGAGCGGCCCCTGCGCGGCCACGTCGTCGGCGAGCGCGACGACCTGGGCCGGGTCCCGCAGGTCGATGCCGACGATGCGCAGCCGGTGCAGCCAGTCCGCGCTGTCCGCCATGGCCGCGAAGCGCCGCACGGCGTCGTTGGGGAACCGCGTGGTGATCGTCGTGTGCGCCCCGTCGCGCAGCAGCCGCAGCGCGATGTACATGCCGATCTTGGCTCGTCCGCCGGTGAGCAGGGCGCGCCGCCCGCTCAGGTCCGCGCGCTGGTCGCGCCGCTCCCGGTTGAGCCTGGCGCAAGGCGGGCAGAGCTGGTGGTAGAACGCGTCGACGTCGACGTAGCGCGTCTTGCACGTGTAGCACGAACGGGCGCGCTTCAGCCGCCCCGCGGTGGCCCCGATGGTCGGCGACACCAGCGCGATGCCCTGCGTCTCGTCGTCGATCCGCCCCGGCGCCCCGGTCGCGGTGGCCGCGGTGACGATCCGGTCGTTCTCGGTGACGGCGGCCCGCCGCTCACTGCGGCGCTGCCGCTTGACGTGCTTGTAGAGGTGCGAGGTGGCCCGCCGTACGCGCAGCACGTCGGGGTGCTCGGGCGGCAGCTCGGCCAGCTCCTCGAACACGGCGAGGCAGATGGCCAGCCGCTCGGGATCGATGCCGGGGGCTTCTTCATGGGGGTCGTGCGAGGTCACGACGGGAACTGTACGCAACGCCCCCGCCACCACACCAAACAGAAACGGGTCCGGTTGGCGCCGTTGCCCCCCGGACCCGCTGCTCCGCGGCGTCCGTCGTCCCCCGTGTGCGCTGTCCGGCACCCTCGACGGTTCCGCGTTGTTCTCGTGACCGGTTCAGTAAAGCCGACCCCCGCCGACAAATCCGACATATCCGCATAATGTGGCCGACGTTCCTTCTTTGGGGCTTCACGGCTCGGGCCCGCGTCACCTGCGGACCGTCGCTCCCGCCAGAAATCCCGGCCTCCGTGGGGCAAGACCGCACCACGCGCTGGTGCTGGCAAAATGTGCCGGATGCGCGACCGCCGCGAGCTGGCCGGAGCCTGGTCGTCCTTCCAGTCCCACGGCTTCGCACCCCCGCCCGCGGAGCTCTCGGCGCTGATCTCCCACTACTGGTGGGCCCGCTGGGACCTGCGCGACCAGCCGGACTACACCCAGCTCATGGTCCCGCGGCCGAACGTCCAGCTGACCTTCTCCACCACCGGCCCGCCCATGATCCACGGCGTCGCCCGGGGCCGTGTGACGAGAGTCCTGTCGGGCCGGGCGGCGGTGCTGGGCGTGGCCTTCCGCCCGGGCGTCTTCCGCCGCTACCTGAACGCCCCGGTGGACACGATCACCGACCGGTCCCTCCCGGCCGAGGCGGTCTTCGCCGACCTCCCGCCGCTGGACCTCACCCACCTGACCGCTGATGAGGAGCCGGCACCTCCGGTGGACGCCTTGAACGACTACCTGCTGACCGGTTTGCGGCCGGACCCACCCGGCGACGAGGCCGCCCGCCGGGTGGGGGAGATCGCCGGCTCGCCCGACCTGCGCCGGGTCGACCAGCTGACGACGCGCTGGGCGGTCAGCGAACGCCACCTGCAGCGGCTCTTCGCCGAACACGTAGGTGTGAGCCCGAAGTGGGTGCTGCGCCGCTTCCGCCTGCACGAGGTGACCGAGCGGATGGCGGCACGGACCCCGATCGACTGGGCCGCCCTGGCCGCCGACCTGGGCTACGCGGACCAGGCCCACCTGACGCGCGACTTCACCAACATGTTCGGCGAGCCCCCGACGTCGTACGCCGCCCGCTACTGACGCGCCTGCCGTCCCCGCACCCACTCGCGGCGCTTCTTTCCCTGCGCTCGGGGCCGCTCGTCACGCTGGCCCTTTCCCTGCGTGCTCACGGCCTGCATGCGCCGTGCTGGCCCTGCGTGCTCACGGCCTGCATGCGCCGCGCTGGCCCTGCGTGCTCACGGCCTGCATGCGCCGTGCTGGCCCTGCGTGCTCACGGCCTGCATGCGCCGTGCTGGCCCTGCGTGCTCACGGCCTGCATGCGCCGCGTCTTCCCAGTGCTCGGGGCCGCGTTCCGCAGGGCTTGGCCCCCGCTCCTCAATGCTCGGGCACTTCCTCAGTGCTCGGCCCCGTGTTCCTCAGCGCTCGGGCTCGCGTTTCGCCGGCACTCGGCCCGTGTGTTCCTCAGCGCTCGGCCCCGCTTGATCGATCCGGCGCTCCGCGCCGGATTTATACCCCGCCAGGCGAAAAATCGGTCACGCGGCATTCACGGAACGGGGGCGTCGAGGGGCGGCGAGCAGTGGCCGGGCGGTGACTTGGGGTGGGTTGACGGCAGCGCGTAGGGTGGCGGGCGATGTCTGTCCAGCGAGTGAGTACGCGGGCGCGCTATCGGACCGGCTCGGCCCGCGCGGCGCTCGCCGGCGCGGCCCTGCTCGCGGTGGCCCTGGGCGCGACCGCCTGCGGCGACGACCCGGCCCCGTCGAGCCAGGCACCGGCGGCGCAGCAGTCGCCCGGCCGCCAGGTGCCGAGCGCACCCGCCTCGAACAACGGCGCCGGGCTAGGCGCGAACCCGAGCAGCGAGGCGCCCAGGGGAACCACGAAGCACGTGTTCCCGCTGCAGGGCAAGGGCTCCTACTCGCACGACCACCACGACTACCCGGCGAGCGACATCATCGCGAACTGCGGCCTGAACGCCCTCTCGCCCGTCGACGGCACCGTCCTGGAGGTCGCCAAGGTCGACACCTGGACCGCCAAGGCCAACGAGGGCTCCTCCCGCGGCGGCCTGTCCGTGTCGATCCTGGGCAACGACGGCGCCCGCTACTACATGTCCCACTTCGCGTCGATCGACAACGGCATCGAGGCGGGCACCGTGGTGCAGGCCGGCCAGCCAGTGGCCAAGGTCGGCCGCACCGGCGACGCGAGCGCCTGCCACATCCACTTCGGCCTGTCCCCGGCGTGCGCCAAGACCGGCGACTGGTGGACGCGGCGCGGGGTGATCTGGCCCTGGTCCTACCTGGACGCTTGGAAGGCCGGCAAGGAGAAGTCCCCGGTCGCCGAGCTCGACGCGTGGCAGCAGAAGAACGGCTGCCCGGCGAAGGCCACCGCCGACCCGTAAGTCGGCCGCGGTCGAAGACGTCGCGGCGGGTCCCAGGCACGGCTCACATGCGATGAGGCGGGCCCGCCCCCGCGAAATCCGCAGCCCTCGGTGCAGCAGGGCCGGGGCTGCCTCGCGGCGTCATCGCGTTCGTCGGCCGGTGGGCGCGCCGCGTGGTCGACCGCTAGCCGGGCGCGAGGTGGCCACCGCCTGACCGGTGGCGTGCGCGCGGGCGGTGGCAGGCGCGCGGCCCGTGGCGAGCGCGCGGCGGCGTGCGCGCGGGCGGCGGCAGGCGTGCGGCCCGTGGCGAGCGGGGCCCGTGGCGAGCGCGCGGCGGTGTGCGCGCGGGCGGCGGCAGGCGTGCGGCCGTGGCGAGCGTGCGGCCGTGGCGAGCGCGCGGCCGTGGCGTGCGCGCGGCCGTGGCGTGCGCGCGGGCGGCGGCGTGCGCGCGGCCCATAACGAGCGCGCGGGCGGTGGCGGTCGCGCGGGCGGTGGTCAAGCCGGGCGCGGTCGTGGGGCGGCGGGCTCAGCTGTGCTCGAGGCAGAAGGGATGGCCGGCCGGGTCGCTGTAGACGCGGAAGCCTTCCTCCTTGGACGAGAGCAGCTGGGCGCCCATGCGCAGGACCTTTGACTCCGCGGCGTCGATGTCGTCGACCCAGATGTCCAGGTGGAGTTGCTGCGGGTAGTTCGGGTCCGGCCACTGCGGCGGGATGTGGTTCGGGGCGTGCTGGAAGCTGATTCGGCTGGCGCCGTCGCCGATGTCGATCCAGTCGCCGTCGACCTTGGTGATGGGCAGGTCGAGCAGTTCCGAGTAGAACCGGGCTAGGGCATGCGGGTCCGAGGCGTCCAGCACGACTGACGAGAGTCTCGCAATCATCTCCCCATCGTGCCCCATAGGTATGACAAATAACCCAATGCCGCCCGAGTAGGGGGACCGTGAGTTCCCGGGGAGCGGGGGCCGGAAGTGCGAGGGGCGGGGGTGCATAACCCCGGTGCCGAAGGAGCGCCGGCGGGAGATGTGGGGGTGCATAACCCGGCGTTGAAGGAGCGCGGGCGGGAGGTGCGAGCGGCGGGGGTGCATAACCCCGGTGCCGAAGGACCGCGGGCGAAGAAGAGCGAGCGGACAAGAGCGGGCGGACAAGAGCGGGCGGACAAGTGCGGGCGGACAAGAGCGAGCGGACAAGTGTGCGCTGCCGGAGGTGTACGAACTCCAGCAGCGCGGGCGAAAGCGATGGGGGAGGAGTGGTTACTGGGCCGTGGGCTGGGACTGGATCGCCGTGATGGCCACCGTGTTCACGATGTCCTTCACCGTCGCGCCCCTTGACAGGTCGTTCACCGGCTTCCGCAGGCCCTGCATGACCGGGCCCACCGCCACGGCGTTCGCCGAGCGCTGGACCGCCTTGTACGTGTTGTTGCCCGTGTTCAGGTCCGGGAACACGAAGACCGTCGCTTGGCCGGCCACCGGGCTGCCGGGCAGCTTCGTCGCGGCCACCGCGGGGTCGATCGCCGCGTCGTACTGGATCGGGCCCTCCACCGGCAGGTCCGGCCGCCGCGCGCGGACGATGGCCGTGGCCTCCGCGACCTTCGTGACGTCGGCGCCCGAGCCGGAGGTGCCCGTGGAGTACGACAGCATGGCCACGCGCGGCGTGACACCGAAGCGGGCGGCGGTGTCGGCCGAGGACAGGGCGATGTCCGCGAGCTGTTCCGCGTCCGGGTCGGGGTTCACCGCGCAGTCGCCGTAGACCAGGACGCGGTCGGGCAGCAGCATGAAGAAGACGCTCGAGGCGACGCTCAGGCCCGGGACGGTCTTGATGATCTCGAAGGCGGGGCGGATCGTGGCGGCGGTGGTGTGGGTCGCGCCCGACACCATGCCGTCGGCGTGGCCCAGCTGGACCATGAGCGTGCCGAAGTACGACACGTCGGCCACCACGTCATGGGCCAGGTCGAACGTGACGCCCTTGTGGGCGCGCAGGTCGCGGTAGGTCGCGGCGAACTCCTCGCGCAGCGGGCTCGTCACCGGGTCGACCAGCGTGGCGCCGCCGAGGTCGAGGCTCAGGTCGCGCGCCTTGGCCCGGATCACCGCCGGGTCGCCGAGCAGGGTCAGGTCCGCGACTCCGCGGCGCAGCAGGATGTCCGCGGCGCGCAGGATGCGCTCCTCGGTCCCCTCGGGCAGCACGAGGCGGCGGCGGTCGGTGCGGGCGCGGTCGATGAGGTCGTACTCGAACATGAGCGGCGTCACCCGAGCCGACGCCGTCAGCTCCAGCACGTCGGCCAGCGCCGCGGTGTCCACATTGGACTCGAACGCGCCCAGGGCCGCCTCGACCTTGCGCGGGTTGGCCGCGCTCAGGCGGTGCTCCATGCGCGTGGACGACGCGATGGTGTCGTAGCTGGCCTTCGGCACCGACAGCACCGCGAGCCCGGGGTTGAGCCGCTCGAAGAGGCCCAGGGCCGCGGGGTCGGGCGCGATGCCGAGCGTGAGCACGATCCCGGCCAGCGGCACCAGGCCCGACGCGTGCGCGGCGCCCGCGGCCACGAGCAGGTCCGCGCGGTCCCCGGGCGTGATGAGCAGGCAGTCGGGCGTCAGATGGCTCAGTACGGCGGGCACCTGCGCGGCCCCCACGACGTAGTCGAGCACGTCGCGCCCGAGCGCCGCGTCCCGGTCGCCGCCGGCGGTCACCACGCTCGCGCCGAGCTGGGCGGCGACCTCGGCCACGGTGGGCGCGCCGATCGTGGGCACGTCCGGGATCACGAAGCAGGGCACCGGCAGCTTGGGCGCGGCCACGGCCTCGGGGGTGCGGTTGAGCACCACGGCGGCGACGGTCGCGTCGAGGTCGGCCAGCGCGTGGTAGGCCTGGCGGGCCATCGAGTCCAGTGTGGACTCATCGGCGCCGGTGCCGTTGACGACGGACACCACGACCGCGCCGAACTCGTTGGCCAGGCGGACGTTGAACGCGAGATCGTCGTCGATGTCGGTGCCGATGACCACGACCGCGTCGTGCTGCTGGGAGACCAGGCGGAAGTGCTCGACGACCTGCCCCACGAGCTCCTCGGCGCGCCCGGCCGCGAGCATCGCCGACGCCTCCGCATACGTCACCCCGTAGAGGCGATCGTCCCCGATGTTGTACCGCGAGCGCAGCAACTCCAGCAGAACGTCCTGCGACTCGGGGGCGACGGGCCGGAAAACGCCGATCCGCGGCACCTTGCGCGACAGCAGTTCGGCGAGTCCGAGGGCCACGGCCGACTTGCCGGAGTCGGGTCCGTGCTCGACGAGGTACACGATGCGGGCCACGGCGTTAGTCTGCCTGGCATGATCCTCGTGCTCAACAGCGGCTCGTCGTCGGTGAAGTTTCGTGTCGTGGATCTCGCCGATCCGGGGGCGGGGGAGCGGGGCCTGATCGAGCGGATCGGGGAGCCCGGCGGGGTGCCGGACCACGCGGCCGCCCTCGGCCAGGTGCTCGACGGGCTCGGCGACGCCGCGATCGAGGCGGTCGGCCACCGGATCGTGCACGGCGGCTCCCGCTTCAACGCGCCCGCGGTCGTCGACGACGACGTGCTCGAGGTGTTGCACGCGCTCGTACCGCTGGCCCCCCTGCACAACCCCGGGGGCATCACGGGCATCGAGGCGGCCCGCGAGAAGCTCCCCGCCGTGGCGCACGTGGCCGTGTTCGACACCGCCTTCCACGCGACCATCCCGCCCGCCGCGTCCACGTACGCCATCGATCGTGACCTCGCGCAGCGGTACGACATCCGGCGTTTCGGTTTTCACGGCACCTCGTGCGGCTATGTCGCCGGGCGCGCCGCGGCCCTGCTCCAACGGCCGCTCGAGGACCTCAACCTCATCGTCCTGCACCTGGGCAACGGGGCGAGCGCCACGGCGGTGCGGGGCGGGCGCAGCGTCGACACGTCGATGGGCCTGACCCCGCTGGAGGGCCTGGTCATGGGTACCCGCTCCGGCGACCTCGACCCGGCCGTGCCCGCCTACCTCAACCGCGTCGCGGGGATGGACTTCGCCGCGGTCGACGACACCCTGCAGCGCCACGCCGGGCTCCTCGGCCTGGCCGGCGTGAACGACATGCGCACCATCCTGGAGCGCCGCGAAGCCGGTGACTCGGCCGCTGCCCTCGCCTTCGACGTGTACTGCCACCGCATCCGCAAGTACGTCGGCGCCTTCCACGCCGTGCTCGGCCGCCTCGACGCGATCGTGTTCACCGCGGGCGTGGGCGAGCACGCCCCGGCCGTGCGCGCGGCCGCCCTGAGCGGCCTGGACTCGTGGGGCATCGCCGTGGACGAGTCCCGCAACGCGGCGAGCGAGCGCATCATCAGCCCCGACGGGTCGCGGGTCGCGGTGTGCGTGGTCCCGACGGACGAGGAGCACGCGATCGCCGAGCAGACGGCCGCCCTCGTGCTGTGAGGGGCACCGCGGCTGCTCCTGACCGCCTGCCCGCCCTTCGTATGACTCTTCGGCGCTGGAGGGAGTTTCCGCAGGTTTTGAGGGGGTGCGGGTGGAGCGGAGCTCCCCCGCCGCGAGCGAAGCGAGCCAGGAGGACAGTCAGCCGATCGGGGTCCACGCCGGGTACTTCGCCGCGCGGCCGTCGCCCGATGAGCGGCCCCGCAGGCGGCGGGTCACCCAGGGCAGGACGTGCTCGCGGTAGTACCTGGCCTCGGCCAGCAGGCCCTTCGACGGGGCCGGGCCGGGGTCGATGCGGTGGGCCGTGGTCGCGTGGCCCAGCGCGGTCAGAACCAGGCCCGCGACCCGGCGGTGGCCGGCCGCGTTGAGGTGCAGGCGGTCGGCGGACCAGTACGGGGCGCGGCGGATCTCCTCGTCACCGAAGACGTTTACGAACAGGGCGTCGTAGCGCTCCGTCAGCTCGCGGACGGCCGCGGACAGGATGGTGCCCTTGCGGTGGATCACCTTGCCGAAGGGCAGGTGCTCCGACGGGTCCGCGCCGCTGAGCAGGAGCATCCGCACGCCCGCCTCCGAGGTGCGGCGCACCGCCATCTCCGTCAGCTCCAGCAGGTGGTCCATGTCGGTGCCGCGGCGCATCATGTCGTTGCCGCCGCCGTTGAGCGACAGCATCGTCGGCGTCGGGTCGAGGCCCAGGGCGACGTCCAGCTGCTCGTCCAGGATCGGCCCCAGCAGGCGGCCGCGGATGGCGAGATTGGCGTACTGCACCGTCTCCCCGGTCGCCTCGGCGATCCCGGCGGCGACCAGGTCCGCCCAGCCGCGGGGGACACCGTCGGCCCGCTCGTCCCCCATGCCCTCGGTGAAACTGTCGCCGATCGCCACGTACCTCACCCGGTCATCATGCCCGAGCGCCGCGCGGCCAGGGCGCGGGCCTGGTTGTCGCGTCCATCACGCACCATCACCAGTGTCTGGCGAGGAAGGCCGTCAAGGGAGCACTGCCGATTTCACCGCCATCCGCGGGGATGGCTGGCCGCGCGCGGGCCGCTGCCGCGCACCTCGCCGCCGGCCGCCTCGGCGAAGATGCCGGCGAGGGCCTCGAAGTCGTCGCGGACCAGCCCGGCGGTGATCCGCACGTGGTCGCTGTCCTGGTGGCTCACCTCGAACGGGGCCCCGGGCGCCACCGCGATCCCGTGTGCGGCGAGGGTGAGCAGCGCGACCTGCTGGTTCGCGACGGCCATCCAGATGTTGATGCCGTCGGCGCCGGTGGCCGTGACCCCGCGCGCGTCGAGGGCGTCGAGCAGGGCGGTGCGGCGGCGGGCGTACTCGTCGCGGGCCTCGGCCACCTGCCGTACCGTCGCCGGATTGGTGAGCAGGTCGAGCAAAACGGCCTGCAGCAGCCGCGACGACCAGCCGGGGCCGAGCAGCCGGCGATCCGTGACCGCGGTGACGACCGACGCCGGTCCGCCGATCGCGGCCAGGCGCAGGTCCGGGCCGTGGCTCTTGGAGAAGCTGACGACGTGCACGGTCCGGTCGGGCAGCCGCCGGCCCAGGCTCACCGGCGGGGCGGTCGCGATCGCCCCGGCGTGGTCGTCCTCGATCACGGTGACGCCGGGGTGGCGGGCCAGGATGCGGGCGAGCTTGTCGGCGCGGGCCGGGGTCATGCTGGCGCCGGTCGGGTTGTGGGCGCGCGGCTGGAGGAACAGCGCGACGGGCTCGTAGCCGGCCAGGGCCGCGGTGAGCGCGTCGGGGCGCAGGCCGTGCTCGTCGATGCCGACCCCGACGACCGTCGCGCCGACGGTCTCCAGCAGGTCCAGCGTCGGCGGGAACGCCGGGTCCTCGACGAGCACGTGGTCGCCGAAGCGGACCACCACGCCGGTGATGCGGTCCAGGGCGTCCATCGCGCCGTCGACCACGGTGAGCCGCTCGGGCGGGAACGGCCAGCGCTCGCGCAGCACCTCCTCCAGGCCCGGCAGCACGGCGCCGTCGAGGTAGGAGGTGGTCAGCCGGGCGTCGCCGATGCGCTTGAGCGCCTCGGTGAGGCTCGGCAGCAGGTCGTAGTCCGGAATGCCGGTCGAGTAGTCGCGCAGCAGGCCGCCGCGCAGCTCGCTCACGCGGGCGCCGAGCTGGGCGTACCGCAGCCGCTGCCGCGGCACCGACGGGCCGGCCACGAACGTGCCCGAGCGGCCCCGGGTCTGGATGGCGCCCGCGCGGGCCAGGCTGCGCCACGCCTCGCTGACCGTGGTCGGGCTGATCCCGAGCTCCCGGGCGACGTCGCGCACGGTCGGCAGGCGGGTGCCGGCGGGCAATGCCCCGGCGGTCACGAGACGGCTGACGGCAGCGGCGATTCCCCGGGCACTGCGGTCGTCCACCGCCCCCGTGATGAGCGCTAGCAAATTACATCTCCGAAACATTCTGTAACGCTTGGACCATTGTCCGCCTAGATTTGTGTCGTTAGTGTCCTACGGCATCCGACCCGGGATCAAGGGCGGTCTGCCGCCGGGCAATCCCCGCTACCGGCCACTGTGGACCGACCAGAGAGGGGCAGCCATGACCGTGATTCGCGCCGCCATCGTGCAGACGAACTGGACCGGCGACAAGGAATCGATGATCAAGGCGCACGAGGACTACGCACGACAGGCCGCGGCCCAGGGCGCCAAGGTCATCTGTTTCCAGGAGCTGTTCTACGGCCCCTACTTCTGCCAGGTGCAGGACTCCGCCTACTACGAGTACGCCGAGTCGATCCCCGGCCCGACCACCGAGCGCTTCCAGGCCCTCGCCGCCGAGCTGGGCATGGTCATGGTCCTGCCGATGTACGAGCAGGAGCAGCCCGGCGTCCTCTACAACACCGCCGCCGTCGTGGACGCGGACGGCAAGTACCTCGGCAAGTACCGCAAAAACCACATCCCGCAGGTGAAGGGCTTCTGGGAGAAGTTCTACTTCCGCCCCGGCAACCTCGGCTACCCCGTCTTCGACACCGCCGTGGGCAAGGTCGGCGTCTACATCTGCTACGACCGGCACTTTCCCGAGGGCTGGCGCGCGCTCGGCCTCAACGGCGCCCAGATCGTGTTCAACCCGTCGGCGACCAGCCGCGGGCTCTCGGCCTATCTGTGGCAGCTCGAGCAGCCGGCCAGCGCGGTGGCGAACGAGTACTTCATCGGCGCGATCAACCGCACCGGCATCGAGGACCTCGGCGAGAACGACTTCTACGGCACCAGTTACTTCGTCGACCCCGAGGGCAAGTTCGTCGGCGAGGTCGGCGACGCGCACAACCCGGAGCTCATCGTCCGTGATCTGGACATGGACCTGCTCGCCGCGGTCCGCGACCGCTGGCAGTTCTACCGCGACCGCCGTCCCGACGCCTACGGGGAGCTGGTACAGCCGTGACGACCTTGTTGATCAAGGGTGGGACGGTGGTCGGGCCGCAGGGTCCGATCGCCGCCGACGTGCTCGTGGTGGGGGAGAAGATCTCGGCGATCTTCATGCCCGGCGACGGGCCCGTCGAGGGTGACTTCGAGGTGCTCGACGCGACCGGGAAGTACGTCATCCCCGGCGCCGTCGACGCCCACACGCACATGGAGATGCCGTTCGGCGGCACCAAGGCCAGCGACACCTTCGACACCGGCACCCGGGCCGCGGCCTTCGGCGGCACCACGACCATCATCGACTTCGCCATCCAGCGCTACGGCGAGGTGGTCCAGGACGGGCTCGCCGCGTGGCACGCGAAGACCCAGGGCGAGTGCCACATCGACTACGCCTTCCACATGATCATCGGTGGCGTTGACGACGACTCGCTCAAGGCGATGGACCAGCTGGTCGCCACCGAGGGCATCACGAGCTTCAAGCTGTTCATGGCGTACCCCGGCGTCTTCTACAGCGACGACGGGCAGATCCTGCGCGCGATGCAGAAGGCCCGGGACAACGGCGCCATGATCATGATGCACGCGGAGAACGGCCCGGCCATCGACGTGCTTGTCAAGCAGGCGCTCGAGCGCGGCGAGACGGACCCGCTCTACCACGGCATCACCCGCCCGGAGGCGCTCGAGGCCGAGGCGACCAGCCGCGCGATCTGGCTGGCCTCGGTGGCCGCCGACTGCCCGCTCTACATCGTGCACCTCTCGGCCAGCAAGGCCCTCGAGCAGGTCGCCGCCGCCCGGGACCTCGGCCGCAACGTGTTCGCCGAGACGTGCCCGCAGTACCTGTACCTGACCCTGGAGGACCAGCTCGGCGCCGACGGCTTCGAGGGCGCGAAGTGGGTCTGCTCCACGCCGCTGCGCAGCAAGCACGAGAGCCACCGGGCCGACCTGTGGAAGGGCCTGCGCTCCAACGACCTGTCCGTGGTCTCCACCGACCACTGCCCCTTCTGCTTCAAGGACCAGAAGGAGATGGGCATCGGCGACTTCTCGAAGATCCCCAACGGCATCGGCAGCGTCGAGCACCGCGTCGACCTGCTGTACCAGGGCGTCGTCGACGGCAAGCTGTCGCTGGCCCGCTGGGTCGAGACCATCGCCACCACCCCGGCGCGGATGTTCGGCCTCTTCCCGCAGAAGGGCATCATCGCGCCCGGCTCCGACGCCGACATCGTGCTCTACGACCCCGCGGCCCGCACCCGCATCGGCGTCGAGACGCACCACATGAACATGGACTACTCGGCCTGGGAGGGCTTCGAGGTCGCCGGCAAGGTCGACACCGTCATCTCCCGCGGCACCGTGATCGTGTCCGGCGACACCTATCACGGCACCAAGGGCCACGGACGGTTCGTCCGCCGCGGACTGTCCGACTACCTGCTGTAGGAGCATCGATGCGAGAGATCAGGCACTGGCTCGACGGGCAGGCCGTATCAGGCACCAGCGGCCGGCAGCTGCCGGTCTGGGACCCGGCCACCGGCGAGCAGCAGGCGTACGTCGTCGCCGCCACCGCCGCGGAGACCGACGCCGCCGTGGCGAGCGCCCTCGCCGCCTTCCCGGCCTGGCGGGCCGCGTCGCTGTCCCGCCGCGCCGAGGTCATGTTCCGCTTCCGCGAGCTCGTCGACGCCAACCGCAAGGAGATCGCCGCGCTCATCTGCGCCGAGCACGGCAAGACCGTCGCCGACGCGGGCGGCGAGGTGGCCCGCGGCCTGGAGAACATCGAGTTCGCCGCGGGCGCCCCGCACCTGCTCAAGGGCGGCTACAGCGAGCAGGCCAGCTCGGGCGTGGACGTGTACTCCATCCGCCAGCCGCTGGGCGTCGTCGCCGGCATCACGCCGTTCAACTTCCCGGCGATGGTGCCGATGTGGATGTTCTGCAACGCGCTCGTGTGCGGCAACACGTTCGTGCTCAAGCCCAGCGAGAAGGACCCGTCCGCCTCGCTGCTGCTGGCCGACCTGCTGCGCCAGGCCGGCCTGCCCGACGGCTGCTTCAACGTCGTGCAGGGCGACCGGGAGGCGGTCGAGCGGCTCATCGAGCACCCGGACGTGCGGGCGCTGAGCTTCGTCGGCTCGACCCCGATCGCCAAGGCGGTCTACGAGGCCGGCACCCGCGCCGGCAAGCGCGTCCAGGCGCTCGGCGGGGCCAAGAACCACATGGTGGTCCTGCCCGACGCCGACGTGAACGCGGCCGCCGACGCCGCCGTCTCGGCCGGCTACGGCTCGGCGGGGGAGCGCTGCATGGCCGTCTCCGTCGTGGTCGCGGTCGGCGCCGTCGCCGACCCGCTCGTCGCCGCGATCAGCGAGCGGATCGGCCGCATCGCGGTCGGCCCGGCCACCGACCCGGCCGCGGAGATGGGCCCGCTCATCACCCGCGAGCACCGCGACCGCGTCGCCGGCTACCTCGCCGAGCCGGGCTCGGCCGAGGTCGTCGTCGACGGGCGCGAGGCCGCGGTCAGCTCCGGCCCCGGGTTCTTCCTCGGCGCGTCGCTGGTCGACAAGGTGGACCCGGACTCGGCGCTCTACCGCGACGAGATCTTCGGCCCGGTGCTCTCGGTCGTGCGCGCGGACTCCTACGACCAGGCGTTGAAACTTGTGAACGACAACGAGTACGGCAACGGCACCGCGATCTTCACCCGCGACGGCGGCGCCGCGCGGCAGTTCCAGTACGACGTGGTCTGCGGCATGGTCGGCGTGAACGTCCCGGTGCCGGTCCCGGTCGCCTACTACAGCTTCGGCGGCTGGAAGTCCTCGCTCTTCGGCGACCTGCACATGTACGGCCCCGAAGGCATCCAGTTCTACACGCGCAGCAAGGTCGTCACCTCGCGCTGGCCGGACCCGGCCACGTCCGAGATCGACCTCGGCTTCCCGAAGGTGCGGTGACATATGGACGTAGGGGTGGTGCTGCAGTGTGACCCGCCCGCCATGGGCGTGGTCGAGCTGGCCAAGAAGGCCGAGGCGGCCGGCTTCAGCCACGTGTGGACGTTCGACTCCCACGTACTGTGGCAGGAGCCGTTCGTCATCTACAGCAAGATCCTCGCCGACACCGAGCGGGTCGTGGTCGGCCCGATGGTGACCAACCCGGGGACCCGGGACTGGACGGTCACCGCGTCGCTGTTCGCCACCCTCAACGAGATGTACGGCAACCGCACGGTCTGCGGCATCGGCCGCGGCGACTCGGCGGTGCGCGTGCTCGGCTCCCGCCCGACCACCCTCGCCGAACTGCGCGAGTGCGTGCAGGTCATCCGCGAGCTCGGCAACGGCCGATCGGTGCGCCTGCGCGACCGGGATCTGCACTTCGAGTGGGCGCCGGACAGCCGGCTCGAGGTCTGGGTCGCGGCCTACGGGCCGAAGGCGCTCGCGCTCACGGGCGAGGTCGGCGACGGGTACATCCTGCAGCTGGCCGACCCCGACATCGCGGCCTGGATGATCAAGGCGGTCCGCGCGGCGGCGGAGAAGGCCGGCCGGGACCCGGCGGCCATCAAGTTCTGCGTCGCCGCCCCGGCCTACGTCGGCGACGACCTCGCGCATCAGCGGGAGCAGACGCGGTGGTTCGGCGGCATGGTCGGCAACCACGTCGCCGACATCGTCCAGCGCTACGGCGCCGACGGGGCCGTGCCGACCGTGCTCACCGACTACATCAAGGGCCGCCAGGGCTACGACTACGCCGAGCACGGCCGCGCCGGCAACCCGCACACCGACTTCGTCCCCGACGAGGTCGTCGACCGGTTCTGCATCCTGGGCCCGGTCGAGCGCCACCTCGAGCGCCTCGCCGAGCTCAGGGAGCTCGGCGTGGACCAGT
This sequence comes from Dactylosporangium sp. NPDC000244, assembly GCF_040300725.1. NCBI lineage: Bacteria > Bacillati > Actinomycetota > Actinomycetes > Micromonosporales > Micromonosporaceae > Dactylosporangium > Dactylosporangium sp. NPDC000244. The sequence goes on from NZ_JBEPEH010000027.1 coordinate 129,379, forward strand.
TCGCCCTGTACCTGCAGCACGACGCGAAGGAGTCCACGCTCGCCGCCTACGGCGAGCATGTCATCCCGGCCGTCGGATGAGACGAGTCCTGGGTGCCCTCGCCGGGGTCGCCGCCTTCGTCCTGCTGTGGGAGGCCTACAAGGCGGTCGGCAACGACGAGGGCACCAAGGTCTTCGGGGTGCGCATCCTCCCGCGCGCCGACGACCTTTCGATGCCCCATCTGTACACCGTCGTGCAGCGCCTGGCCCGGCCCGAGCTCACCGGCGGGCGGCCCATCTGGCGGGTGGTCCTCGACGCGTGCCTGTTCACCCTCGGCGTCACGGCGGTCGGCTTCGCCGCCGGGGTCGTGATCGGCTTCGTGCTCGCCGCGCTCATGCAGCGCTTCCGGGTCGTGGAGCGGGGCCTGCTGCCCTACGTGATCCTGTCGCAGACCGTGCCGCTGGTGGCGCTGGCGCCGCTGGTGGCCGGCTGGAGCGGGGCGCTGTCGTTCGGCCCCTACCCGTGGCAGGACTGGATGACCGTGTCCACGATCGCCGCGTACCTCGCGTTCTTCCCCGTGGCCGTCGGGCTGCTGCGCGGCCTGCAGTCGCCCTCGGCGAGCGGCGTCGAGCTGATGCGCAGCTACGCCGCCGGCTGGTGGCGCACGTTCGTGAAGCTCCGGCTGCCCAGCGCGCTGCCGTTCCTGTTCCCGGCGCTGCGCCTGGCCGGGGCGGCGGCGGTCGTCGGCGCGGTCGTCGGCGAGATCTCCACCGGCACCCGGGGCGGGATCGGCCGGCTCGTCATCGAGTACTCCCGGGAGGCCACCTCCGACCCTGCCAAGGTCTACACCGCGATGCTGGGCGCGGCCCTGCTCGGCCTGTGCGTCGCCGCGTTCGTCAGCCTGCTCGAACTCCCCCTCATGCGTCATCGTCGTCGGGTAGAGGTGAACGTCATATGACCGCGGTATCGATCGCGGGTGTCACCAAAGTGTTCAACCAGGGCCGTCCCGACGAAGTGACCGCCCTCTCCGACGTGGACCTCACCGTCGACAGTGGACAGTTCGTTTCCCTCATCGGCCCCTCCGGGTGCGGCAAGTCCACGCTGCTGCGGCTCATCGCCGACCTCATCGAGCCGAGCGCGGGGACCGTCAGCGTGGCCGGGAAACCCGCGGGGCAGGCCCGCCGCGAGCAGGAGTACGGCATCGCGTTCCAGCAGGCCGGGCTCTTCGACTGGCGGACCGTGCGGCGCAACGTCGAGCTGCCGCTGGAGCTGCGCCGGATCCCGCGCCAGCAGCGGCGCACCCGCGCGGAGGAGATGCTCGCGCTGGTCGGGCTCGCGGACTTCGGCGGCCACTACCCGGCCCAGCTCTCCGGCGGCATGCAGCAGCGGGTCGCGATCGCGCGGGCATTGGCCGTACACCCGCCGCTGCTGCTGATGGATGAGCCTTTCGGTGCCCTGGACGAGATGACCCGCGAGCGCCTGCAGGGCGAGCTGCTGCGGATCTGCGCGGCGACCGGCACGTCGACCGTGTTCGTCACGCACTCGATCTCCGAGGCGGTGTTCCTCTCCGACAAGGTCGTCGTGATGTCGGCCCGCCCCGGCCGCATCACCGCGACCATCGACATCGCGTTCGCCGAGCGCGACGAGGCGGCCCGCCAGTCCACCGAGTACTTCGACTACGTGACCGCCGTGCGCAAGGCCCTGCGGTCATGAGGCGGGTGCTGCCCCCGGTGCTCGTCGGCATCCTCGGGCTCCTCGGCTGGGAGCTCGTCGTCCGGGCCGGCCGCATCGCGCCCTTCATCCTGCCGGCCCCGTCGGCGATCTGGGCCGAGCTCGTCGAGCAGCGCTCCAACGTGCTCGACGCGGCCCTGGCCAGCGGGGCCAACGCGCTCGCCGGCCTCGTCGGCGGCACGGTCGTGGCGGTCCTCGCGGCGCTCGCGACCAGCCGGCTGCGACTGCTCAGCGAGGTCTCGGTGCCGTTCGCGGCCGTGCTCAACGCGCTGCCGATCATCGCGCTCGCGCCGATCCTCAACAACATGTTCGAGTCCACCAGCAGCGTGCCGCGCCGGCTGGTCGCCGGGATCATCGTGTTCTTCCCGGTCTTCATCAACACGCTGCGGGGCCTGCGCGAGGTCGACCCGACCCACCGCGAGCTCATGGACAGCTACGCCGCGGGCGGCTGGACCTTCGCCCGCCTGGTGCGCCTGCCGGGCGCGCTGCCGCACCTGTTCACCGGGCTGCGGCAGGCCTCGTCGCTGGCCGTCATCGCCGCGGTCGTCGCCGAGTACTTCGGCGGCCTGCAGGACGGCCTCGGGGCGCGGATCACCTCGGCCGCCGCGTTCACCGCCTACCCCCGGGCGTGGGCGTTCGTCTTCGGCGCCTGCGTGCTCGGGCTCGCCTTCTACCTCACCACGCTGCTCGTCGAGCGGCTCGCGATGCCCTGGAAGTCCCGTTTCTGACGGAGGTTCCCCCCAATGAAGAGAATGCCGATCATCGGCGCAGTGGTCGCGGCCGGGCTTGCCCTGTCCGCCTGCGGCACGGCCGACTCCACCTCCCCCACCACCACGACCAGCGGCGGCATGACCACCGTGAAGCTGCAGCTGCAGTGGTTCTACCAGGCCCAGTTCGCCGGCTACATCGCCGCCGTGGACAAGGGCTTCTACAAGGAACAGGGCCTCGACGTGCAGCTGCTGGAGGGCGGCGTCGACATCGTGCCGCAGACCGTCCTCGCGCAGGGCAAGGCCGACTACGCCGTGGCCTGGGTGCCCAAGGCCCTCGCCTCGCGCGAACAGGGCGCCGGCATCACCGACGTCGGGCAGATCTTCGCCCGCTCCGGCACCTACCAGGTCGCGTTCGCCAGCTCGAACATCAAGGGCCCGGCCGACTTCAAGGGCAAGAAGGTCGGCAACTGGGGCTTCGGCAACGAGTTCGAGCTCTTCGCCGGCATGACCAAGGCCGGCCTCGACCCGGGCAAGGACGTCACCCTGGTGCAGCAGCAGTTCGACATGCAGGCGCTGCTGAAGAAGGAGATCGACGTCGCCCAGGCGATGTCCTACAACGAGTACGCGCAGCTGCTCGAGGCCACCAACCCGGCCACCGGCCAGCTCTACAAGCCCGAGGACTTCCAGATCATCGACTGGAAGACCGTCGGCTCCTCGATGCTGCAGGACGCCGTGTGGGCCAACACCGAGAAGCTCAAGGACAAGGCGTACCAGGACCAGACCGTGAAGTTCCTGACCGCCACGATCAAGGGCTGGGCCTTCTGCCGCGACAACGCGGAGGAGTGCCGCGACCTCGTGGTGGCCAAGGGCTCCAAGCTCGGCAAGACCCACCAGCTGTGGCAGATGAACGAGGTCAACAAGCTCATCTGGCCATCGTCGAAGGGCATCGGCCTGGTCGACGAGGCCGACTGGACGCGCACCGTGGACATCTCGATGACCACGAAGAACCAGACCGGCGACACGGTGCTCAAGAAGAAGCCCGAGGGGTCGGCGTACACCAACGACTACATGCAGAAGGCGCTCGACGCCGCGAAGGCCGCGGGCGTGGACACCACGGGCTCGTCGTTCGCCCCCAAGACGGTCACCCTGACGGCCGGCGGCGCGTAACTTTCAGCTCTTCGTATATGTCGCGCGTTCATCGGCGCGCCGCACGTTGACGGCGCTCGCTGGGCGTGGGCCTACTGAAGCGGTTCAGTAGGCCCACGCCCAGGAGTGTCCATGAAAGCCCCCGCCCGGCTCGCGCTCGCGGCCGTCTTCGCTGTTCTCATAGCCGTCGTCGCGGTGCCGCTCGTGCGGGCCTCCGCCGCCACCGCCGGCTTCGTCTCCCGCTGCGGCATCCACTTCTGCCTTGGCGGCCACACGTACTACTTCGCCGGCGCCAACGTCTACGACACCTTCACGTACGGCGGCAGCTACGGCGACACCGAGACGCAGTGGATGGACAAGGCCCGCATCGACAACCACATGGCCGAGATGGCCGCCGACGGCGTCACGGTCCTGCGCACGTGGATGTTCGACCACGAGGCCTGGCACGGCTTCGAGCCCAGCAAGGGCGTCTACAGCGAGCAGCAGTTCGCCGAGTTCGACTACATCCTCTACTCGGCCGCGCAGCACAACATCCGCGTGATCCCCGTCTTCGAGAACTACTGGGAGGCGTACGGCGGCATCGACACCCGGCTGTCCTGGGAGGGGCTGGCGACGGGGCAGGCCAACCGGTGGCGCTTCTTCAACCAGGCCGCGTGTCCGGGCTGCTTCACGCAGTACCAGAACTACGTGTCGTACGCGCTCAACCGCACCAACCACTACACCGGCGTCAAGTACAAGGACGACCCGGCCGTGTTCGCGTGGGAGCTCATGAACGAGCCGCGCTACGAGGGCCAGGGCGCCGCGGAGAACGTCAACGGGACCACGCTGCGCAAGTGGGTCGACACCATGGCCGCCTACATCAAGGGCATCGACGGCAACCACATGGTCGACGCCGGGCTGGAGGGCCACGGCACCAAGTACGGCTTCGGCGGCGACGAGGGCAACCCGTTCGTCGCCATCCAGCAGTCGCCGTACATCGACTTCACCTCGGCGCACCCGTATCCGAACGAGGGCTGGGCCAACCTGACCCTGGCCCAGACGAACACGCTCATCAACGCCTGGATCGCCGACTCCCACACCGTGGTCGGCAAGCCCTTCTTCCTGGGCGAGTTCAACACGCAGGGCGTGGACCGCAGCACCTGGTGGACCTCGATCTACAACAACCTGCAGGCCCAGGACGCGGATGGCAGCGCCTTCTGGTGGTACCCCGACGGGCAGGCCGGCGGCGACAACTACAGCGTCAAGAAGGGCGCGCCGGAGCTGTCGGTGTTCAAGGCGCACTCCGCGTTCATGGTGGCCAAGAGCGGCGGCAACCCCCCGACCTCCACGAGCGCCTCGCCTTCCAGGTCCTCGTCGCCATCGGCATCGGCCTCCGCGTCCCGTTCGCCCTCCGCGTCGGCCTCGCCGTCGAGCTCGCCGTCGACGAATGCCGCCTGCAAGGTCGGCTACACGCTCAACGACTGGGGCGGCGGCTTCACGGCCAACGTGACGGTCACCAACGCGGGGACGGCCCCGATCACCGGCTGGACCCTGAAGTGGACCTTCGCCGGCAACCAGACGATCGGCAACGCCTGGAACGCCACGGTGACGCAGTCGGGCCAGGCGGTGACCGCGGCCGCGATGTCCTACAACTCGACGATCCCGGCCGGCGGCAACGCGCAGTTCGGCTTCCAGGGCACCTACAGCGGCACGAACGCGGTCCCGGCGCAGTTCACCCTCAACGGGGCGGCCTGCGCCAGGGCCTAGCACGGAGACTGGCTACGCCAGGTGCTCGTCCGCCGTCTCCAGGGCGTCGTCGATCGCGTCGATGCCCTGGAGCAGCTCCTCCTCGGAGATGATCAGCGGTGGTACGACGTGCACGCGGTTGAAGTGCGTGAAGGGCCACACGCCGCGGCGCTTGCACGCGGCGATCACGTCCGCCATGGGCTTCGCGGCCGGGCCCGCCGCGTTGTAGGGCACGAGCATCTCGCGCGTGCCGCGGTCCCGGACGAGCTCGATCGCCCAGAACAGGCCGAGCCCGCGCACGTCGCCGACGGACGGGTGCCGGTCGCGCAACTTCTCCAGGCGCGGCCGGACCACCCGCTCGCCGAGGTCGCGCACGCGCTCGGGGATGGCCTCGTCGCGCATGACCTCGATGGTGGCCACGGCCGCGGCGCAGGCGAGGGGGTGCCCGGAGTAGGTGAGGCCGCCGGGGAAGGGGCGCTCGGCGAACGTCTCGTAGACGCGCGGGCCGAGGATGACCCCGCCCAGCGGTACGTAGCCGGAGTTGACGCCCTTCGCGAACGTGATGAGGTCGGGCACCACGCCCCAGCGGTCGACCGCGAACCACTCGCCGCACCGGCCGAACCCGCTCATCACCTCGTCGGCGATGAGCAGCACGCCGTGGCGGTCGCAGAGCTCGCGGACGCCGGCGAGGTAGCCGGGCGGGGGCACGAGGATGCCGTTGGTGCCCACGACCGACTCGAGGATCACCGCCGCGATCGTCTGCGGGCCCTCGAGCGTGAAGACCTCCTCGAGGTGGGCGAGGGCGCGCTCGGACTCCTGCTCCTCGGACTCGGCGTGGAAGGGGGAGCGGTACGCGTACGGCCCGAAGAACCGCACCACGCCCGGCATCGCGGGCTCGTTGGCCCAGCGGCGCGGATCGCCCGTGAGCGTGATCGAGCCCGTGGTCGCGCCGTGGTAGGAGCGGTAGGCGGCGAGGATCTTGTGCCGGCCGGTGGTGCCGCGGGCCATGCGGATCGCGTGCTCGTTGGCCTCGGTGCCGCCGTTGGTGAAGAACACGTGCCCGAGGTCCCCGGGCGCGACCGAGGCGATGAGCCGGGCGGCCTCGCTGCGCGCCGCGTTGCCGAACGTGGGCGCGATCGTGCACAGCTTCGCGGCCTGCTCCTGGATCGCGGCCACGACCCGCGGGTGCTGGTGGCCGAGGTTGAGGTTCACCAGCTGCGAGGAGAAGTCGAGGTACCGCGTCCCGGCCTCGTCCCAGAACGTGGCCCCGAGCCCGCCCTCGACCACCACCGGGTCGAGCAGGCGCTGGGCGGACCAGGAGTGGAAGACGTGTGCGCGGTCGTCGCGGTAGGCGTCGGTGCGTTGTCCCGTCATGAGCCGACGTTAATGGCACACGTTCGCCCGAACAATATCCGCTCTGTTTCAGATTGTTACCGGCAGTATCCTGACCCCATGCAGATCACCTCGGTGACGGAACTGGAGGAACTGCTCGGGTCGCCGATGCCCCGGGCCGTGACCAAGGAACGCGACCGCCTGTGCGCGACCGACCGCGACTGGCTCGGTCTCTCCCCGTTCGTGCTGGTCGGCACCGCCGACGCGGACGGCAACTGCGACGTCTCGCCGAAGGGCGACCCGCCGGGGTTCACGCACATCATCGACGACCGCACGATCGCCATCCCCGAGCGCCCCGGCAACCGGCGCGCCGACGGCTTCCACAACATCCTCGCCAACCCGCACGTGGGCCTCATCTACCTCGTCCCCGGCCGCCGGGAGACGCTGCGGATCAACGGCCGGGCCCGGCTGCTCACCGACGCGCCCTGGTTCGGCGAGCTCGTCGTCGAGGGCCACCGCCCGATCCTGGCCCTGGTGGTCGACATCGACACGATCTTCTTCCACTGCCAGAAGGCGTTCATGCGCTCGAAGCTGTGGAAGCCCGAGACCTGGACCCCGGAGGCGCTGCCCACGCACGCCAGCCTGGTCAAGAGCGTCCAGGACACCCCGGAGACGGTCGAGGAGCTCGAGGCCTACTACGCCGAGAGCAACTACGCGCGCGGCCTGTATTAGGGGCTTAGCCCCACTGCGCCCGGCGCTCCCGGCGAGAAGAATGGCCTGCATGAAGCCGTGGCCGTTCGCTCGCCGGGGGCTGCTCAGCGTCGCGCGGGTGGCGTTCGCCGGCATTCTCTGGCTGCCGGTCCACATCGTGCTCATCGTGTTCACCGTGGTCTCGTTCGCGCTCACGGCGGCCGGAATCGGGCTCGTGCTCGCCCCGCTCGTCCAGATGATGGTGCGCGCCTACGCCGGCCGGCGCCGGCGGCTGGCCCGGGAGTGGAGCGGGGTCGACATCCCGCCGCCGTATCACCCGCGGCCCGCCGGGGCGTTCGTCGGCTCGCCGCGGCGGTGGATGTGGCTGGTGCGCGACCCGGCGACCTGGCGCGACCTGCTGTGGCTCGTCGGCGGGGCACCGCTGGGGGTCGCGTTCGGGGCGGTCGCGCCGGCGGGGCTGCTCTACGGCGTGCAGGGTGTCGTGCTGCTGCCGGTCATCGCCAACGTCGTCTCCGGCGACGACACCGGCTACGGCGTCACCTGGCCGCTGAACCCGATCAGCTATGCGTCGGTGCCGTTCCAGGGCGCCCTGATCACGGCCGGCGTGCTGTACGGGGCGCCGTGGCTGCTGTGGGCGCTGGCGAAGTACGACCACAGCCTCCTCGGCCCGACCGGCAAGGCGGTGCTCGCCCGCCGCGTCGACACCCTGACCCAGACGCGCACCGACGTCGTCGACGCGCAGGCGGCCGAGCTGCGCCGCATCGAGCGCGACCTGCACGACGGCGCGCAGGCCCGCATCGTCGCGCTCGGCATGAGCCTGGGCATGGCCGAGGACCTGGTCGTCCACGACCCGGCCGCCGCCCAGCAGCTCATCGCCGAGGCCCGCGAGGCCAGCAGCCTGGCCCTGGCGGAACTGCGCCGGCTCGTGCGCGGCATCCACCCGCCGGTGCTCGCCGAGCGCGGCCTGATCGGCGGCCTGCGCGCGCTGGCCCTGACCCTGCCGCTGCCCGTCGTCGTCGAGGGCGACCTGCCGGGCCGGCCCCCGGCGCCGGTCGAGTCCGCCGTCTACTTCGCCGTCGCCGAGGCCCTCGTCAATGTGGCCAAGCACAGCGGGGGCCGGGCCGCCTGGGTATCGTTGTCGTACCTCGGGGGAGCCCTCTACTGCAGCGTCAGCGACGACGGCGTGGGCGGCGCCGCGCCCCGGGCCGGCTCCGGGCTGGCCGGGGTCGAGCGGCGGCTGGCCGCGTTCGACGGCCTGCTGCGCGTCGACAGCCCGCCGGGCGGACCGACCGTGCTGACGATGGAGCTGCCGTGCGTGTTGTCATCGCCGAAGACCTCGCCCTCCTCCGCGACGGGCTGATCAGGCTCCTCGGCGCGTACGGCTTCGAGGTGGTCGCGGCCGTCGACAACGGCACCGACCTGCGCTCGGCCCTGCTCAGCCACCGCCCGCAGGTCGCGGTCGTGGACGTGCGCCTCCCGCCCACGTTCACCGACGAGGGCCTGCGCGCGGCGATCGCGGCCCGCGCCGAGGTCCCCGGCCTGCCCGTGCTGGTGCTGTCCCAGCACGTCGAGCAGCTCTACGCGCGCGAGCTGCTCTCCGATCGCGGCGGCGGCGTCGGATACCTGCTCAAGGACCGCGTCGCCACCGTGGGCGAGTTCGTCGAGGCGGTCCGGCGGGTCGCGGCCGGGGGCACCGCGATGGACCCGGAGGTCGTCTCGCAGCTGCTCGCCCGCAACGCCGGCGCCCCCACCCGGGCGCTCACCCCGCGGGAGCGCGAGGTGCTCGGGCTCATGGCCGAGGGCCGCTCCAACGCCGCCATCGCGGGCCGGCTCTTCGTCACCGAGAAGGCGATCGGCAAGCACATCGCCAACATCTTCACCAAGCTCGGCCTGCCCCCGTCCGAGGACGACAACCGCCGCGTCCTCGCCGTCCTCGCGTACCTCAACGCATGAACCGGGTCGCACTGATCGCCCGGCTCCGCGCGGCCGGGTGCGTCTTCGCCGAGGAGGAGGCCGACCAGCTCCTCGCGGCCGGGTCCGACCCCGCGGCCCTGGAGTCGATGGTCGCGCGCCGGGTCGGCGGGGCCCCGCTGGAGCACGTGCTCGGGTTCGCCGAGTTCGCCGGTGTCCGGGTGGCCGTGACCGACGGCGTGTTCGTCCCCCGGCACCGCACGCAGCTGCTCACCGACACGGCCCGCGGGCTGCTGCGCGACGGCGGCACGGTGCTCGACCTCTGCTGCGGCACCGGCGCCCTCGGCCTGGTCGTGGTCCGGGGCTTCCGCGGCGTCCGGCTGGTCGCGACCGACCTGGACCCGGCGGCGGTCGGCTGCGCGCGCCGCAACCTGTCCGGCGTGACCGACGAGGTCTTCGCGGGCGATCTCTTCGCGCCGGTACCGGATGACCTGCGCGGCCGCGTGGACGTCCTGCTCGCCAACGTGCCCTACGTGCCGACCGCCGAGATCGCCTACCTGCCCGAGGAGTTCCGCGTGCACGAGGCCCGCGCGGCCCTGGACGGCGGCGCGGACGGCCTCGACGTGCTGCGTCGCGTCGCCGCCCTGGCCGCGGGCTGGCTGGCCCCGGGCGGCGCGCTGCTCACCGAGGCCGGCGCGGGGCAGCTGGGCACCGCCCACGCGCTGCTGCGCGCGGGCGGGCTCCGGCCGCGCACGGTCACCGATCCGCGGACCGAGACCAGCGTCGTCGTCGGGGTGCGGGACTTGACCTAGTCGTTCTCAGACGTTCATGGCCACGCGCTGCCCGAGCTCGTGGCTGATGCGTTCGAAGGTGCCCGCGTTCTCCTGCTGCTGCACCAGGTTGGTGCGCAGGATCTGGGCGCACTGCACCTCGCCCATGAGCAGCGCCTTGTCGATGAGGCCGTGGTAGGCCGCGACGCCCATGTGCGCCAGGCGCGTCTCGGCGTCGACGGTGTAGATCTCCATCGCCTCCATCGACGGGCCCTGCCCCGCGAAGGCCTGGAACTCGGCGCGCATCCCGTCCACCGTCAGGCACGGGACGTCCTCGGGCTCGGCCTCCATCATCGCGAAGCACGTCTCGAGGTTCTGGATCTTCTGCTGACCCTGCTGCTGCTGGGCGCGCAGGATCTGGGCCAGGGGGCTCTGCTCGGTCCGGCCGAGGATCTCGCCGACGAGCTGGTTGCTCCTGCGCTCGGCGTCGTACAGGCCCGACAGCTCGTAGAGGAACAGGTCGGCCGGATTGTCCAGTGGCATGCGCTTCTCCCTCGGGTTGATTGGGGACGCACCCGACCTACCCGGAATGCTCGCGGCATCCGCGCCGGTGGCGGGGTGTTCCGAGGGTGGTTCGCGGCGAAAGGGCCCGCACCTAGTCCTTCGGCCAGTTCGCCTCGATCGCGTCGAGGACGTCCTTCGTCGGCTTGCCGTTGAGCCAGTCGATCATCCCGGTCCAGAAGGTGCCGGTGCCGACGGCCGCGGGCATCATGTCGGAGGCGTCGAAGCGGAACACCGTGCCCGGATCGGTCAGCAGCTGCGCGGACAGCTTCTCGACCGGCGAGCGCAACGCGTCGCGGTCGATGGCCCGGTTCGCGCTGACCGCCCCGCCGAGCCGGGCACGGTGATCCGCCCACTGGGGTGTCGAGAGGTAGGACGCGACGGCCCGCACCTCGGGCCGGTCCGTGAAGGCGCCGGCGAACTCGCCGGCGCCCAGCACCGGCCGGGGCCGGGCCGGGTCGAGCGGGGGCAGGTAGAACGCGAAGACGTCGCCGTCGGGGCCGATCCGGGTGCCGTCCGGCCACTCGTTGGCGTAGAAGGACGCCTGGCGGTGCAGGGCGCACGCGTTCTGCAGGATCGGCAGGCCGCCCTCGGACATGGCCACGGTCGCGATGGACTGCACGCCGCCGTAGCCGCCGTTGACGTACCGCGGGTCGCGCAGGATCGCCCCGGCCTTGTCCAGCGCGCCGACGATCCGGGCGTCGTTGAACGGGATCTTGTGGGCGACCCACAGATCGTACACCTCCGGCCCGGCCGTGCGCAGGAGCACGTCCTCGAGCCAGTCGGTGATCGGGAACCCGGTCGCGGCGCCCGACTCGGCGCCGGCGCACCACGGCTTCACCCCGTCGGCCGCGATCCGCTCGGTGAGCGTCATCAGCTGCGCCCACGTGTCCGGGATCGCGTACCCGTGCTCGGCGAAGAACCTGGGGGAGTACCACACGAGCGACTTGATGTTCGCGTTGAGCGGGGCCGCGTAGAGCTCGCCGTCGACGGTGCCGTACGTCTGCCACTCCGCCGACCACCAGCGCTCGACGTGCGCCTTGACGTCGGCCGAGACGGGGTTGAGCCCCTTGCCGCGGGCCATGTCGGCGATGAGGCCCGGCTGCGGGAACAGCGCGATGTCGGGCGGGTGCCCCGCGGCCGCCCGGTCCTTGAGATCCTGCTCGAACGCGGCGATGCCGTCGTAGTCGACGGTGATGCCGGTGCAGTCCTCGAAGTCGTTCCACGAGCGCAGGAGCTTGTCCGCCTCGGCGTTGCGGATCGGGCCGGTCATCGTGACCTTCGTGCCCGCGTGGCTGCCGTACTCGGCGTACTGCGCGCACGCGTCCGCCGCCCGGTCCGCCGGTGTGCTCTTCGCGCAACCGGCCAGCACCAGGCTCAGTGCGACAAGGAAGACACGGAACCGCATGGCAAGTTGATCTTAAGCCGCCAGGGCCGGCCCCGGGGCCGGGTTCGCCACCATCACACATCCCTTGCCGCTCGCCTTGGCCGCGTACATGGCCTGGTCGGCGTCGTGCAGGAACGCCTCGACGTCGTCGTGCCCGTGCCACCGCGCGACGCCGATGCTGGCCCGCGGCACGATCTGGACGGAGCCGATCGTGACCGGCTCCCGCAGCGCGGCGAGCAGCCGCTGGGCCACCACCACGGGATCGTCGGCGCCGTCGAGCAGCACCGCGAACTCGTCGCCGCCGAGCCGGGCCGGGGTGTCGGCGCCGCGCACCAGGTCCCGCAGCCGGTCCGCGACCGCCACGAGCAGATGGTCGCCGGCCGCGTGCCCGTGCACGTCGTTGACCTGCTTGAACCCGTCCAGGTCGATGAGCAGCAGGGCGGAGTCCGGCCGGTGGCGGGCCTGCTCCAGGCGCTCGCGCAGCAGCACCCGGTTCGGCAGCCCGGTCAGCCCGTCGTGGTACGCGCGGTGGTTGAGCTGGTCGAACGCGTCGCGCAGGACGCCGACCGTGTTGTTCAGCGACCGGCTCATCTGGCCGACCTCATCCCTGGAGTCGAGGTCGAGGTGCTGCTGGAAGTCGCCCTCGGCCACGGCGGTGAGCACGGTGACGGCCCGGCGCAGCGGCCGGCTCAGCTGCCGCGCGGCGAGGATCGCGACGCCGGCCGCGACCACCCCGCCCACGACGAGCAGGATGGTCACGTTGCGGCTGGTCCGGGCCGTGCGCTCGCCGATCTGCCGGTTGCCGGCGGCGACCGTGCCGACGAGCTGCTGCAGGAACTCGTCCGCCCTGGTCTTCACCGTGCGCGCGACCGACTCGGAGCGCACGAGCACGATCGAGACCGCGTTGTCCCGGTCGCCGCGGCGGCTGGCCGCGAGGCCGGTGTCGCGGGCGGTGCGGTACTGCCCGATGACCTTGCTGAGCAGCTCCAGCTCGCGCAGCTCCGCCTTGGTGAGCCCGATGTGCGCCAGGTCCGCGAGGTGCGCGTCGATCTGCCGGTCGGTGTCGGCGATCGTGGCCTCGTAGCGGTCGCGGTAGAAGCCGGGCTGGGAGAGCAGGTGCGACTGCACGGCCTCCATCTGCAGCCCGACCGCGGAGCGCACGGCGACCATGTGCGACATCGCCACGACGTCGCGGCGGTACTGCACGTCCTGCTGGGCCGCCACGCCGCGGAGGTTCACCAGCCCGTACACCGCGATGCCCGCGAAGATCGAGGCGACCAGCATCGCGATCCCCACGATCTTGGTGGCGATGCTGCGATTGCGGACCCACGACGGCACGGTGTCACTGATCGACCGGCCCGCGGTTGCCGTGGAGTACTTTCCGGTTGCAACCTGAGCGTGTGGATCGGGTTGTGATCGTGGGCGCGGGGCCGGTCGGGGTCACCGCCGCGATCCTGCTCGCCCAGCGCGGCATCGCCAGCCTGCTCCTCGACCGCTACGAGGAGCCGTACGCCCTCCCGCGCGCCGTCCACGTCGACGACGAGGTGGTCCGCATCCTGCACGCCGTGGGCGTCGCCGGGGACTTCCTGCGGATCAGCCGCCCCGGCCTGGGCCTGCGCCTGCTCGACGCGCGGCACCGGGTGATGGCCTCGTTCGACCGCGCCCCCGGCGGCGGCCCGCACGGCTACCCGCAGGCGAACATGTTCGACCAGCCGGACCTGGAGCGCCTGCTGCGGGCGCGCATGGCCGAACTGCCCCTCATCGAGTTCGTCGGCGGCGCCACGGTGCTCGGCGTCTCGTCGGCATCGGTCCGCTACGAGCGCGACGGCGCCCTCGTCGACGTGCCGGCCGCCGCCGTGCTGGGCTGCGACGGCGCCGGCAGCACCGTCCGCGAGCGCATCGGCGCGCACCTGGTGGACCTGCGCTTCGCCGAGCGCTGGCTCGTCGTCGACGGCGTCTGCCCCGAGGACCTGCACGCCTGGGGCGGCGTCCACCAGGTGTGCGACCCGCACCGCGCGGCGACCTTCATGGAGCTGGGCCCGCGACGGTACCGCTGGGAGTTCCGCCTCCTCGACGGCGAGACCGACCTCGACCTGGAACCGCTGCTCGCCCCGTGGCTGCGGGGCCGCCCCGTGGAGATCCTGCGCCGGGCGGAGTACACCTTCCGCGCGACCATCGCCTCGGCCTGGCGTCAGGACCGCGTCTTCCTGCTCGGCGACGCGGCCCACCAGACCCCGCCCTTCATCGGCCAGGGCCTCGGGGCCGGCCTGCGCGACGCGTACAACCTGGCCTGGAAGCTCGCCGCCGACCTGACCACCCCCGGGGGAGCCGCGGCCCTGCTCGACTCCTACGAGCGCGAACGGGTCCCGCACGTCCGCGCCCAGATCCGCCTCGCGATCGTGGCCGGCTGGGCCATGACGGGCGGCCAGGACCGCGCGGCGGCCGTGCGCCGGGTGATCCTGGGCGCGATCTGGCGCATCCCGGGCCTGAAGGGCCTGGCCCTGCGCTCGACCTCGCCCAAGCTGACCGGCGTCGGCCGCGGCAGGCTGGTCGGGACGCTGGCTCCCGTGGCGTACGACGAGTGGGTGGTCCTGCACACCGGCAGGCCCCCGGCCTGCGAGCATCGCCCGGTCGAGGCCACGGACGCGGCCGTGCGCCGCTGGCTGCGCGGCCGCACGGTCGTCATCCGCCCCGACGGCGTCGTGCACTCCGTCCTGCGCCGGTGACGTCAGTCGGGCACGCGCTTGACGGTGATCCCCGGCCCGAGGTCCTCCACGCCGCGAACCTCCTGGCGGCGGGCCAGGACGACGAGCAGTTTCCGGCCCGCCAGCGGGGTGAGGTCGACCGGGGTCGCGACATGGGTGCTCGTCCGGGAGGGATCCCCCACTCCGGTCCGCGGGCGGCCGGAACGGTCCGTCAGCGTCCGGGATGGATGGTGTTGATCATGCCGTCGGGGCGTCGCCTCGGCGGGGGATCGCGTGCACGAGAGCGGTGAACGCGCGGTCGGGACTGATGTGGGTGCGGTACAGCGGGCTGCAGGGTGTGGTCGCGAGCCGTGCCGCCAGGTCGTCGAGGCTCGGTTGCATGTCCCGGTCGCGGTAGGCGTCGGCGAGGTGGCTGAACTCGTTCATGATCCCGACGACACTGCGGTTGGCGGTAGTACCGATCCGGTGCGTTCGCATCTGTTCGAGCTCGGCAGCGACGATCGCGGCTGAGGCGCCATGGGTGGCCATTGCCGCGGCGATATCGTGGGTGGCCCGGGACAGTGCGGTCGCGGCCGGCGCCAGCGGCAGCAGCACGGGCAGCAGCGTCGGCTCGTTGACCAGGAGCAGGACGTCCGGCCGCCAGCCGAATCTGGTCGCGTACCACTCGCCGAGCACCGTCGTGGACTGCTCGTCGCCGCCTAGATCCGGCGGACCAATCCGGTCGCGAAGCTTCTTCGTCGCACGCACGATCAACACCACGCCATCGTCCCGGATCAGATGCAGCCTCATGAGCGAGACAGACCGAGGTGCGGGCGCCGGCGACGACTATCTGCCCACGCAATGAGCGGCCAGACGTCCACAGATCTTGCGACCAAACGTCCACGTGTCGCGCGACAAGCTCGGCCCCGCACGATATCCGTCCTGACGCGAGCGGAGCGGACGGGTACCGGCTGTGGTGCGAGTGCGGCCAGGCCGAACAGGACAGATCCCAGACATTGAGCTGTAGCCGTGCCAACCCGAATCGGCCACAGCTGACACCGGCCGGCACGGGTGGGTCGCGGGCACCGTGTCCTGAGACCCCTACTCCAGCTGCAATACGATGCGACAAAGGAAGTGCAGGGTTCCGGCAGCCAGCCCGGGACCGCACGTCGACTGCCCGGAAGGATCGGACGATGAGCCTGACGGGCCGATGGCGGGTTGCGGCGATGGAGCTGTGGGACACCGACGCGATCGACCTGGTGGCTCCTGGGTTCATCGAGTTCGGCAGCGACCGCACCGGGCGGTTCGGGTTCATCGCCGTGGAGGGGTGGATGGACTGCCGTGAGGTGATCCGCGACGGGCGGCCCTGTGTCGAATTCACCTGGGAGGGCAGCGACGAGGGCGATCCAGTCAGCGGCCGTGGCTGGGCGGTGCTGGCCGATGACGGCACCCTCGACGGGCGCATCTTCTTCCACCTCGGCGACGACTCGGGCTTCCAGGCGGTTCGAACCGAGCCCGCGCCGCCCGTCAACAAGCGTGCCTCGCGGCGGCGTCCGTGAGCGACGCAAACCAGGAGACCGACCGGCTGGAGCATGAGATCGAGGGCGCAGCCTCTCAGCGGCACACGATCATCAATGGCGGCCGCTTCCTGGCTATCGGAACAATGCGGGCCGGGATGCTGTGATCCTCTGCAGATCGCAGAGCAAGCCGCTGCCGTCGATGAGTTGCAACGGCTTGCCGTTGGCGAACTCGTAACTGCTCGGACCGTAACCGCTGGTGGTGATCAGGATTCCACCCTTGACGCCCTCGTGCTGCATCGTGCCGTAGAGGTCACGGACGGCGAACACGTACTGGCAGACCCCTTGCGTTGCCTACGTTCGAGGATTCGCGTCAGTGTCGCTCCGGTCAGCACCGCCGAACGTGATGCCGCCGTGTACATCGCGCGCCTGCACGACATTGCCTTCAACGATGCCGTAGACGCTGTTGGTCACACCGCCGTGTCCGGCGATCAGATGTGGACTGAGTTCGCGCCAGAGGTTGCGGAGGGTTGACGCCACCGGCAAGCATAGACGCCCACCCATCAAATTTGACCCTCGCACATTTGTCATGTTAACGTCACCCAGAGTAATTTTCGGCTGGATCTTTCGGGGAGTAGTGCCGTGGCCGAAGCATGGACAGCGGATTCTTCGGCGTCATTTCTCCGGCGCCTGGGCAAGTCGTCTCACGAGTTGGGGCAATCGTCGGGGAATTCGAGCTGCCCGGACATCTGGGAACTCGACAACGGGGACGTCGCGGTCATCGGAACAGACATGAGCACGGCATATCAGGGCCGACTGCCTGAAGGCGTGAGCGTCGACCCTGGGGAGCGGCTTGTGATCATCCCCCGGCAGACCATCCTCGCGGCGAAGGCGGCCATCCCGGATGCCTGAACCGCTGGACGGCGCGGTCGGCGAGCGGATGGAGCTGGACGCCTACTACGCCGACTTCGAGCAGCACTTCTGGTCGATCACCGGGCTGGGCTTCTGGAAACTGGAGCGCCAACAGGTCTTCAAAGAGCCCGGATACGACAGCTGGGTCGCCTTCGCGAAAGGCGACTGGGAAGAATCGCTGCGCATCCTCGAAGCCGGTCGTGGCGACATGCTCGACTATCACCGCCGCGTCGAGGAGCACGGCTTCGTCGCCCGGCGGATCCGGATCGTCGAAGAACCGATCAGCTCCTATCTGCAATGGGAGCTGCACGCGCTGAAGATCCGCGACGAATGCGGCGGCAGTGTGCGGGTCATCGGTCCGGACCAAGTTGCCGCGTTCGAGCGCGACGCCCCGCTCCCGGAGCTGTACACCCTCGGCAGCACCGTGATGTACCAAGCCGTCTACGACGATGACGACGTGCTGGAGTCCGTGCGCCGATTCACCGACCGGGCCCTCATCGTGCGCTGCCAGCGGTTCATCCAGAACCTGTACGAGACCGGACAGCCGCTGGACTCGTTCTTCGCCAGCCACGTCGCGCCGCTTCCCCCGCCGCGCCGACCGTAACCGTCGCTGACCCGATGCCGACCGACGAGCCCGACCAGCGCGACGGCGCGACGCATCACAGCAACCGGCTGGAGGCGTCGAACAGCCCCGGTGACGTCGTGCAGGCCCGTGACGTGCACGGCGGCGTGCACTTCCACCGCTCCGAGGTGCCGTCCGAGGCCGTGTTCACCGTGACACCGTCTCAGCTCCCCGGCGACGTACGGGGATTCGTCAACCGGCACCTCGAGTTGGCGGCCCTCACCCGCATCGTGATGGACGACCGCGACGAACCGCTCGCCGCCCCCGTCATCGTCATCACCGGCACGGCAGGCGTGGGAAAGACCTCGTTGGCGCTGCACTGGGCACACACCGTCCGCCACCACTTCCCCGACGGCCAGTTGTACGTGAATCTGCGCGGCTACGACCCCGGGCTGCCGGTCACCCCCGAACACGTCCTCGACCGGTTCCTGCGCGATCTGGGTGTGCCGGCGAACGCGATCCCGATGCATCTGGAGGATCGGGCGGCGCTGTACCGCTCGCTGCTGGCCACCCGGAACATGCTGGTACTCCTCGACAACGCCGCGACCGCCGGGCAGGTCCGGCCGCTCCTGCCCGGAACCGCCGGCTCCCTGGCCATGGTGACCAGCCGGAGTCGCCTGTCCGGCCTGGTCGCCCGCGACGGCGCGTTCCGTCTTGGCCTGGACGTCCTGCTGGAAGACGACGCCGTTGCTTTACTGGGAACCGTGACCGCACGGTACCGGGGGCGAGACCAACGCCACGAGTTGGTGGAGCTCGCCAGACTTTGCGCCCGCCTACCCCTGGCGCTGCGGATCGCCGCCGAACGCGCCGCCAGCCGACCGATGATGGCGCTGGACGAGCTCATCGCCGACCTGCGGGACGAGTCCGCGCTCTGGGATGCCCTGACCGCCGAGGGAGAAGACGATCCCGACGCAGTACGGACGGTGTTCGCCTGGTCGTACCGGGCCCTGCCGGAGCCGGCGGCCCGACTGTTCCGGCTCCTCGGCCTGCATCCCGGCAACGACTTCGGCCTGCCCGCCGCCGCGGCACTGGCCGGGGCCGACACCAGGCAGGTCCGTCGGCATCTCGATGTCCTGGTCGGCGCCCACCTGCTCGAACAGCCCGCGCCCGGCCGGTACCAGTTCCACGACCTGCTACGCGCCTACGCCCTCGACCAGGTCCGTCACCTCGAATCCTCCGACACGCGGATCGAGGTCCTACGGCGGGTCCTCGGCTGGTATCTCCACACCGCCGACGGGGCTCAGACCCGCATCGCCCCGTTCGACGGGTACGACGTGACCGAGCCCGTCCCGGCCGACGTGGTCCCCCTGGAGTTCGACACCTATGAGAGCGCATTGCGGTGGTACCAGACCGAAGCCCCAAACCTCGTCGGCGCGACCAGGGCCGCCGCCGAGGCGGGGCAACACGCGACCGCCTGGCGACTCGCTGCCGTGCTGCGCGGCATCTACATGCACCAGAACGCCTTCGAAGACTGGCTCATCACCAGCCGGATCGGCGTCGACTCCGCCGATCGTGACAACCACCGCAACGGCCAGGCCGAAGCCCTGGAGAGCCTGGGCAGGGCCTACTTCCAGTCCCGCCGACTCGACGACGCGGAGACCAGCCACCGCGCCGCGCTGGCCATCCGCAAGACCATCGGCAACCGATTCGGTGAAGCCGTCTCCATCAACGCGCTCGGCCTGATCTGCCTGCGCCGCCGCCGGCTCGCTGCGGCGCGATCGTACTTCGAGCAAGGCCGGGCCATCTTCCACGACCTCGGAGAACGCCGCTGGGAGGTCCTTATGCGCAGCAACCTCGCCGAGGCCCTCTGCGAACTGCGCCAGCCCCACCCAGCGGTCGAGATACTGCATGAGGCGTTGCCGGTGTTCCGTGAACTCGGTGACCGCGCCAGCGAAGGCAACGCGCTGTTCCATCTGTGCTGGGCGCAGCGGCAGTTGGGCGATACCACCAGCGCACGCGCCTGCATCGACCAGGCGCTCGTCATCGCTGAGGACGACGAGAACCCGGTATGGCAGGCGCACTGGCTCGTCGAACTGGGCAACGTCCAACGCGCCGCCGGGCAGCCCGCCGAAGCATCGGTCTCCTGTCAGCGGGCCGCTTCGATCCAACGCCGGCTCGGCGACCGCAGCCGCGAAGCCTTCGCCATCGAGGGCACCGGCAAGGCGTACGAGGACATGGGCCGCATCGACGAGGCGGCGGACTTCTACCGCACGGCCGCCGGCACGCACCGCGACCTCGACGACCGGTGGAGCCTGGCGCGGACACTGCATCACCTCGCGAACACCATCGACCGCGATGGCTCTGTAGATCAGGCCCGAACGTATCGAGGTGAGGCGCTCGACCTACTCGCCGACTTCGATGATCCGGCGGCAGCCGCCCTGCGCCAGCGGATCACCGAGGCGCTGGAGACTCGATGACGGGCGGCTCGACCGGCTCGGACTTGACGATCCAGATCGGGCCGTCCGCACAGTCGACCCGGATACCCTCCGCTGACTCCAGACGGGTCCGGTACACCTTCAGCCACCCCTCGCCGACTCGCGCGGCCGGTGCGTAGTCCCGGCCCATGAAGCCGAACATCCGCACCTGGTTGTGCACCTCCCGGGCGGTCCGTGACCAGTCCACAGTGGAGAACTCCGGCTCAAGAAACCCCGCCGAAGACGCGCCCGCGTCGTCCTGCGGCACGCCGGGGTCGCCTTTCGCCACCCGGTCCAACGCGACCGCGAGGAGATCGGCGATCACGGGCCGGACCTGCGGCCACAGCCGCTCGGGGGTGACCTCCTCCTCCAACGGAATCCCGCCCCGCTGGGCGAGGACGGGACCGGCGTCGAACCGCTCGTCCATCCGGTGGATCGTCACCCCGGTCCCCACGTCGCCGTTGCGGATCGCCCACAACACCGGCGCCGGCCCCCGGTACCTGGGCAACAACGACGTGTGAATGTTGACGACACCGAAACGAGGCGCGTCCAGCACAGCTCTGGGCAGCTTCCAGTTGAAGCCGTAGACCACCAGCAGATCGAGCCGGTACCCGGTCAACGCCACGGCCAGCCCCCCGGCTGTGCCTGGCAAGAGCAGGTCCATCCCGGGCGGAAGGGCCTCAAGAATCCGGCCGGTCGTCGCGACAGCATGAGTATCAACCGGGCCGCTCGGCCGCATCGATCGGCACGACACGTACACCACCGGTGTATGCCCAGCCCGTACGCAGGTGTCGTGCAGGACCGCGAACTCGTCACCACCGAACGTCGCGAGCCCGACACGCATCGGATCAGCCACCTCGCGATGATACCGACGGAACCTGATCAGGCAGCCGAACGACGGAGGCGTCACAAGGTTTGCAGTAGTCGTGCCCGACTGCGCTGCTTCGCGACCTCATTCTCCAGTACGGCCAGCGGAACATCGAGGCAGACGGCCGTGGCCGCGAGGACCCATCCACTCGGCAGCCGGACGCCACGCTCGTACCGGGACAGTTCATGACGGGTCAATGTGGCGCGGCCCGACGCTGGGCACAGACGATCGGCGAGGGCACGCTTCGCCCGCCTCACCGTGACCGACGCACAATACACCTCAAAGGTCGAGCTGGGCGTCGACTGGCGCGCCAACGAACCAGTCGTCATGGCGATCGGCGCGGTACTGCACCCCGACGACGCCATCGCGAACAAGATGGCCGCACTGTACGGCCGCGCCTTCGCCCGCGACTTCATCGACATTGACGCCGCGCTCGAGTCCGGCCGCTACGACCACGAGACGCTGCTACGGTTCGCGGAGCGTGCGGACAGCGGCTTCGACCGCCGCCTCTTCGCCGACGCGATCGGGCAGGCCAAGGTGCTCGACGACGACTTCGCCGAATACGGCATGCATGGCCCGGCACTGGCCGCGCTGCGTGCCCGGTTCGCAACATGGCGCGCCGCCCTACTCAACGCGCAAACCTGACGCGGCGCGCCGACACCGGGTGCTCCACGGGTGCTCGGACGCCGCAGGACGGGCCCCTCTCGGCCTGGACAGAGAGCATTCCAATCCCGCGCAAGCGGCCGAAAGCCAGCTCTAACAGGACGCACGCGGACGGACGAGGACGATCCAAGGGGGCTCTTAATCTGCGGGTCAAGCCCTGCGCGGCGTACGAGTTTGAATCGGCGGCCCGGTCGTGCCTTCTGATCTGCGGGTCGCCTTCGCAAGCGCGGCGTCGCGCTCGTGGTCCGGCACGCCCGCGAACCGGGTGGCGAGCAGCGGCTGCAGGCGCTCGGCGACCGCGTCGACCATCGTCTCGATCTCGCGCTCGACCTTGCGGCGGGCGAACTCGTCGGTCACCCGGCGGTTGATCAGCTCGGCGAGGGGGAGCTCTCGCTCGGCCCGCTTGCGCCGTTCGCCGAGCCAGCGGGTGACCGCGGGGCGGACCACGAGCCGGCCGAGCTGAATCAACGCCGTCTCGATCCCGATCACCGATCACCGATCAAGCATCGACGATCGGCGGGGTGCTCGGGTGTCCGGCGGGCGACAGAAAAAACGGCGTTGCGCGCTCGCCGGGGTGGGCCTATGGTTGTTCTCAGATCGAGTAAGACTCAAGTTGAGAAAGACTCCAGCTGAGAAGGACTACGCGACGTGGCTGATGAAGAGGCCGAGTTCCTGGCCAACTACGACCCGCGGCGGTATCCGCCGGTCGCGGTCACCGTCGACGTCGTGGCGTTCACGATCCGCGACGGGCGGCTGCACGTGCTGCTCGTGCGCCGGGCCTGCCCGCCCGACAAGGACAGGTGGGCGCTGCCCGGCGGGTTCGTGGGGGAGTGGGAGGACCTGCCCACCGCCGCGGCCCGCGAGCTGGCCGAGGAGACCGGGGTCGCGACCGCCAACCGGCGGCTGCACCTGGAGCAGCTCGGCACCTACGGCGCGCCGGACCGGGACCCGCGGATGCGCGTGTTCTCGGTGGCGTACCTCGCCTTCGCCCCGCACCTGCCCGACCCGGTGTCCGGCAGCGACGCGCGGGAGGCGGCCTGGATCGCGATGGACGACCGGCCGGAGGCGCTCGCCTTCGACCACACCGGCGTGCTCGCCGACGGGCTCGAACGGGCGCGCTCGAAGCTGGAGTACTCGCCGCTGGCGACCCGGTTCGTGGGCGAGGAGTTCACGATCGCGGAGCTGCGGGCCGTGTACGAGACGGTGTGGGGCGAGCCGCTGCACGCCGGGAACTTCCATCGCAAGGTGCTGTCGGTGCCCGGGTTCGTCGAGAGCACCGGGGCCACGACCGAGCGGGGCGGGGCTCGAGGGGGGCCCCGCGCCAAGCTGTACCGCGCCGGCGACGCCCAGCTCCTGCACCCCGCGCTGCTGATGCCGAGCCGGGAGGAGACGCTGCGGTGAACACCGACGAGGCCATCGCGCTCATCGAGCGTTCGACGGCCGCGGAGCTCTTCGGCGGCGACGACGGGCACCGGCGGTACCGAATCCTGGCCAAGCTCGTGCATCCCGACGCCGTGGGGCCGAAGGGCACCCGGGCGTTCGCGCGGCTGTCCGAGCTCTGGCGCAACCGGGGCGTGATCCGCACGGCCCGGGGCACGTACCCCACCGACGTCCTCGACCACCGCGGCGACCTGGCCAACCTGTACCGCATCCCCGAGGGCCACCTGAAGCTCGTCCGGGACCCGTCCTGCAACGACCTCATGGCCCGCGAGGCGGCGGCCCTGCGCCGGATGGCCGAGCACGGGGATCCGCGGTACCTGCCGTACGTGCCCCGGCTCGTGGAGACCTTCCGGCACCGGTCCGACTCGGGGCAGACGCGGCGCGCGAACGTCATCGCCACGTCGGCGTCGCGGCTGCACAGTCTGCAGGAGGTACGGCGGAAACGGCCCGACGGCCTGGACCCCCGCGATGCCGCCTGGATGTGGCGCCGCCTGCTCGTCGCGCTCGGCCTCGCGCACCGGGCGGGGGTCGTGCACGGGGCGATCGTCCCGCAGCACGTGCTCATCGAGCCCGACGAGCACGGCGTGGTGCTCGTCGACTGGTGCTACAGCGCGAGCGACCCCGCGCAGCACATCGCCGCGATCGTGCCCGGGCACCGCGACGACTACCCGCCGGAGGTGCTGTCCCGCGGTACCCCGGGTCCCGGCACCGACATCCACATGGCCGCCGGTGTGATGGCCGGCCTCATGGGCGACCGCGCACCGAAGCCGCTGCGCCGGTTCGCCGACGGCTGCCGGCTGAGCTCCACCCGCCAGCGCCCCGACGACGCCTGGAAGCTGCTCGGCGAGTTCGACGAGCTGCTGCACCGGTTGTACGGGCCGCGCACATTCCGTCCCTTCACGCTTTAGGAGACCTTCATGGGAAGCGGAACCTGGTCGACCGACGTCTACGACGCCGCCGACCGCTACCGACGGGCCACGGGCGCGAGCGCCTTCGCCTACAGCGACTCCGGGGCGCGCCGCGTCCACACCGCCCTCGACCCGAAGGGCGTCGGCACGCGGGAGAGCCGCGACTCCGACGAGCACCCCGACTCGGTCGCGATCGCCGTGCTCTTCGACGTCACCGGCTCGATGGGCTCGGTGCCGCGGGTGCTGCAGCAGAAGCTCCCGCAGCTGCTCGGCCTGCTGCTGCGCAAGGGCTACGTGACCGACCCGCAGATCCTCTTCGGCGCCATCGGCGACGCCACCTGCGACCGGGTGCCGCTGCAGATGGGCCAGTTCGAGTCGGACAACCGCCTCGACGAGGACCTCGGCCGTTTCGTGCTCGAGGGCGGCGGCGGGGGCCAGATGACGGAGTCGTACGAGCTCGCGATGTACTTCATGTCCCGCCACACCTCGATCGACTGCCTCGAGAAGCGGAACAAGCGCGGGTACCTCTTCATCATCGGCGACGAGCAGGCCTACCCGAAGGTCAAGCCCAACGAGGTCCGCGCCGTCATCGGCGACCGGCTCGGCGAGGCGATCGCGCTGCGTGCCATCGTGGACGAGGTCCAGCGCAAGTACGACACCTACTACATCCTGCCGGCGGGCTCCTCCTACGCGGGCAACACCGCGATCCTCGACTTCTGGCGCGACCTGCTCGGCCAGAACGTCATCGCGCTCGACGACCTCGACGCGGTGTGCGAGACCATCGCGCTGACCATCGGCCTCGGCGAGGACCGCATCGACCTCGACGAGGGCCTCGCGGACCTGGGCGAGGTCGGCTCGGCCTCGGCATCGACAGTCGGGACGGTCGGCAAGGCGCTGGCCCGCATCGGCGGCGACCGCGCCCCGCTCGCGCACGGCTCCGGCCCGGCGGACCTGGCCGGCCCGGTCAGCGTCGAGCGGCTGTAGCCACCGCCATGCACTACATCGTCGTGGACCTCGGGTTCGGCGACTGCGGCAAGGGCACGACCGTGGACTACCTGTGCGCGACCCGCGACATCGACACCGTCGTGCGGTTCAACGGGGGCGCACAGGCGGCGCACACGGTCGTGCTCGCCGACGGGCGCAAGCACACGTTCGCCCAGTTCGGCTCCGGCTCGCTGCGGCCCGGGGTCCGCACGCACCTGTCCCGCTTCATGGTCGTCGACCCCCTCGCGCTCGTCACTGAGGCCTGTGGCCTGGTTTCGCTCGGCGTGACGGACATCTGGCAGCGCCTGACCGTCGACCGCTCGGCGCTGATCGCGACGCCCTACCACCGCGCGGCGAACCGCTCGGCCGAGCTGGCGCGCGGGGCGGACCGGCACGGGTCGTGCGGGATGGGGGTGGGGGCGACGATGGAGTACGCGCTGCGGTACCCCGACGACGCCCCGCGGGCCGGCGACTGCGCGTCCCCGTCCGTGCTGCGCCGCAAGCTGGCCCAGCTGCGGGACCGCCTCGGGGCCGGCGGCCCGCCGGTCGAGGCCTGCCTGCCGGCGTTCTCGGGCTTCGCCTCGACGGTCACGCTGGTGGACGGCTTCCGCCCGACGGGCTCGTGCGTCTTCGAGGGCGCCCAGGGCGTGCTGCTGGACGAGTGGCACGGCTTCCACCCGTACACGACGTGGAGCACGACCACGTTCGCGAACGCCTTCGCGCTGCTGCCCGACGCGCCGGTCTTCCGGCTGGGCGTCCTGCGAACGATGACCACGCGCCACGGCGCCGGCCCCCTGCCGACGGGGGACATTCCGGGCATCACCGACCCGAACAACCCGACGAACGACTGGCAGGGCCCCTTCCGCGTGGGCTACTTCGACGTCCCCCTGCACCGCTACGCCCTGGAGGCCGCCGGCGGCGTGGACGGCCTGGTCCTGACCCACCTGGACCTCGACGTCGGCCGCTACTGCCCCGAGTACCGCGACTCGAGCTTCCTGCGGGTCGGCGAGCCCGGGGACCTCGACCGCCAGGCCGCGATGACCCAGTCCCTCCTCACGGCCGAGCCCCGGTACGCGCCGGTCACCGACTGGGTCCGCACGGTCGAGGAGTCGCTGGGGGCCGACGTGGTGCTGGAGTCGTGGGGCCCGACGGCGCAGGACAAGAAACCGTCCGGCCGGTTGACGGCCTGAACCCGCACCTCAGTCGCACCACACCGGGACCTCAGCCCGCCGTGTTCTGCTGTGCCCCTCACAGACGACTTGGGGGCGACGATGGGCCTGGCACGCGACGCGATCCGGGCGGTCTCGGTGGCGGCGGCGGCCGGGATCGCGGTGGGCGGCGCCTTAGGCCTGCTCGCACCGTCCTCGGCCGCGGCCGTCGACACCCCACCGGCCCCGGCCGCGGCGGCCCGCCCGGCGATCGTCACGAGCGTGGACCTGCTCGGCCGGGCGCAGCTGTCGGTCACGGTGCGCTTCACGAACACGGGCCGGGCGACCGAGCACCTGACGGGCTTCGACGTGCTGGCGGACGGCCGGCCGCTGACCCGCCTGGGCGTGGAGCCGGCGGCACTCGACCTGCGGCCGGGCGCCACGGCGGACGAGACCGTGTCGTTCACGGCCCCCACCCCAGCGGCCGACCTGACGCTGACCCTGCCGGACGGCGTGCAGCTGCCACTGGAGCTGTAGCCCGCAGGCTGCGGCTTACGTCAGGCTCGCGGCCTGATGGTTTGTCGCTCTTCGCTTTTCGCTTGTGCTCGTAAGGCGGCCGTCGCGCGGGAAGCGGTGCCTGAACGACCTCGCCAAAAAAGTCTCGGCGGGGCTGTCGGATCGGGTCCGGGCTGTTCGTAGCAGGGTCGAACAGCCCCACAGGACCTCGAACACAGGAGATGATCCGGATGCAGTCCACGGTTTCCGCGCCCGCCGCCACCGCCCGCCACCTGCACGCGCTCGTCGAGCCGATCCACCTGGTCACCTACTTCGCCGACGAGCCGGACCAGGCCCTCCTGGCGCTCGGCCTCCGCAACACCTGGGACGCCTACTTCGCCGGGCGCGCCGCCCCGCTGGGCCGGGTGCCGGCCGCCGTGGTCGACGCCGTCTTCTACAACTTCGCCCCCGGCGAGGTCGCCCGTCACATCCCCCACATCTGGGACATCACCACCCCCGAGCAGGCGATCGCCGCCCGCGAGCAGGGCTGTGCCGCGGCGCTGCGCCGGATCCTCGGCGACACCCCCACGCTCGAGCGCGCCGCCGACCTGGCCACCAAGGCGGCGACGAACGCCCCGACGCACGGGCGGGTCCTGTACGCCGCCCTGCGCACGCTGCCCGTGCCCGAGGAGCCCTTCGCCCGGCTCTGGCACGCGGCCACCCTCCTGCGCGAGCACCGCGGCGACGGTCACATCGCCGCCCTGGTCGCGGCCGGGATCGGCGGGACGGAGGCCCACGTGCTGCACGCCCTGTCCGAGGGCATGCCCGCCGAGCAGTTCGGCCGGGTCCACCACCTGCCGGCCCGGCAGCTGGCCGCGGTCGTGGACGGCATGCGCGAGCGCGGCCTCATCGGCGCCGACGGCTGGCTCAGCGACGAAGGCCGCGAGACCAAGGCGCGGATCGAGGCGATCACCGACGATCTCGCCGCGGCGGCCCTTGCCGGCCTTGAGCCGGGCGAGCGCGACGAGCTCGTCGCCGCGCTCGAACCCATCGCCGCGGCGCTCAACGCCGCCGGGTCGCGGTAGTGGCCCCGGTCAGGACGCTCGGTGGCGCTCCCGGCGGACGACCGGGCGGCGGCCCTTCAGCGTGGTGCGCCGCAGGGTGTCGATGACCTCGTCGACCGCGCCGTCCGGGACCTCCACGAGGGAGAAGCGGTCCGCGATCTCGATCGCCCCGACGTCGCGGCCGGTCAGGCTCGACTCGCCGGTGATCGCGCCGACCAGGTCCTGCGGCCGGATGCCCGCCGCGCGGCCCGCACCCACGAACAGGCGGGTCATCCCGCCCGTCGGGGCGCGCCGGCCGCCGGTGTCGCGGCCCCGGCCGCGGCCGTCGGAGTCGCGCACGCTGACCCGCCGGTTGGGGTTCGAGCGCTCGTCACGCGAAGACTCCCGCGGCTGACGCAGCGTGACGTCCGGGATCTCCTCCTCGTCGTTCTCCCCGACGGCGGTCGACTCGTGGGCGAGCTTGATCGCGGCGAGCGCGATCTCCATCGGGTCGAACTCCTCGGCGAGGGACTCCACGATCACCCGGAAGCGCTCGAGGCCGTTGTCGGCGATGAGGCTCTCGTGCAGGGCGGCGCGGGTGAGCTCCATGCGACGGGCGCGCAGGTCGGCGACCGACGGGACCTTCTCGATCGTGATGCGCTGCTTCGTGACGCGCTCGATCGTCTTGAGCATCCGGTGCTCGCGCGGCTCGGCGAGGGTGATGGCGACGCCCTCGCGGCCTGCGCGCCCGACGCGGCCGATGCGGTGCACGTACGACTCCGGCGCCGACGGCACGTCGTAGTTCACCACGTGCGTGAGGTGCTCCACGTCGAGCCCGCGGGCCGCGACGTCGGTGGCCACGAGCAGGTCGGCGGTGCCGTTGCGCAGCCGGGCCATCACGCGGTCGCGCTGCTCCTGGCCCATGCCGCCGTGCAGGGCCTCGGCCCGGTAGCCGCGGCCGTTGAGCGTCTCCGTCAGCTGGTCGACCTCGTCGCGGGTGCGGCAGAAGACGATCGCCGCCCCGGGCGCCTCGACGTCCAGGACGCGTCCGAGGGCGGCCGGCTTGTGCGCCCGCGGTACGACATATGCCACCTGGCGCACGAGCGGCGCCTCACCCGCGGGGGTCGGCTCCCGGCCGATCTGGATGCGCACCGGGTCGTTGAGGTGGCTCGCGGCCAGCCCGTCGATCCGCGGCGGCATCGTGGCCGAGAACAGCACGGTCTGCCGGTCCTCGGGCGTCTCGGCCAGAATCGCCTCGATGTCCTCGGCGAAGCCCATGTCGAGCATCTCGTCGGCCTCGTCGAGCACCACGACGTGCAGGTCGTGCAGGCGCAGCGTGCCGCGGCCGATGTGGTCCAGCGCCCGGCCCGGGGTCGCGACCACGACGTCGACGCCGAACTCGAGCGAGCGCAGCTGGCGGCCGATGGGCTGCCCGCCGTAGATGGGCAGGACGCGGACGCCCAGGTCGCGACCGTACCGATGGATGGCCTCCGACACCTGGACCGCCAGCTCGCGGGTGGGCACCAGGATCAGCGCGGACGGGTTGTCGCCCCCGGGCGAGGGCAGGCGCTGCAGCAGCGGCAGGGCGAACGCGGCGGTCTTGCCCGTGCCGGTCGCGGCCTGGCCGAGCAGGTCCCTTCCGGCGAGCATGGGCGGGATGGCCTCGCGCTGGATCGGGGTCGGCTCCTCGTACCCGAGGCCGGCCAGCGCTTTGAGCAGCTCGTCGCGTAGCCCGAGCTCGCCGAAGCCGGTCACGTCCTCATCATCGAAGGTCGCGGTCACGGGGTGCTCCTCACTCAGGCAATGCAGGCGGCGCCTCTAGCATCCCAAACGCCTCGGGGGCCCTCGGTGGCGCGGTCGCTGAGTGTGATCTGCGACCGGATAGGGTTTCGCCGTGACCGACGATTGGCGGGAACAGAGGGCGCGGGCGGTGGCCCATCACGGGGCCGAGCTCGAGCGCCGCCGTGAGGCCGAGGCCGAGCAGGCCAGGGCCATGATCGCCGGGTTCGTGGCCGCCGCGCGCGCGTCGGGCCCGGCGCCGGAGCCGCTGCGGGCGCGCTCCTACAGCGGGCGGTCCTACCGCACGTCGCTGCGGGGGTGGTACCTCAATCCCGCCCGCACCATCGCGATCGCGCAGGACGGGGAGTACTACTCGCTGCTCGTCCCGTCGTCGGCGAAGGCGCTGCTCGTGGGGGCCGACCCGACCCCGCAGCCGCCGCGCCTCATCGTGGGCGAGGGGGCGCGCGACGGCGAGTCGATGCCGCTGGCGGCGCTGCTGGAGCGGCTGCTCAGCCGGTCCGGATGAATTCGGACGGCACCGTGTCCGTCAGCCACACCCCGTTGTCCGACCGGTAGAAGACGTGCCCGGCCCGGGCCATCTCGCCGGCGAGCACCGTGAGGATCACGATGGCGCCCCCGCGGCGGGCCCCGACCCGGCGCGCGGTCGCGGTGTCGGGTGACAGGTGCACGTGGTGACGCCCGCCCCGGTTGAGTCCGGTCGCCTGGATCGAGACCAGGGCGGCGGCACCGGTACCGTGAAACAGCACTTCGGGCGGTTCCGCCTCGGCCAGCCCCAGCTCGACGGGGACCGAGTGCCCCTGGTTGGCCCGGATGCGTTCGACGCCGTCCTCGCCCACGGCCACGGCGAAGCGCTGCTTGTCGTTGCCGTCGACCACCTCGTCGAGGGTGGCCCGATCGATGCGCATCGCGGCGAGGAACTCGGCGACGGGCACCCACCCGGCGGCGTCGAGCGTCAGCCCGACCCGTGCGGGCTCATGGCGGAGTGCCTTGGACATCCGCTTACTGATCTTGACTAACTGCTGGTACTCCATATCGAACCCGATTGTGCGCCGTCCTGCGTGCGGGGGCCACGGCATTTCCCGCGTCACGGCGCGTTGCGCAGCCCGTCCAGGATGACCCTGATCGCGGTGGCGCGCGTCGGCTCGTCCGGGGCCCACATGGCCGCATGCGAGGCCCCGACCAGCACCGCGACCACCGCGGCGCCCCCGACGTCCGCCCGCACCGCCCCGGCCGCGCGGGCCCGGGCGACCAGCGCGTCGACGGCGGCGAGCAGCGCCGCGCGCACGTCCCGGACGACCTCGGTGACGTCGACCCCGGCCCCGGAGAGCGCGTCGGCGAACGCGTGCTTCGTGGCGCTCTGCTCCACGACGTGCTCGAGGAACCCGAACAGCGCGGCTTGCGGGTCGTCGTCCTCGGCCGCCCGCCGCGCGTGCTCGGCCAGGGTGCGCATCCGCTCGACGAGCACCGCCTCGAGCAGCGCTTCCTTGGTGGGGAAGTGCCGGAAGACGGTACCGATGCCGACGCCCGCCCGCCGCGCGACCGCCTCGGTGGGGGCTCCCACGCCCTCGGCCGCGAACACGGACTCGGCGGCCTCGAGCACCCGAGCCCGGTTCCGGCGGGCGTCGGCCCGCATCGGCCGGTTGGCGTCCGGAGTAGCCGCTCCGAATCGCTCGATCGGACTCACGAGCCCGACTGTACGGGGCCGGCCGGGCGCGCAGGCCGGCCGGGCGCGCAGGTGCTGCGCCGCTCAGGCCAGCCGGGCGCGCAGGTGCTGCGCCGTTCAGGCCAGTCGGGCGCGCAGGTGCTGCGCCGTTCAGGCCAGTCGGGCGCGCAGGTGCTGCGCCGCTCAGGCCAGCCGGGCGCGCAGGTGCTGGCCCCGGGCGGCGGAGACCTGCGCGGCCACCGCCGTCCGCACCAGCCCGCTGCGATGCCGGACGTGGCCGCCGGGCCCCTCGACGAGCAGGTGCGCGTGCACCAGCTGGTCGACGGCCCCGAGCACGTCGTCGAGCTCCAGCCCGCCGGCCGCGGCCACCTGCTCGACCCGCAGCGACCCGAGCGCCGCGGTGAGCCGGAGGATCTCCCACGCCGCCGGCGGCATCCACCGGGTCCGCTGCCGGGCCAGGTGCATGGCGACCTCGCCGCTCAGCTGCGGCCCGAGCTCCCGCGCCGCCGTGACCAGGCCCGGGATGCCCCCGCTGGCCTCGAGCACGTCGGAGGGCAGGTCAGCCGCCGTCAACGGCGCCAGCCGCAGCACGAGGTCGGCGTCGAGGGCCCCGAGCGGCCGCTCGGCGATCGCGGACGGGTAGCGGTACGACACCACGACCCGCACCCCGCGCTCCCGCAGCCACCGCAGCTCGGCGACGGAGTCGGCGTCGAGGTGCTCGGCGTCGTCGATGGCGACGACCGCCCGCACGGTTCCGCGCGGCAGCCGCCCGGCGATCTCGTCGAGCTCGCCGGGCAGCAGGTGGCGCCGCTCGGCCATGGCCGCGTCGAGCACCGCGTCGGCGGGCGCCCCGAGCTGGTGCAGCACCGTGCGCAGCCACCCCAGCCGCAGCGCCCCGCCCGGCCCGGGGCCCCGCCCGAGCCCGACCACGTCCGGGTACAGCTCCCGCAACCGCCCGAGCAGCGCCGACTTCCCGGCCCCGGCAGGCCCGGCGACGTGCACGACATCGGGCCCGGCCGCGAGCGCCTCGAGCTCGGCGACGCGCCCGACGAACCCGCTCGGCCCATCCCCGGCCGGCTCCCGTACATGCGCCACCGTCGCGTCGCGGGGCGCCCGCCGCCGGTCCCCTCGCCGCCGGTCGAACGCCGGCGGCCCGCCCTCCAGCGTGGCGACGAGCGCGTCCCGCAGCTCGGTGGTGGCGGCGGCGGGCGCGATCCCGAGCTCATCCGTCAGCGCGCGGACGCACCGCTCGTACCATCGCAGCACCTCGTCCTTTCGCCCCTGCCCGGCCACGGCCCGCATCACCGCGCGGTAGCCCCGCTCGGCATAGGGGTCGAGCTCCAGCGCCTGCCGCCCCAGCCGCAGCGCCCGCCCGGGGTCGCCGTCGACGCCCCGTTCGGCCAGGTCGAGCAGCGCCCCGACGAGCGCGGCCCGGACCTCGCCCCGGGCCGGGGCCGCCCAGTCCGCGTACTCGTCCTCGGCGAACGGCAGATCCCGCGCGAGCCGCACGATCTCCTCGCGCACGTCCGTCCGGTCCGGCTCGGCCTCGGCCGTGCGCGCCGCCGCCCGCAGCTCGGCCAGGTCCAGCCGGGCGCGGTCGGTGGCGAACACGTATCCGCCCGCCCGCGTCACGATGAACGACCGCGACGTCGGCACCCCGGGCTGCAGCGCCCGCCGCAGCACCGACACGTAGTGCTCCAGTGCCGCCGCGTGGTTGCCGGGCAGCTCCTCGCCCCAGACCGCGTCGGCGAGCGCGTCCTTGGACTGCACCCGGTCGTGCCGCGCCGCGAGCACCCCGAGCACCTGCCGGGCCCGGCGGGGCAGATCCTCGCCGGTCAGCCGCCGCGCGCCCGCGTCCGCGGGGTCGATGATCTCGATCGTGCCGAGCACCCGAACGTCCACGCCGCCGGATTCGGCAGCCCCGCGGGGGATCTGAGTGCTCCCATCGGTGCACTTCAGGTTCACCACAGCCGGACGTCAGGCCGCCGTGCTTCCCTCGGCGGATGAAGCACACCGCCGCTCACGCCGGCGCGGCCATCCGCCTCACCTGGCGCATCGCCCTGGCCGCCGTCCTGCTCACCGCTCTGGCCGCCGGCCTGATCACGACCATCGTCTCCGCCACCTGAACCGGCTCAGGGCCGCGGCTGCGGGTTCAGCAGAGCGGAAGGTCGGCGCGCGCCACGATGAGCCGTGGCGCCGTCATCCGCCACGCCTCCGTGATCAGGTCGGCGAGCTCGTCCTCGTGGGCCTTGCGCAGCCGCACCTGGACCCAGCCGATCCGCCCGGACGCGCGGGCCTTCTTGTACGCCCGCGGGTCGTCCTCCACGAGCGCGGCCTGCTCCTCCCGGGTCGCCTTCACGAGCATGGTCAGGTCGTCGGCGCACAGGTACGCGAACGCCTTGTCCCGGATCCGGAACCCGAGGTGGTTGCCGTGCTGGCGCTGGTCGACCTCGGGCAACAGGAGAACCATCCGTAGCGCCTCGTCGACGCTCACCCCGCGTACGGTCCGCAATCCCATGACTCTGATGTAACAGGACGGTACGACACTTTTCCCGGGATCCGATTTTCCCCATTTGGCGACTTTGTCGGACCGCTCCGCCCGGATCCGCATTGCCGCAGGTCGCGGGCACCGCCGCGAAAAAATGTCGGTGGGGGTCATTAGTGTGTCGCCCGTCGGGACGGATCACGAGGGGGTCGACAGGCGATGAGCGAGGACCGGTTCGTCACACCGGCCGAGTGGCGCAAGCACCTGCTGCCGCGCCGGGGCGGGATGCCCGTGCCGTATGCGCCCGAACCCGGCGCCGCGGCCGTCGTCGCCAAGGCCACCCAGGGCCGGGCCGACATCCGCGAGAGCCTCACCCACGCCAGAACGCCGCCGGACATTTCCGCGGCCGGCCTCGCCCATCTCGACGGCGAGCCGGGCAGCACACCGCTCGGCGCCGCCGCCGTCGCCGTGTTCGCGGTCGGGCCGCAGCCGAAGACCGACGCGAAGACGAGCCGGGCCATCGCCGACCAGTGGATCAGCGAGCGCGGGCTGGCGTTCGCGCTCAGCGCCGCCGTCGAGCTGGTCGAGCTGCGCTTCATCGCCGAGCGCGAGCAGCGCTACGGGCAGGACGCCGGCCCTGCGCCGATCACCCGATACGGCCGCAACGACGTCCCGCAGCACTTCTACGCCGACGGCGTGACGCTGCTGTTGCACCGGCTCCGGGCCGCGGCCGCGGCGGCGCCCGAGGAGGAGTTCGCGGCGGCGGTGGCGGCCCTCGCCGAGCTGCGCGCCGGCGAGCTGGCGTGGCATCAGGCCGCCGTCGCCTCCTTCCTCGTCGCGACCGAGGACGGCTGGGTCAACCGTGACTTGGGCGCGCTGACGGGACGGCAGGGGCACGAGTGGCCCAAGCTGCTGCTCACCGCCTGCGTCACCAAGCCCGACCGGCTGCGGACGCTGTTCACCGGCTACGTGCCCAGCCACCTCGTGGGATCGCCGGAGCACCTCTACACGGTCGCCGAGGGCCTCGGCGCGGACGGGCTGCCGGTCTACCTCGACCTGCTGACGACCTACGGATCCTGGGGCGACGGCCTGCGCATGCTGCTGGCGCTGATCTCGGCGGTGCCGTCCGACGAGGCCTTCCTCGCGCTGCTCGAACGATCCGACTCCAAGGCCGGATCCCTCGCCCTGACCGAGGCCGCGGACCGCTTCCCGCGCCGGGCCGTCCGCCTGCTCGCCACCGCGGCCTGGACCGGCTCCCGCGGCGTGGTGCTCGGCGAGCTCCTGCGCACGCAGGTCGTGCGGCACCGGGCGGAGGCCGACGAGGTCGCCGC
The DNA here is from genome assembly GCF_040300725.1 of Dactylosporangium sp. NPDC000244. Taxonomy (NCBI): domain Bacteria; kingdom Bacillati; phylum Actinomycetota; class Actinomycetes; order Micromonosporales; family Micromonosporaceae; genus Dactylosporangium; species Dactylosporangium sp. NPDC000244. The sequence continues at coordinate 164,319 of NZ_JBEPEH010000027.1, forward strand.
GACGCTGCCCGAGGTCGCCGCGCGCCGGATCACCGCGATCACCACGCGGCTCGACTCCGTGCACGAGGCCCCCGCCGAGTCCGTCCCGCCGCTGCTGGCCGCGCCGCCGTGGAGCGCCGGCGGCAAGCCCCGCAAGCCGATCGTGGTCGCGGGGCTGCAGTGCACCGATCCCGTGACCCTGGAGTGGGTCGCGGGCGAGCAGGAGGCCTGGCAGAAGGCCGGGCAGGGCTACCGCTCATACGGCCGGCGCGACTACGAGCGCCTCGCCGAGGAGGTTCGCACGGGACGGGCGCGCCCCTACGACGAGCCCGGGTTCTTCCTGGTGGCGCCGGACGCCCTGACGCTGCCGCTGCTGGAACAGTGGCGGCCGCGCGAGTTCTGGAACGCGGAGCACTGGCTGCGGGGCCTGGTCGCCCGCTACGGGCCCGCGATGTATCCGGTCGCGCTCGCGGGAGCGTCATCGGCCGCGGCGGCCATGGTCCAGGTGCTGCAGCCGTTCACCGGGCCGGCGGTCGGGCCGCTGATGGCCGAGTGGTTCGGGCGGCTCAAGTCGGTGCGGCCCACGGCGGCGGCCTGGCTGCGCCGGCACCCGGCTGCCGCGGCGCGCGAACTGGTCCCGGCGGCGCTGGGCAAGGCGGGCACCGCCCGGCGATACGCGGAGCGGGCGCTGCACTACCTCGCCGGCGAGGGGCACGCCGACGCGATCCGGGCCGCGGCCGGGCACTACGGGCCGGCCGCCGCCGAGGGGATCGCGGCGCTGCTGGAGACCGACCCGCTGCACCTGCTGCCGGCGAAGGTGCCCGCGGTGCCGGAGTGGGCCGATCCCGCGCTGCTGACGCCGATCGAGCTCGCCGACGGCTCGGGCAGCCTGCCCGCCCCGGCCGCCGGCTCGGTGCTGACGATCCTGGCGATGTCGCGCCTCGGCGAGCCGTATGGGGGGCTGGCGGTCGTCACCCGGACGTGCACGGCCGAGTCGCTCGCCGAGTTCGCCTGGTCGCTGTTCCAGCGCTGGCAGCTCGCCGGGTTCCCGTCGAAGGAGTCGTGGGTGCTCGACGCGCTCGGGTTCCTCGGCGACGACGAGACCGTGCGCCGGCTCGCGCCGCTGATCCGCGCCTGGCCCGGCGAGGGCGGCCATGCCCGCGCGGTCGCCGGCCTCGACGTGCTCGCCGAGATCGGCTCCGACGTGGCGCTCATGCACCTGCACGGCATCGCGGAGAAGGTGAAGTTCCGCGGCCTGAAGGAGCGGGCGCAGGAGAAGATCGCCGAGGTCGCCGACGCCCTCGGCCTCTCGCCGGAGCAGCTCGCGGACCGGCTGGTGCCCGACTTCGGCCTCGACCCGAACGGGACGCTCGTGCTCGACTACGGGCCGCGGCGGTTCGTGGTGGGCTTCGACGAGCAGCTCAAGCCCTACGTGGCGGGCGAGGACGGCAAGCGCCGCAAGGACCTGCCCAAGCCCGGCGCCAAGGACGACCCGCAGCTCGCGCCGGCGGCCGCGGCCCGGTTCGCCGCGCTCAAGAAGGACGTGCGGACCGTCGCGGCCGACCAGATCCGCCGCTTCGAGCGCGCGATGGTGCTGCGCCGGCGGTGGACGCCGGCGGAGTTCCAGCAGTTCATCGTCGAGCACCCCCTCGTGTGGCACGTGGCGCGGCGCCTGGTGTGGGCCGCGTATGGTGCCGCGGCGCCGGGGCAGGCCGAGGGTGCGGTGCTGGTGAGCCTGCGGGTGGCCGAGGACCGCACGCTCGCCGGGGCCGGCGACGAGCCCGCCGCGATCCCCGACGGGGCCGTGATCGGGGTCGCGCACCCGCTGGACCTCGGCGAGGACCTTGCCGCCTGGGGCGAGGTGTTCGCCGACTACGAGATCCTGCAGCCCTTCGAGCAACTCTCCCGCGACATCCAGGCGCTGACGGAGGAGGAGCGGCAGGCGACGCAGCTGCGGCGGCAGGCGGGGCTCAAGGTCCCCACCACCACGGTGCTCGGCCTGGAGCGGCGCGGCTGGCGGCGCGCGGCCCCGCAGGACGCGGGCGTCCAGCCGGCCATGGAGCGCGACCTGCCGGGCGGCGCGACGCTGATGCTCGACCTCGACCCGGGCATCATCGTCGGCCTGGTCACCGAGTTCGAGAACCAGACGCTCGGCGCCGCCTACATCCTGACCGAGGGCAGCGCGAGCTGGGACCGCCGCCGGGGGCTGCCGTTCGGCGCGCTCGACGCGGTGACGGCCTCGGAGATCCTGCGCGACCTGCGCGAGGTGACCCAGTGAGACATCCTCTGTCAACCTCATGCGGCCTGTTTGTGGGCTTGGGTGCGGTGGGTGGTATGGACGGTTTCGTCGTAGCGCACGCCGAGGCGCA
>NZ_JBEPEH010000028.1:0-18470 GCF_040300725.1 Dactylosporangium sp. NPDC000244
GTTTCTTCCTTTTTTGTGCCCCCCGGGGGGGGGGGTGGGGGGGGGGGGGGGGGGCGGCCGGGGGGGGGGGGGGGGGCCCCCCCCCCCCCCCCCCCCGGGCCCGGAAAACTGCACAACACGACATGACAGCGCGGCGGCGCGCGCAGACCCGGAACGACGCGATCGTGAGGAACTGTCATGACCATCCGCTCGTGGCTCGCCGCCGCTACGGCAAGCCTGATCGCCGTGTCGAGCGTGCTGATCGCCGCCCCCGCCAGGGCGGCCGACGCGCCGTACAAGGTGCTGGTCTTCTCCAAGACGGCCGGCTTCCGCCACTCGTCCATCCCGAACGGCATCGCCGCCGTGCAGGCCCTGGGCGCCGCCAACAACTTCACCGTCACCGCCACCGAGGACGCCGCGGTGTTCACCGCGAGCAGCCTCGCGCAGTACCAGACCGTCGTATTCATGTCGACGACCGGCGATGTGCTCACGGACGCGCAGCAGACGGCGTTCGAGGCGTACATCCGCGGCGGCGGCGGATACGTCGGCGTGCACGCGGCCGCCGACACCGAGTACTCCTGGCCCTTCTACGGCACCCTGGTCGGGGCCTGGTTCTCGTCGCACCCGGCGATCCAGCCGGCCACGGTCACCGTCGAGGACCGCGGGCACCCGGCGACCGCGCATCTCGGCGCGACCTGGGTGCGTACGGATGAGTGGTACAACTACCAGACGAACCCGCGCGCGAGCGCGCACGTGCTCGCCTCGCTCAACGAGTCGTCGTACTCGGGCGGCACCATGAACGGCGACCACCCGATCACCTGGTGCAAGACGATCGACAGTGGACGGTCGTTCTACACCGGGTTCGGGCACACCGAGGAGAGCTACGCCGACCCCGCGTTCACGTCGCTGCTGCTCGGGGCGATCCGGTACACCGCGAAGCGCGTGGACGGGGACTGCTCGGTCTCGGGGGCCACGCAGGGGGAGTCGTACTCCAGCACCAGCGGGGTGCAGATCGCGGCCCACGCGCCCGCGGTCGGGGGCCGGACGGCCGGATACATCGACAACGGTGACTGGGCCGCGTATCCGGCGAACCTCTCGGCCGCCAAGGGCGTGACCGTGCGCGTCGCCTCGGCGGGCGCCGGGGGCACGATCGAGTTCCACGCCGGCTCGCCGGCGGGCGCGCTGCTCGGAGCCGTGGCCGTGCCCAACACCGGCGGCTGGGAGTCGTACCGCGACGTGTTCACGACGTTGTCCAGTTCGACGTCCACATCTGTCGTGCTGGTGTTCAAGGGCTCCGGCGGGTCGCTGTTCGACGTCGACCAGTTCACGATCGCGCGCTCCGCGGCCACCCGGCAGGGCGAGGCGTGGACGTCCACGAGCGGCATGCAGGTCGCGGCGCACGCCGGGGCCGCGGGCGGTCAGACGGCGGGGTTCATTGACAACAATGACTGGGCATCGTACGGCTCCGTCGCCCTCTCAGCCGTCGCCGGGGCTCGGGTGCGCTGGTCGTCGGCGGGGGCGGGCGGCACGATCGAGTTCCGTGCGGGCTCGCCGACCGGGCCGCTGCTGGGGACGCTGAGCGCGGCGAACACGGGCAGCTGGGAAACGTTCCGGGAGGCCGCCGTGCCGCTCGCGGGCTCGGCTTCGCAGGTGTTGTACCTCGTGTGTCATGGCGGCAGCGGCTCGCTGCTCGATATCGACGAGTTCACGCTCATCGGCTGACAAGTCGAGTTCACGTTCGTCGGCTGACGGGCGAGTTGACGCTCGTCGGCTGACGCTCGTCGGCTGACGGTCGAGTTCACACGCTCGTCGGCCGACGGCCGAGTTCATGCTCATCGGCTGACGGCCGAGTTGACGGGGGAGGGGCCGGACGCCGACCGGCCCCTCCTTCGGGACCCGCCCGCCCGGACAGTGTTCTTGCGCGGTTCGGCCCTCCGGTTCGGTGACGCCGACTCCGGACCGGTTCGCCGGCGCGCGCCGTCCGGGCGGGCGGGCAACCTCGTGCGCGGGCGCTCGCGTGCGGGTGCGCCTTCCGCTCGCCCCGCGCATTGCGTTCTGTTCGCGCTGTGCGTTTGCGCTCTGTTCGCCCTGCGCGTTGTGTTCTGTTCGTGCTGTGCGTTTGTGCTCTGTTCGCCCTGCGCGTTGTGTTCGTGCATTGGTGCTCGTCCCCGTGGTCGTTCGGCGGCGTGTCGTGCGCGTGGCGGCGGGCGGGTGTGAGTGCCGTCCGGAGGGGCGGTCGTCGGGCCGGGCGCGGACGTTCGCGGTCGTGGGGCGCATCCGGGCTCGGGGTCGAGCACGGTCGTGGGGCGCCTTTCGGGCTCGGGGTCGAGCACGGTCGTGGGGCGCCTTTCGGGCTCGGGGTCGAGCACGGTCGTGGGGCGCCTTTCGGGCTCGGGGCCGAGCGCGGTCATGGGGCGCCTTTCGGGCTCGGGGCCGAGCGCGGTCATGGGGCGCCTTTCGGGCTCGGACGTTCGCGGTCGTGGGGCGCGTTTCGGGCTCGGGTCGTTCGCGGTCGTGGGGTGCCGTTCGGGGTCGGGCCGAGTTTTGCCACGACCGTGACCACGGCGGAGGGGGAGGCCACGGGAGTTACGGTCCGCACCACGGCGGACATCGCGGCAGCTCTGAAAAGCTTCTGCTCTTTTGCTTTGCTACCAGGTCTTTTAGGATTGCCGTGTGGGGGCGCAACCCACCGCACGATTCCGTTTGCCGCTTTCAGCAGGTCACCCTCGCGCCTGAACCTTCATTGCCCGGAAGGACAGCAACATGGCGCGTCCCATCACGCTCTTTACCGGCCAGTGGGCCGATCTCCCGTTCGAGGAGGTCTGCCGCCTGGCGTCCGAGTGGGGCTACGACGGCCTCGAGATCGCCTGCTGGGGCGATCACTTCGAGGTCGACAAGGCCCTGGCCGACGAGTCCTACGTGGACCGGAAGCTGGAGACGCTCGCGAAGTACAACCTGAAGGTCTGGGCCATCTCCAACCACCTCGTGGGCCAGGCCGTCTGCGACCACCCGATCGACCAGCGGCACCAGGGCATCCTGCCCGCGCGCATCTGGGGCGACGGCGAGGCCGAGGGTGTGCGGCAGCGCGCCGCCGAGGACATCAAGAACACCGCCCGGGCCGCGCGCAAGCTCGGTGTCGACGTGGTCGTGGGCTTCACCGGCTCGTCCATCTGGCACACGCTGGCCATGTTCCCGCCGGTCCCGCCGGAGATGATCGAGGCCGGCTATCAGGACTTCGCGGACCGCTGGAACCCGATTCTCGACGTCTTCGACGAGGTCGGCGTCAAGTTCGCCCACGAGGTGCACCCGAGCGAGATCGCGTACGACTACTGGACCACGAAGCGGACGCTCGAGGCCATCGGCAACCGCCCCGCGTTCGGCCTCAACTGGGACCCGTCGCACTTCGTGTGGCAGGAGCTCGACCCGGTGAACTTCATTTTCGACTTCGCCGACCGGATCTACCACGTCGACTGCAAGGACGCCAAGGTCCGCACCGGCGACGGCCGCCGCGGGCGGCTCGCCTCGCACCTGCCCTGGGCCGACATGCGCCGCGGCTGGGACTTCGTCTCCACCGGCCACGGCGACGTGCCCTGGGAGGACTGCTTCCGGGCCCTGAACGCGATCGGGTACAACGGCCCGCTCTCGATCGAGTGGGAGGACGCCGGCATGGACCGGCTCGTCGGCGCGCCCGAGGCCCTGGGCTTCGTGCGCGGCCTGGCCTTCGACGCCCCGGCGGCCGCGTTCGACGCCGCGTTCTCGTCCTCGTCCTGAGCCCAGACGAGTGAAGGCCGGCCCCGTTTCGGGGGCCGGCCTTCACCACGTTCGGGTGTACCGCTAGTAGCTGGTCCCCGTCGACGGAGTCGTGGGCGCACCACTCGTCGCGAGGTCCCGCTCGATCGCGGGGTTGTCGGACGTGTGCAGCAGCCGCTGCCCCATCTCGGTCTCCGCGAAGCGGCTGTTCGCCAGCTTGTCGGTCACCTTGGTCTTGCTCTCGCTGTAGAGCCGGGTGGCCTGCTCCTGGACAACGCCGGCGGCCTCCTGGACCGTCGGGCTCTCCTTGATCTTCAGGGCAGTGGCCTTGAGCTCCTCATACTTCTCCCGACCGGCTCGGGCCCCGAGCACAAAGCCCGCCGCCAGACCGCCGAGGAACAACAGCTTGCCGCGCATGGCGACGACCTCCTTCTGACGGCGCGGGTCCTGATTGCCTGGTGCGCCGCCGGTGTTGGCATACCCGTCCATCGTCGTGCCGACACATCGATCTTGCCGCGGATTGCCGGCATCGGGCACCCGAAAGGGATACCCGGTGGCGAAGACCCCCCGAGTCGTGCTGTACTCTTTCCCGGTCGCCCTCGAACGGAGGGGATGCACGATCCCGCGTAGCTCAATTGGCAGAGCAGCCGGCTGTTAACCGGCAGGTTATAGGTTCGAGTCCTATCGCGGGAGCCAGTCGGGCCTCTTCGGAGGCCATTTTCACGTTATGGCCCGTTTCCGGGCGGCAGTGCACTTGCGTGGCTCGGTAAGCTTGCTCCGCTCGGGGCGATAGCTCAGCCGGTTAGAGCTGGGGACTCATAATCCCTTGGTCGCGGGTTCGAGTCCCGCTCGCCCCACCCCTCAGGTGGACCCTGTCCGCAAAAAGCGCGGACCTGGTCGGGTGGGATGTCTGCTCCGGGGGCCGAGCCCCCGGACGCCCTACGGTTCGGTGGTTGCGGCCCACGGTCCGGTGGTCGCGCCTCACGTTTCGGTGGTCGCGGCCCACGGTTCCGGTGGTCGTTGCCGACCTCGCTGACGACGGCAGAGTTCGTCGCGGTGAGCGGAACGCGTGGCCAAGGGATTATGAGTCCCCGGCTCTGACCGGAGCTGCCGTCAGCTGGTCTCGGCGAGCCGTGCGCGCATCTGCGGATACGGGTCGACGAGTGGCTGGCGTCGCCGTCGGCACTCGTCGCGCAGTCCACGGAGCCGGTCCCCGGCGAGATAGTGCCGACCTCGGGTTTCTCCTTGGGGATGAAGCAGTCCCAGTTCGGTAAGCCGGCTGAGGTCGCGTGTTGCCGTGTGTTTCTCGACGTTGGTCATCTTCATGTATCCCGAGCGGCGGACCCGGTAGCCAAGGACCGCCTCGTAGAGGATTCCGGTCACCCGATCCGGCAAGCGGCTGCCGGCTACCAGGCCGTCGAGCTCACTCCAGACCTCGGACACCTCGCCCACTCGTTGGGCAACGGTCTGCGCTTGCATGTGGTGGGCACGGATGTTGAAGGTCGCCCATAGGTGTGCGTCAGGCCGGGGCCGCCACGAACCCTGACCGGTCACGGCGAGCACCTGGTAGTAGTCGTCGGTGTTGTGGCCGAGCCATTCCTCGATGCTTGAGAATGCCGGCTCGACGATTGTCTGTCGCGAGATCGTGAGAGTCTGCAGCGCTCGGGCCATCCGGCCGTTCCCGTCGCGATACGGATGGATCATGACGAGGTTGAGGTGGGCCATCGCTCCGCGGATCAGCGGGTCGACGTCCAGATCTTCTTGAAGGCTGGCTGCGAGCTCTTCCATGAGTGCTGGGACCCGGCCGGGGTCGGGGCCTTCGTACACCACGACGTCCCGCTTCTCGTCGTGTACGAAGATCGGGCCGGTGCGGTACTGGCCGGGGCTCTTGCTCAGGTCGTGCGCGAGCATCATGAAGTGCATGCTCCGCATCGCCGACGTGTCGGCCTTGAAATGAGGATCATTGGCCATCTGCAGCACATAGCCGAGAGCTTGACGGTAGCCGCGAATCTCGGCCCAGGTCCGGTCGTCGGCGCTCAACGGTTCTTCATCGTCCAGCGCGGCGGCGGCGTCGTCCTCGGCGACAACATAACCCTCGATGCTGTTCGAGCCGCGGATCGCACGGGCCAGCATGGTCCGTCGCAGGCTGCCCTGCCAGCGGCGTGGTGCGCGGAGGACGGTCGCGAGTTGGCGCCGCATCTCGTGGATCTCCGCAAGAATTGTCCGATCTTCGCTGTTCAACGGTGGACTAGCGTAGATCATGGCCGTTCCATGTCTCTAACATAGAGACATTGTAGCGTTGCTTGTCGCTTACATAGCAACATCGCGACATCTGTGGAGCCTGCGCTGGCCGCTCGCCGGGGCTGGGCCTCATCCTCCGCGTCTCGTCGGACCCGCGTTCGCGCGGCGCCCGAGATCAAGATGAAGCGGTTCGCATGGTGCATAGCCTGCCCCGCTGGCATCCCGTGCCTCCATCGGCTGGGCGGACCACCAATCCCGCCTCCCCCGCTTTGGCGGGTCCTGGGGCCTGTTTGCAACCGGGCGGTACGTTATTTCCGTAGTGGGACGGTTACTGAGAGTTGCAGCAACTGTTCAGTCCCCACGATTGGAGGGCGCCGTCATGCGCGTCCCGTTCAGCGTCAAGGCCTGCACGTTGGCGGCGGCCGTACTCGCCGTCGCCGTGGTCCCCGTGCCCGCGGAGGCCGCCGCCAGGGATCTGTCGTCCATGGACCGCGCGTTCGTCGACGCCGCCGGGCACGGCGGCGCCTACGAGGTCGCGGCCGGCCGCCTCGCCAACGACCGGGCCGTGGACTCGGCGGTGGGAGCGTTCGGCCGGCACATGGTCACCGACCACACGAAGGCCGGCGACAAGCTGGCTGCCCTGGCCAAGGACCTGGGCCTCAGCGCCCCGGACAGGCCCGACAGCGTGCAGCGCGCGATCCTGGCCATCTGGTCGTCGCTGTCCAGCGCGGCTTTCGACTGCTCGTACGCGCCCGCGATGTACGCCGACCACGTCGCCGACGTCGGGCTGTTCGAGCGGGAGGCCGCCGACGGGCAGAACTCGAAGCTGCGGGCGTTCGCCCGGGACACGCTGCCCACGCTGCGCACTCACCTCGCGATGGCCGCCACGAACCTGAAAGAGCTGTCCTGCACCACCGGCGTGCCGATCAGCCTGCCTTGGCCGACCGTACTGCCCACGATGAGGCCGACGCACCGGCCGACCACGCGGCCGACGACGACCCCGACCGCTCGGCCGACGCTGTGGCCGACGGTGCTGCCGACGTCGTGGCCGACGCGGCGCACCACGACGCCGGTGCCGATCGAGCCGTGAGCGTCTGCGGCCCGCCCGGGTCCGATCCGGGCGGGCCGTGGTCCGTCAGGCGGCGTCGAGGGCCTCGGTGATCTTGCGCATCATGTCGGCCACCACCGGGGTGGGCGGGGCGTGGTGGGTGGCCGACTCGAGCGCGGTGAGGACGGTGCCGCGGAAGTTCGCGGCCTCCTCCGGCGCCTGCGCCTTGAGCAGGCCCGTGGCCGCGGTCAGGGCCGGCAGCACCCGGTCGGCGATCTCGGCCACGGACTTGCCGTTGAGGTCCTTGTGCTTCGGGTACTCGGCGAGCACGTGCCCGACCAGGCCCGTCGCCGAACCGAGCGCGATGCTGCCGTTGGTGGCGATCTTGTGCGGCGAACCACCGGCGGCGCCGGCGGCCGACATCAGCGTGATGGCGCCGTACGCGGCGATGCGCAGGGTGTTCTTGTCCTGGTCGGAGAGGGTGATCGTCATGGTGGGCGCTCCTTGGCAGAAGTTGTTGTGCAACCACCATCGCGAGAGCGGCTGACACGGCACCGCCAGCGCCCTGACGCGGCCGCTGACATCAGCCGCGCGCACCGCCGATGCCCATCAGCACCGCGATGCCGAGGGCACTGCGGGCCGAGTACGGCTGGCGCCACAGCCCGCCGTGGGCCGCCGCGAACGCCTCGTCCTGCCAGGGGTGCTCGTGCGCCGGGCGCGCGGCGTTGAGATCGTGCACGAGCAGCGCGGCCATGAGCGTGTTGCTGGTCGCGGGCTCGAAGATCTCGATGCCGAACCGGTGCGCCCCGGCGAACGCCGCGGCGAGGAGCCGGTTCTTCACCACGCTGCGGGTGCGGGTGGCGGGCGCGACGGCCAGCGACACGGGCAGCCCCGCGGCCCGGGCCTCGGCCGCCCGCCAGCGCTGCAGCCGTTTGGCGAGCGCATAATTCGGACCCTGCTGCGGTACCAGACTGTCGTTGACGCCCGGATAGAGCCCCGGCGGATAGTTGCGGGTGAGCAGGCGCCCGGCGCTGAGCACGCGCAACGGCCGCCGGAACCGCCCGATGCCGGTCGCCTCCGCATAGCGCCGGTTCGCCTCGTCGACGGCGCCCTCGGGCACCGCGAACACGTCGGTCGGCGTGGCCAGGAACGCCAGCCCGAGATCCGGCCGCCGCTCCCGCAGCCGCACCGTGAGCGCGTCGACGGCCATCGCCACCCGCACGTTGAGCGCCCCGTCGGCATACACGTAGTTGCCGAGCACGAGCCGCCCGTCGAGCCCCTCGATCCAGGCGGCCACCCGCCCGAGATCGTGCAGCAGGTCGGCGCCCCGTTCCTCGCCGGTCACCGGCACGTGGAGGCGTCCGGCGTACCGTTCCGCCAGCCCCTGCAGCCGCTCCCAGATCGCCGGCCGGGGCAGGTCGACGGCGACCACGTCGGCCCCCCACCGCAGCAGCGCCCGTAGCGGCCCCATCTCGGCCCCCGCCCCGAGCACGACGACGCGATGCCCCTCGAGCGCCAGCCAGCCGGGATTCGCCGCAACGGTCTGCACGATCTGCGCACAGGACCGCTCGATGATCCCGGCCGAGACCCACCGCTCGAGCTGCAGGTCGAGCTCCCGCCCGGCGAGCTGCCGCCCCCGGTACGGCACGACGAGCTCCCGCTCCGCCTCACCCCGCCCCGCGATGGTGACCGTCCGCAGCGGCTCCCCACCGACGGCGAACGCGGCCGAGAGCGGTTCTTCGGCACCGTCCGTTCCGCTGCGGTACCGCATCCGCTCGTGCAAAGACGCAAGCCCGTCGCGCGCGATCGTGAGCGCGGCATCGCGGGACGGCAGGCCGGCCTCGACCAGCCGCCGGAAATGCACCAGGTAGTCATGCCGCCAGTCGGTCGAGGCCTCGGCCCCGCGCGCCCCGACGGGATCGACCCCACGCAGCGCATCGGCGACCACGGCTCGCCCGAGCGCAGAGGAGCTGACCTTCCCGTCGACGCTCGGCATCACCACACCGGTCGGATTCGTATTCGGCACCCGGCCAGTTTGCAGTGTTTCTGCGTCTTCGGCGTGGCGGGGTTCTGTGTTTCTGCGCCTCCGGCGCGGCGGGGGTTCCCACCCCGCACCCCCATGGCCGCTGCGCGGCCACTGGCGTGCGCTGGCGCGCCGCCAGAGCACCAGGTCGGGGAGTACGAAGTGGTGCACGATTCCGGGGCTGGACGTGCCCACCTCGCCGTCCGCACGGGACCGCGTCACGTCCGCGCGACTCGCTCATCCCGCCGCGGCCTTCTGTGCGATTCGCTCATCCTGCCGCGGCCGTTTGCACGGCTCGCGCACCCCGCTGGTGCCGTTCAGCGCGGCTCGCTCACTTCGCCGTGGCCCTCTGTGCGACTCGCTCAGCCCGTCGTGGTTTTCCTTGCGCGTTCGCTCACCTCGTGGCAGCCGGTGGTGCGCGTTTGCTCACTGAGTCCAGCCGCGAGCGGCTGTGCGCGTTCGCTCACCTTGTGGCAGCCGGTGGTGCGCGTTCGCTCACTGAGTCCAGCCGCGAGCGGGCTGTGCGCGTTCGCTCGCTGTGGTGTGGCGCAATGCGGCTTCGGTCAGCCGGCGGCCTGCTTGATCAGGGCGGCGATGCGCTTCTCGACGGCCGGCGTCAGCTCCTGCAGCGCGTACGCCACGGGCCAGAGGTCCCCGTCGTCCAGCGCCGCGTCCTCGTTGAAGCCGAGCGTCGCATAGCGCGTCTTGAACTTCTGCGCCGGCTGGAAGAAGCACACCGACTTCGTTCCCTTGTAGTAGGCCGGCATGCCGTACCAGAGCTTGGGCGCGAGCTCGGGCGCGCTCTCGAGAATGAGCGAGTGCACCCGCGAGGCCATCGCGCGGTCCGCCTCGGACATCTCCTCGATCTTCTCGAGCAGCGCCTTGAGGTCATCGGCGGCCTTGTCGGCCTTCGAGCCGCGGCGGGAGGCGGAGGCGCGCACCTCGGCCGCGTGCTCCTTCATCGCCGCACGCTCGTCGTCGGTGAAGGTCTGGGTCGACTTGCGGGCCATGGCTGGTACCTCCGGAAACGCTCGCTGATCGGAACGTTTCCCATGCTAGGAGGGGCCGCGGCGGCCACGCTTCTCGAAAACTGATCGAATGGGCACTGCGCAGTTGTCGTACTCGTCGTTAGCGCTCGAACACCGCACCCACTCCGTGAAGCGCTCGGCCGCATCGGGGGAGCGCTCGCCCGGGTCGATGCCGAGCTGTTCCCGGGCCGGGCGCGGTCGGTGTCGTTTCGTGCAGGTGCGGTTGAGCGTTCGGCGACGCGGAGCACTCGCCCCGGGTCGGGGGACGGCCCGGGACGAGTGCGGCGGGTGCTCCTACGGACGCGTGCTCGCAGCGCCGGTGGAGCGGTTCGAACGGGCTCAGCAGGCGTCGTTGCAGGCCAGCACCTTGAGCCGGTCGAGGGCGCCGTTCCACTGGTTGGAGTCGCCGGCGAAGGGGCCGGTGCTCGAGTACTGCCAGAACGACCACGTCGGCGCGCCCGCCGGCAGGGTGCCGGGAGTGCTGCTGTACCGCGCGAGCCACAGCGGCGAGTTGGCCCAGAAGCCGCTGTAGTTGCCGGTGCACGTGACCCACCAGTCGGTGGTCGTGTAGATGACCGCCCAGCGGCCGGTGCGCGTGTGGTACTGGTTCAGGAACGCCCGGATCCAGCTCACCATCGACGACTGCGAGAGCCCGTAGCAGGTGGCGCCGTACGGGTTGTACTCGATGTCCAGCGCGCCGGGCAGGGTCTTGCCGTCCTTGGACCAGCCGCCGCCGTGCGCGACGAAGTAGTCCGCCTGGGCCGCGCCGCCGCCGCCGTTCGGGATCGCGAAGTGGTAGGAGCCGCGGATCATGCCGATGTTGTACGACCCGTTGTACTGCTGGGCGAAGGACGGATTGGTGTAGTAGGTGCCCTCGGTCGCCTTGATGTAGGCGAAACGCGAGCCGGCGTTCCACTGCGCCTGCCAGTTGACGCTGCCCTGATATCCGGACACATCCTGGCCGTACGTCACGGTCGCCGCGCTCGCCGGCGAGCCGAACAGGACCATGGCGGCCGTCAGAGCCAGCGCCGCGAGTGCGCCGAGCCGTCGTCGGTTCACGGGTGCCTCCCCTTCCCTTGCGGGACGTTCTGGTAAAGAACTTCACGAATTAGCTCATGGACGTCGGAAACTTTCAATAGGCTTGCGTCGAAGTCTGGGGAAAATCTACAGTGACTTCAATCGATGGCCGACGCTCTGTTCGGGGAGGTCTCATGGCTCGTCTCACCCGCCGCGCCGTGCTGCTCGGCGGAGCCGCCGCGCTGCTCGTGCCCGCCCGTCCCGCTGCCGCCGCGCCCTTCGCACCCGCCGGCCCGGCCTCGCCCGGCTCGCTGGGTCCTGCCGGCCCGGCCTCCGCCGCGTCGCTGGGTCTCGCCGGCCCGGCCTCGTCGCTGGTGCCCGGCGGCCTGGCCGCCACGGTCGAGCAGCCCGAGATCGCGAGCTGCGGCGCCTGGGGCGCCCGCCCACCGTCCGGCGCGCTCACAATCGATCAGCACCGGCCGAACAAAATCGTCGTCCACCACACGGCGCTGGCCAACTCGACCGACTACTCGCAGGCCCACGCGTTCGCGAGCTCGCGCGACATCCAGAACCTGCACATGGACACGAACCACTGGATCGACAGCGGTCAGCACTTCACCAACAGTCGCGGCGGCTGGCTGACCGAGGGCCGGCACGGCAGCCTGTACGCGCTGCTGCACGGGCAGACCATGGTGCAGGGCGCGCACTGCGTGGGCCAGAACGACCAGGCCATCGGGATCGAGAACGAGGGAACGTACCTCACGGTGCAGCCCCCGGCCGCCTTGTGGAACAGCCTCGTCGACTTCTGCGCGTTCGCGTGCCACCAGTACGCGATCCCGGCCACGGAGATCTACGGTCACAAGGACTTCAACACGACCGAGTGCCCCGGGCTGCTGCACGATCGCCTGCCGGAGCTTCGCGCAGCCGTAGCCGCACGTTTGTAACGCGCCACACGCACGCCACACCCGCACTTCGCACATTCGCGCACGACGCGCGTGCCTATGGTCTCGCTCGCTCGCCCGCCCGCGCCTGCCCGCACCTGCCCGCACCTGCCCGCGCCCGCCCGCCTGCCCGCGCCCGCCCGCGCCCGCCCGCCTGCCCGCGCCCGCCCGCGCCCGCCCGCGACCACGTTCACCGCGCCGGGACGACACCCGCACTCGCACGTGTGTCCATGCACGTTCGCGCCGTGCGGGCGTGCGCTTGTGTCCGTGAGGGTTGGCGTCGTGCGTGCGGAATCTGCGTGCTCGTGCGCGCTCGCGTTGTGCGGCTATGTGCTCGTGTCCGTGCGCGTTCGCGTCTTGCGTGCATGAGCAGCGTGTTCGTGCGTCGAGTGCTCATGGCGTGTCCAGGCGCCGCGTAGGCATCGTTCGCGCGTTCGCGCGTTCGCGGTTTGCGCGTTCGCGGCTTGCGTGTTCGCGGTTTGCGCGTTCGCGGTTTGCGTGTTTGCGTGTTCGCGCGTTCGCGGTTTGCGCGTTCGCGCTTCGTGCATTCGTGCATTCGTGCACCGCGTGTGTGCTTCCGGGATGTGTTTGTGCCCGACTCGTCTCGGGCGCGGCTTGTGCGCGGGGCCCGGCCGTTTGGGCCGGGCCCCTGTCGTTTTGCGTACGAACCGCTGGAGTTCCGTGCACGAACCGCCGTCGTCGGTCAGCGAGCCGCGCAGGTGGCGGTCATGCCGGTGGCGGTGCCCGTGCCCTGGAAGCCGAACTCGGTCGACTGGCCGGCCGGAACGCTGCCGTTGTACTGCACGTTGCTGTAACTGTTCCCGCTACGGCTCGCGTTCCAGGTGTTCGTGACCGCCGCGCCCGATGGCAGCGTGGTGTTCACGGTCCACCCGGTGATCGCGGACGCACCGGCCGTGACCTTCACGGTGGCCACGAACCCGCCCGTCCACTGGTTGAGCGAGACGGACGCCGTGCAGCCACCGGCTGGCGGGTTTGACGGCGAGCTCGAGGCCGACGGCGAACCGGATGCCGACGGTGAACTCGACGCCGACGCCGACGGCGAACCGGACGGCGACGGCGAGCCCGAGGGCGAGGAGGAAGCCGAGGGCGTCGGGCTACCCGTGCCGTTGCCCAGCGCAGGCGTCGTCCAGTCGCGCCACTCGGCGAGATTGCCCGACGCCTTGCTCGACACGTGG
This sequence comes from Dactylosporangium sp. NPDC000244, assembly GCF_040300725.1. Lineage (NCBI taxonomy): Bacteria > Bacillati > Actinomycetota > Actinomycetes > Micromonosporales > Micromonosporaceae > Dactylosporangium > Dactylosporangium sp. NPDC000244. The sequence continues at coordinate 13,224 of NZ_JBEPEH010000028.1, forward strand.
AAGGAGCCGGGCGGGTTCGCGGTCTTCAGCAGGTACCGCTGAATGTTCTGCTGCAAAGGTGTGCGCCATTCCGGCCGGTTCGCGCAGTGGTTGCCGTCCTGGATGTCCGACCAGTAGGTGATGGCGTCGCCGGCGCCCAGGGCCTTGTAGACCTCCGCGCCGCCGAGCGCCGCGACGCTCGCCGACTTCGGGCCGAGGTTCGCGATGTGCGGGTTGTCCATGATGAACAGTCCGCGTGGTGCGACCATGGCCACCATCTCGTGCGTGTCGACGGGGAGTCGTGTCGGAGCGCTCGTGAACGAACCGAACGCGTCGCCGAGCCAGGGCTGCTCGCCGTACGCGCTGCTGAGGCTCTGCGCGCCCTCGCCCGGGATGCCCCGGAAGATCGGCACGCCGGCGCTGCCCGACTCGATCGGCATCGTGAGCTGGATGCGCTGGTCGAACGCGCCGACCACAAACGCACCCTTGCCGAAGCGCGAACAGCCAGTCACACCGGTCGCGTCGCCGCGCAGGATGGTGCCGCCGGACTGCTCGATCACGTCGATGAGCCGGCTGACGCCCCACGCCCAGGCCACGAGCAGCCCGGTGCTGCTGTTCGCGCCGTAGATGCTGTAGAACGCGCCCTGCTTGTTCGTGCGGGGCGTGCCCTCCTTGCCGACCGCGTACGGGTCGTAGCTGATCACCGCCGCGCCCGCGGCCTTGATCGAGGCAGTGTCCGCTCCGAACCCGCCGAGCACGAAAACGGCCGGAAACGGACCGTTCCCGCTGGGCAGATCGACACTCGCGGAGAAACTCGCCGACTTCCCCGCGTTCGAGACGTTCACGGTGATGGCGGTTCTGGACACGGTACCGCTCACAGACTGCGGCCTCGGCGGCTTCTCGCCATAGACGAACTTCTCGGCGAGCTTCTTGATCTCCTCGCGCCGGCACGTCCAGTCCGACTTGTTCGTGATCCGCGTGCCGTCGAGCTTCTTGAACGGATCGGGCAGCTTCGCGTTGGTCGGCAGCGAGCCGGCGTCGGGCAGCGCCGGCACCGTACAGTTCGCGCCCTCGTCCTCCACGCCGGCACTGGCGGCGCTGGCGTCGGGGGAGTGCAGGACCGCGGCTCCGACGCCTGTGAGCAGGGCCGCGAGCGTGAGGGCGACGAGCGTCAGACGGGTCGCCGGGCGGCCCGAGCTGATGTTCACCAGGGCTCTCCTTCCGGAACGATCCGGTTGGGGCGGGCCGGATGTAAATATTGCGCCGAGAGTCCGGCAACGTTTCGAAGCCTGTCAAGGCCGCGGATCGCTCGCCGCGCGCGGCCCCAGGTGAGCCGTGGAACTTCCAGGATCAGTCCGCCGGCACCGCCTCCTGCCTCGCGGCGCTCAGTCCGCCGTGGACGCCGCGCACCGCCGAGCGGCGACACGCGCACCGTCGGGCCGTGACACGCGCACCGCCGAGCGGCGACACGCGCGCCGTCGGGCCGTGACACGCGCACCGTCGGGCCGTGACACGCGCATCGGCGGACCGCGGTGGGCGGCGCGGGCATGGGTGGGTCGCGGTGGGCGCCAGTGGGCTGAGGGCACTGCTCGGCCGTGGGTGTGCGCCGCCCACGTCGTGCGCCGCCCGTGTCGCAAGGTCGGTGCGCTCCTGCCGTCCGGTTCACCTGTTGTTCACCAGCGGGGGCAATCAGGGGGTCTCACACGAAAGGACGGTGCGCAATGTCCGAACATGACGGGGTCGCTCACCTCGGCGACATCGAGACGGCGCTGCGGCGGGAGGTCGACATCGTGCGGGAGCGGTTCCCGGACGCGCCGCCCGCCGAGGTCGAGCAGGTCGTGCGTGACACCTACAACGAGCTGCTCGATCACGCCGAGGTGGAGACGCACGTACTCTCGCTCACCCGGCACCGGGTCGTGGAGCAGTTGGTGGAGCGCGGGTACACGCTCCACGAGCCGGTGCTGAGCGAGGACTGACCGGCAGGAGCCCGCGGCCGCAGCACCTCGCCGAAGTGCTGTCGTCCGACCAGCACCGGCTCGTGGAACGGCTGACCGAGCGCGCCACGCCACGAACCCGGAGCGCTGTTGCTTATCCGGTGCCGGGTCGCGGAGTGGCTGGTCGAGCGCTCCACGAACCCGAAGTGCTGTCGTTCACCCGGCGACGGCTCGTGGAGCGAGCTCGGCCACGCGCTCCACGAACCGTGCCGGGCGAAGACTCATGGGCCCGCGGCTCCGGCCGGCGCCCGCGGCCCCGGCCGACGGACCTAGCGGCCCTGACCAGCGAATCTAGCGGCCCCGGCCGACGGACCTAGCGGCCCGGACCGGCGAATCTAGCGGCCCCGGCCGACGGACCTAGCGGCCCGGACCGGTGGACCTAGCGGCCCGGGCCGGCGAATCTAGCGGCGCCGGCGGGCGGCCGGGGGAGTGATCCGCACCCGCTCGGTGGACGGGCGGGTCTCGATGTCGCCGAGCTGCTCGCTCACCGTGGCGCGCAGCTCCGCGTAGTCGTCGAACGTGCTCTCGCCGAACAGGGTGTAGCCGGCCCACATGAGGTTCGCGCACACCTGCGGCGGGACCTTCCCCGTCGCCGCGCCCATGCCGACGAGTGCCACCGACGTGATGCTGCCGGGCTCGCGCTCGTTCTGCATGTGGACGGCCTGGAACGCGGCCGCGCACGCCAGGGCCACGTTGAGCGTGTGGCGCACGTTTTCTGCTTGAGTGTGCATCGTCGGCGCCGAGATGAGGTACTTCGGGCTCGCCGCGCCTGACGGAACGCACACCGCGGCTCCGATGGGCAGCGTGCCGGCGAACTCGTCCTGGATCGCCCGCTGTACCCGCAGCTGGATGCCCGGCCCCAGATGCCGCAGGATCACCGCGTCGACGCCGCCGCTCATGACGCCGTGCGAATTGGTCGGCGTCACCCACGCGTCGACGTGCTGGTTGAGGATCGAACCCTTCACGATCTCGACTCCGGGCTCGTCGGCGAACGCCGACATCCAGGACTGCACGACCTTGGCGTTGACGTCGCTGAGCACGACCCTGACCGTCATCGCATCCCTTTCATTCGTCCAGCCCCGATCGCCGGTGCCGGAAGGAGGTTCTCCGAGTCCGCCGCCCGGGGCCGCAGACAGGCCTCGTTCGGCCCCGAACGGCGGGGTCGGACGCCCGATCCGCCGACCCCGTGGGCCTGCGAACCACTCCGGCCGACCCCGGGCAGCGGGGCCGAAAGGTACAAGATACGGCTCGGTGTCCACATCGGACGCCCCGTCCGCCGACCCCGTGCTCAGGAGCCTGGGAACGTCTCCGGCCGACCCGGGGCAGCGGGGCCGAACGGTACAAGATACGGTGCGGTGTCCACAGTGGAACTCCCGCGGAGGTCACCGTGAGCGACACCGACGACCCGTTGGGTTTGGCCGAGCTGTTCGAGGGCGGCGGCGAGCCCTGGTTGCCCCTGCTCAAGCCGGTCATCGAGGCGCAGCCGAGCGCCTCGCAGTTCATCGGGCCCAAGCGCGGCCCGCAGATCGTGCCAGTGCGCGAGCTCACCTTCCAGGCGCTGAAGCCGAACCCGCCGCACAAGTGGAAGGTCGTGGTCTTCGGGCAGAACCCGTATCCGCGGCCTGAGTCCGCCACCGGCATCGCGATGTTCGACAACACCTTCCACGACTGGGCGGACAGCCAGTTCGGCCGGGTGGTGAGCATTCGCTGCATCATCAAAGCGGCGGCGATGTGGAAGTACGACATCCCGAAGAAGACGCCGATCGCCGACATCCGGGCATTGCTCAAGGCGCACGACACCGTGCAGCCGCCGGAGTGGTTCTCGTCGATGCTGACGCAGGGCGTGCTGCTGCTCAACGCCTCGTTGACCGCGAGCGCCGACGGTTCCTACGGCACCGACCAGCACACCGGCTTCTGGCGGCCCGTGGTGGAGCGGCTCGTCGAGGAGATCCTCAAGGCCAAGCAGGACGCGGCCGAGGAGGACCGGGGCGTCGTCTTCGCGTGGTGGGGCGCGCACGCGCGGGGGCTGAAGACCCTGGTGACGAGGCTGCAGAAGAAGTACCCGGGCGTCGAGGTGCGCCACATCGACCACCCGAATCCGGCCGCGCAGGGTGACATTTTCTGCGACAACGAGCACTTCGCGACCGTGAACGAAGCGTTGCGCTCGCTCGGCGCGGACGAGATCGACTGGCTGCCGAGCGTCGGGTGGAACGCGCACCAGGACCCGGCCGCGGATCGCATGGGCGCCTTCATCGCCTCGACGATGGAGTTGCACAAGCTGTACCTGGAACGGCTGGAAAGCGTCAAGGACGAGGGCCTTGCGCTGCCCGTGATCACCGGCGTCTTCGACACCCCGCTCATGGACTTCCGCGCGGCGATCGCGCCGGCGGCCGGGGTGCTCAAGGGCCTCGGCTGGCACGTGGACGCCTCGCACGCCTTCGGGCAGAAGCAAGCCGACGCCGAAGCCGAGGGCCTGAGCGTCGACGAGGCCGCTGCCCTTTACCTGTACACCTGCGAATCCGCCTTCTACCGCCAGATCAACGCCAGCCTGCGCGATCCCGATCGGACCCGGATTCTGCCGTACCTGCCGTACCTCCGGCTGCTCTTCTCCGCCGTCTCGCGCCTGCCCGCCCGCCGCGAGCCGCTGTGGCGGGGTGTGCGGATGGATTTGCGCCGGCAGTACCCGCTTGGGCAAACGGTCACCTGGTGGGGCGTGTCTTCGTGCACATCCAGCCTTGGGGTTGCGCGTTCGTTCATGGGTGGCAGTGGCAAACGGACACTTTTCGAGGTCGTACCCCTGCGCGCGGTCGGCATCCGCAGCTACTCCGCGTTCACGGGCGAGGAGGAGTTCATCCTCACACCGGGTACGCAGCTGACCGTGACGGACGTGAAGGCCGAGCGTGGCGGTTTGTGCACGGTGAAGCTGACGGAGCTGGAGGAGCAGGACCAGATCCGCTGACGCGCCGGTTGGTGCGGACTCGCGCGCGCGGTTCTGCGCGCGCGAGTCCGTGGCGTGTCCGCTCGCGCGGTGAATACCAGTGAGATGTGTTCGTTCGCGCGGTGAGTGCGAGTGAGACGGAGACGTGTTCGTTCGCGCAGTGAGTACTAGCGGGACATGTTCGGTCGAGCGGTGGAGACGAGTGGTGCGTGTTCCGTCATGTGGGGTGTGCGAATGGCGCGTGCTCGGTCGAGCGGTGAAGACGAGTGGTGCGCGCTCGGTCGAGCGGTGAACACGTGCTGTGGACGCGAGTGGTGCGTGCTCGGTCGAGCGGTG
>NZ_JBEPEH010000028.1:18564-159205 GCF_040300725.1 Dactylosporangium sp. NPDC000244
CGTAGCTCGGTCGAGCGGTGAAGACGAGTGGTGCGCGCTCGGTCGAGCGGTGAACACGTGCTGTGGACGCGAGTGGTGCGTGCTCGGTCGAGCGGTGAACACGAGTCGTGCGCGTTCGGTCATGTTCGGTGTGCGAGTGCGGCGTGTTCGCTCACGCGGTGAAGACGAGTGAGACGTTCAGGCCGCCGAAGCCGAAGGAATTGCACACCGCCGCCGTCATCGGGAGCGTTCGCGGCTCGCCCGCCACGACGTCCAGCGTGACGTCGGGGGACTTGTGGTCGAGGTTGAGGGTGGGCGGTACGACACCATGAACCACCGACAGCAGGGTCACAATGCTTTCCACCGCCCCCGCGGCTCCGACCAGGTGGCCGAGCGCGGACTTCGGCGCGGTCAGCACCACGTCGTCGCCGAGTGCGGCCTGGATCGCCGCCGCCTCGCCGACGTCGCCGACCACGGTCGACGTGGCGTGGCAGTTCACATGCGCGATGTCGGACGGCTGCAGCCCGGCGTCGGCCACGGCCCGCCGGATCGCGCGCACCTGGCCGGCGCCGCTCGGGTCCGGGCCCGTGATGTGGTACGCGTCCGAGGTGACCCCGACCCCCGCGACCCGCCCGTGCACGCGCGCCCCGCGGGCGGCCGCATGCGACGCGCGCTCCAGGACCACGATCCCCGCGCCCTCGCCCATCACGAAGCCGTCCCGGTCCGCGTCGAACGGCCGCGACGCGCGCTGCGGCTCGTCGTTGCGCTTCGACAGGGTCCGGGCCTGCGCGAACCCGGCGAGCGTGAGCGGCGTGATGGCCGCCTCCGAGCCGCCCGCGATCACGATGTCGGCCTCGCCGGAGCGGATGAGCCGCACCCCGAGCGCGATCGCCTCGGCGCCCGACGCGCAGGCCGACACCGGCGTGTAGACCCCGGCGTGCGCGCCGAACTCGATGCTCACCCAGGCCGCGGGCCCGTTGGGCATGAGCATCGGCACGGTCAGCGGCGACACCTTGCCCGGGCCCTTCTCCTCAAGGACGTCGTCCTGGCCCAGCAGCGTGCTCACCCCGCCGATCCCGGTGCCGATCACCACCGCCAGCCGCTCGGTGTCGACCTCCGGCGCGCCCGCGTCCTGCCACGCCTGGCGGGCCGCGACCAGGGCCGCCTGCTCGCACCGGTCCATCCGCCGCGCCTGGACGCGGGTCAGCAGCGTGTCCGGCGACACCGCCATCGTGGCCCCGATCCGCACCGGCAGCTCGTCCAGCACTCCGGGCGGCAGCAGGTCGTCGATACGCCGCACGCCCGACCGGCCCGCGAGCAGCCCCTGCCAGAGCGCCTCGACGTCCTCGCCGAGCGGCGACAACGCCCCCATTCCCGTGACGACCACGTCCGCGTTCATGGCACCCTCCCCGGTTCGATTGCCTCCGATACTTGTATCGCATACAAATATGACATGTCCATCAGCGAACCGGCCCGGGCCCGCGGCCGCCGCACCCGCGCGCGGATCCTGCGGTGCGCGGCGGCCCTCTTCGCCGAGCGCGGACTGGCGGGCGTGAGCGTGGCCGCGATCGCGCGGGCCGCGGAGGCGTACCCGCACCAGATCACGTACTACTTCGGCTCCAAGGACGGCCTGTTCGTGCACGCGGCCCTGTCCACACTGCTGCGCGACGCCGCGCGGCTGGAGTCGGTCGGCTACCGCCGCCGCACGCCCGAGACGTTCCGCTCCGCCCTCGCCCGCACCGCGCTCGCCCTGCCCACGATCCCGGCCGCGGTGCAGGCGATGTCGATCGCGCGGGAGCGCCCGGAGTTGCAGAGCACGGCGCAGCTGTACCTCACGATCCTGTTCCGCCAGGCCGAGCACTACCTGGTGACCCTCCTGGACCGGCGCGCCTGGACCGTGGACCGCCCGCCCGCGGTGGAGGTGCGTACCTTCTGGAGCGCGGTGCTGGGCGCCCGCCTGATCGCCGACTCCGGCCACGGCGGCCGCCCGGCCGACGTGGACCTGGCCGGCCTACTGACTGTTCGAGCGCGGTAGGCGCATGAACGTGGTGTCCGGCTGACGGTTCGAGCACGGTGGGCGCGTGGATGCGGTGTCCGGCTGACCGTTCGAGCACGGTGGGCGCGTGGATGCGGTGTCCGGCTGACCGTTCGAGCACGGTGGGCGCGTGAACGCGGTGTCCGGCTGGCGGTTCGAGCGCGGCGGGTGAGCGAACGCGGTGTGCGGCGGCTCGATGTCGGCCTACTGACCGTCCTGGCGCGGTAGGTCCGTGAACGCGGTGTCCGGCGGCTCGACGTGGTCCCGGAGGCGGCAGCGCAGGTAGGCGTCGATGTGCGCGTACGCGTCCGCGCCGAGCGGCAGCCGCAGCGGCGCCCCGGGATCGTCGACGGCGGCCAGCACCGCCGCGGCCGCCCGGGCCGGGTCGCCCTCCTGGTGCCCGTGGCGCGCGGCGAACGCGGCCCGGGCCGGCTCGATGAACGCGCGGTAGGCCGGGCTCGTCGCCGCCCACCGCATCGAGCGTCCGCTTGCGTCCGTGCGGAAGCCGCCCGGCTCGACGATCAGCACGCGGATGCCGAACGGCGCGACCTCGCCGGCGAGCGACTCGGACATCGCGTCCAGCGCGGCCTTGCTGCCCACGTACGCCGAGCCGCCCGGACCGGGAACGACACCGACGAGTGACGACATCTGCACGATGCACCCGGTGCCGGCCGCGCGCATGGACGGCAGCACTGCGCGAGTGAGCGCCAGGGCGCCGAACAGGTTCGTCTCGAACTGCTCGCGCAGTTCGTGCTCGTCGAGGTCCTCGAGCGCGCCCAGCAGCCCGTAGCCGGCGTAGTTGGCCAGCACGTCGATGCGGCCGAAGCGGGCCAGTGCCTCTTCCACCGCCAGGCGGGCGGCCCCGGGCGACGTGACGTCCAGGCAGTGCGCGAACGCGCGCTCGGGTGCGCGCGCGATGAGCGTTTCCAGCGAGCCGACGTCGCGCGCGGTGGCCAGGACGGCGTCGCCGCGGGCGATCGCGGCGGACGCGAGCGCGCGGCCGAGACCGCTCGAACAGCCAGTGACGAGCCAGGCCTTCACGCGGACACTCCGGCGAAGACCACGCGGTCGGCGAGCCGAGCGCGCGAGAACCGGATGTGCGAGAACCGGACGTGCGGGAAGGGGGCGTGCGGGAAGGGGGCGTGCGGGAAGGGGGCGTGCGGGAACCGGACGTGCGAGAAGGGGGCGTGCGAGAGCGGGGCGTGCGAGAGCCGGCTGTGCGGGAAGGGGGCGTGCGAGAACCGGACGTGCGAGACCCGAGCCCACAGAAGCGGGGCGTGCGAGAACAGGGCGCGCGAGAGCCGGGCACGCAGATGCTGAGCGTGCGAGAGCGGGACGTGCGAGACCCGAGCCCGAGTCCGCAAAAGCCGAGCGACGACCCGGACCCTCACGACGACGGCCACCCGGACAGAGCGCGATCGATCGCGTCGAGCACCAGCGACCAGCTCGCATCCAGCTCGCGCGCGTGATGAAACCCGCCGTCCGTCTCCAGGTGGACGAACCCGTGCATCGTGCTGTACACGAACCGCACCGCGTCCACCGCGCGCGTCTCAGAGAGTTCATACCCGCGCAGCAGCGTCGCGCACCCGGCGACGATCCGCGCCTGGGCGGCCGCGCCCAAGGGGTCGGTCAGTGGCCGCACCGTCGCCGCGTACCGCCCGGGATGCGCCAGCACCCACGCGCGGTACGCGGTGCCGTAGGCGATCAGCGCCGCCCGCCCCGAACGCCCCTGCAGCGCCTCGCCCAGCCGGTCCGCCAGCTCGTTCGTCGCCTGCCCGGCGACCGCGTCCAGCAGGTCCGGCACCCCGCGAACGTGCTCGTAAAGGCTGGGCACCGCCACGCCGAGCCGCCGCGCGAGGGCGGTCATCGTCACGTGGTCGATGCCCACCTCGTCGGCCAGCTCCAGCGCGGCGGTGCACACCTGTGCGCGCGACAGACCGGCCCGTACCATGCGGTACAGCCTAATGGGTTTAGGGATTAACCTACAAGGAACTTCTGGGCGGCCGAGGCGTTGCAGTCGTAGAGCTGCAGCCGGGTGCCGTTCGCGGTCGCGCCGTTCGGCGAGTCCACGCAGCGGCCCGACGCCGGGTTGCGCAGCGAGCCGTCGGACTGCTGCACCCAGTTCTGCGCGCCGCCGCCGTTGCAGTCGTAGAGCTGCAGCTTCGCGCCGTTCGCGGTCGAGCCGGCCACCACGTCGAGGCAGCGCCCGAGCGTGCGCAGCGAACCGCCGGAAACCGCGCACCCAGTGCTGGTCGAACGAGCCGGGCTGGCAGTCCCACAGCTGCACGGCCGCGTTGTTGGCGCCGCTGTCGTCCCCGGCCACGTCCACGCACTTGGCGCCGGGGCCGCCGATGGTGCCGCCGCCGCTCACGGCGAACTTCTGCGGCCCGAGGCCGTTGCAGTCCCAGATCTGCAGCTTTGTGCCGTTGGCCGTGGCCCCGCTCGGCGCGTCGAGGCACCGTCTGGACACCGGGTTGCGCAGGGATCCGTCGGTCTGCTGCACCCACTTCTGGTACGCCCCGCCCGCGCAGTCGGCCAGCTCGACCCGGGTGCCGTTGCCGGTCGCGTTGCCCACGAGGTGCAGGCAGCGCCCGAGCGCCGACACGGACTGGTCGGACCCGTGAATCCAGCGCTGGTCCGCCGTCCCCTGGCAGTCCCACAGCTGTACGGCCACGCCGGTCGCGTTCGCGTCGGCGCCGTCGACGCACTTGCCGCCGGGGCCGGTGACCGGGGCCGCGGGCGCGGGGCTGGTCGCGCCCCCGCCGTAGCCGGCCGCGACGATGCTGGCCTGCACCGCGTCGTCGGCGGCGTCGGTCGGGTACCCGGCCGTCATCACGCCCTCGAAGAACGAGCCGATCGCCTGGTTGGAGTTGTCGCCGCCGGTGCCGAGCACGATCGAGCCCTCGAGGTGCATCGGCTGGTACCCGCCCGCGGGCAGTGCGCCGTTCCACCACGTGCTCAGCGCGCCGGTGCGCGAGTCGCCGCCCTTGAGTGCGAAGGTGTGCTGCCCGTCGTTCTTGAGCAGCGCGGTGACGAACGGCGTCGCATTGCCCAGGTTCGCCGGGTTCGGGCCGCTGCCCAGGAACAGCCCGTTCTCGAGGTCGGCCTCCACCCACGGGCCCGAGCCGGTGCACGGCGGGGTCTTCACGCAGCGGGTGGTCAGCGACACCGCGTCCATGTGCCCGTTGCCGGTGTCGGCGATCTCGGCCTCGGCGTTGCCGTAGTCGAAGCAGCACAGGTTGTTCGCATGGACACCGCTCGCGACCATGTACATGCCCTCGGGCTGCCCGCCGGTGGCCACCCCGTCGCCGACGCGGTGCCGGTAGCCCGTGTGGCCGTTGAAGTACACGCCGTACACGTGATGCCCGCCGGCGGTGACGGGCAGCGCGGCCGCGTTGGCGCCGACGTCCTGGCCGCCCGCGGTGCCCGGCCCCTCGATCGTGAGGTCGTTGTGGTGCGGCGACTGGTCGTAGATGACGGTGATGACGCACGCGGTGCCGGTGCAGAACGCGTCCTGCGCGTCCGCGTCGGCGTATCCGCCTGCGGCCAGCAGCCCGATGTCGGAGAGCGCGCCGTCGGAGGCGCGCCGCACCTGGTAGAGCCGGCCGTTGTACGCCTGGTACAGCGCCCGGGTCGTGCTGTGGGCGCCGACGCACGGCGTGCCGGCGGCGCCGTAGATGTCGCAGGGCTGAGCCGTGCCGGCCTGGATGGTGTGGGCCTGGATGGTGTGGGCCTGGGCGGCGGGCGGGAGGGCGGCGAGACACCCGAGCGCGAGCACCAGGACCCACACGGCGCGGAGCCGTGATCGCATCAGAACTCCTCGATGACTACATCGTGGCGGGTCGATGCAGGGAGTATCGCGACGGTCAATTCTTCCAACCAGATCCCGGCGGAATGGAAACCGACACTGTCACAGAACGGTCCGTCCGCTCGCGCTCCTTGCGAAGGTCATTTACCGTGCTAAGGCACACCTGAGGGAGCAGACGATGAGGCGTTCCAAGTCGGTACCGCTGGGCCGAAGCTACCTCGCGCTGGCGGCGCTGGCCACGACGGGCGGTCTGGCGGCGTGCGGCCGCGAGCAGCAGACCTACTGCGCCGACCAGAACGGCGTGGTGGTGCCGGACGCCCGATGCGACGACGGCTCGCCGGGCCACTACTACTACACCGGCAGCTACGGCCGCGGCCGCTCGCCGGGCTACCGGCTCAGCGGCGGCAGCCGCGTCTCGTCCACCAACTCGGTCGGGCGTTCCAACGCCGGGCTGCCCGCGACCGGCCACGTGAGCAACGGCAAGGTGAGCTCCGGCGGCTTCGGCAGCAGCAGCCACGGTAGCTCGGGCAGCTGACGTGCGACGCATCGCCGACGGAGCCGTCCGTCCGGACTGGCGTGAGCAGCTGGCCTCGCAGGGGATCGTCTACAACAACGAGATCCCGGCGCCGGGCGGCGGCACCCTGTCGTACTGGAAGGAAGGCCCCTTCTACGACTTCACCTCGGCCGAGATCGACACGCTCTCGGCGAGCGCCGCGACGCTGTTCGAGATGTGCGTCGCGGCCGGCGACTTCGTCATCGACCACAACATGTTCCAGCTGCTGGGCATCCCCGAGTTCGCCTGGGACCAGATCAAGCGCACCTGGTGGGACGACGAGACCGAGCCCGGCGGGCGCAGCAAGGGCGACTTCTCGCCGAGCGTCTACGGCCGCTTCGACGTGCGCTACGCGGGCGAGTTCGCGGGCAAGCCGCAGCTGCTCGAGTTCAACGCCGACACCCCGACCGCGCTGCCCGAGGCGGCGGTCGCGCAGTGGTACTGGATGCAGCAGACCGGCCAGGGCAAGGACCAGTGGAACGCGATCCACGAGATGCTGGTCGCCGGCTGGCAGCGCAACCTGGCGCGGCTGCGCCAGGCCCGCACCCACCTGCTCGACCCGGTCACCATCCACTTCGCGTGCGACCGCGAGGAGGACAGCGGCGAGGACCTCTTCAACACCGAGTACCTGATGGAGACGGCCCGCCAGGCGCTCGCCCCGCTCGGGTACCGCACCAAGTTCATCTGGATGGACCAGATCGGCGCCGGCGACGTCGAGGCCGGGGACCGGTTCTACGACCCCGAGGGTCAGCACATCGATGTGATCTTCAAGCTGTACCCGTGGGAGTGGATGACCGCGGAGCAGTTCGCCAAGCAGTGCTTCCGCGACATGAGCGACCCGCGCCGCGACAGCACCGTGTGGATCGAGCCGCCCTACAAGATGCTCTGGAGCAACAAGGGCCTGCTGCCGGTGCTGTGGCACCTCTTCGGCGACGACCCGGAGAAGAAGGACCTGCTCCTGCCCGCGTACTTCGAGTCCGAGAAACCGGACTGGATGACCTCCTACGTGCGCAAGCCCCTGCTCGGCCGCGAGGGCGCCAACGTCTCGGTCATCGTGGACGGCGTCACCAAGATCAGCACGCCCGGTGACTACGGCGGCCCGTTCGTGTGCCAGTCGTTCGCGCCGCTGCCGGCGTACACCGACCCCCGGGGTGGCGATTGGCACCCCGTGCTCGGGGTCTGGATGATCGACGGTGAGCCGGCCGGGCTCGGCATCCGCGAGAGCGCCGGGCTCATCACCGACAACCTGAGCCACTTCGTGCCCCACACCATCGACCACACCGGCTTCTAGTAGGAGACCGCCATGAACGGTACCGCCGCCACGATCGCGGTGCTCCAGGTGCTCATCGTGATCCTCGGCGTGGGCGGCGGGTGGTGGCTGCTCAACGCCGTCACCGCGTTCGACGACCACGACGAGCTCTGGCAGCGGTCGAACTGGGGCTACCTCGTCCAGCGGGTCGGCTTCGTCGCCGTGCAGGTCATCGGCGTGTCGAGCCTGATCGGCCAGGACCTGACCAACTGGAACTCGCTGGCCTGGGTCGGCGGCGGGATCGTGTGGGCCACCGTGCTCGCCGTCCTCGGCTTCTGGATCACCGACTGGATGATCCTGCGCTCCCGCGCGACGCGCATCGGCGAGCTCAACACCGTGCCGCTGTCCGTCGGGCTGGTCCGGCTCGGCTTCTACCTCGGCCTGGCCCTGGTCGTGCGGGCCACCTTCATCGGCCACGCGCCCGACCTGCGCACCTCGCTGCTGTCGACGGCCGTGTTCACCCTCGCCGGGATCGCCGGCCTCGTGATCGCGTTCCACCTGCACGGCCTCGTCGCGCACGGCAACCCGCGCGCCGCGATGGTCACCGGCGACGGCGTGACCCAGGGCCTCGAGTCCGCGGCCGTGCTCACCGCCGTCGGGCTCATCCTGTACGGCGCGATCGCCGGCGACTTCACCACGTGGCCCGAGAGCCTGGCCGGCTTCGGCGCCGCGCTCGGGATCGCCTACGTGGGGCTGTACGTCGCGCGGTACCTCATCGACTGGTTCGTCCTCACCGGCGAGTGCACGCTCAAGACCATCCACGCCCAGCAGCAGAAGGGTGCGGCCGCGCTCCTGGCGTTCCTGCTCGTGATGGTGGCCCTGCCGATCAGCGCGTGCATCAACCTGTACGTCGAGTGAGTGTCCTGACCACGCCGCGGCTCGTCCTGCGCGAGATGGTCGAGGACGACCTGGACGAGCTCGCGGCGCTGCTCGGCGATCCGGAGGTCATGCGGTACTACCCGAGGCCGAAGACCCGCGCGGAGACGCTCGAGTGGATCGCGCGCAACCGCACGCGGTACCGGGAAGACGGCCACGGCCTGTGGACCATGCGCCTGCGCGACGGTGACGTGTTCGCCGGCGACTGCGGGCTCACCGTCCAGCGCGTCGACGGGGTGGACGAGCTCGAGCTCGGCTACCACGTGGTGCCGTCCCTGCAGCGCACCGGCCTGGCCACGGAGGCCGCCCGCGCCTGCCGCGACTGGGCCCGCACCGTGCTGGGCGCGCGCCGGGTGATCGCGATCATCCACCCGGACAACGTGGCGTCGCAGCGGGTGGCGCGCAACACCGGCCTGACCCTGGAGAAGCGCACGACGGGCTACGGTGCCGGCGCCGAGGTCCTCATCTTCGCGGCGGCCTTATGAGGCGAATTGCCGGATGGCAAGGAGCGGAACGCCTTTTCGCACGTTACGAATATTGAGGTTTACCTCACACGTTGTGGCGTTTGCCGTCACGCTTCGCGGGTAGCGATATCGACATGGATAGCGCGGTGCTCAGCAGTGACGTTCGGGACAACCAGATCAACGTCGAGCCAGAGGACGCGTCGGACGATCTCTTCTGGCTGCCGGCCGAGCCCGGCGCCGCGATCGCCGGCCCGCACGCCGACAGGCGGTTCATTCTGTAGGAGATCGTCCCTCTCGGACGAGCAACGGCGCCCGGCCGCAATGGCCGGGCGCCGTTGTGTCGTGCGGGACGTGCGGGATCAGCTCGCCGGGTAGCTCGTGACGTAGCTGGGCACGCCGACGCCGGTCTCGGTCGCGACCGGGGCGCCGGTGTCGTTGACCACGTGGTCGATGGTGCCGGCCGAGAGGTTCACCGTCAGGACGTCGTGCAGCTTGACGCCCGGGCGGTTCGGCACCTCGAAGCCGCGCGCCGCGTGGATGGTCGGGTCGACGTTCGTGAAGATGTAGGCGCCGCCACCCCACAGCTCGTGGGTCTTCACCTTGTCGCTGACCTTGTACGCGGCCCAGCCGAGCACGCCGTCGTGCTGCCACGCCGCCTGGTTCGGCGGGTCGTACGGCAGCTCGTTCTGGAAGAAGATCGTCTTGCCGCGCTCGCCGTTCCAGATGACGTTGTACTGCTGGTAGTGCTCGACGAACAGGCCCGTCGCGAGGACGTCGTCGCCGTTGACGATGACGCCGTTGCGGCCGGTGTTCACGTTCCAGCCCACCGAGCCCGGCACGCCGTGGTCGGCGCGCCACGCCCAGATGTCGTCGAGGATGACGTGGTCGGAGTTGACCTCCAGGCTCACGTCCGCCTTGCCGACGTGCGGGCCGCCGACGCGGAAGAACACGTCGTGCAGCACCGTCGGGTCGTTGGCGTCGCCCAGGTTGAGCGCGCCGCCGAGCTTGGTGCCGACCTGCATGAGCGCGGGCGAGTTCACGGTACCGGCGTCGATCATGATGCCGGAGACCGAGATGCCCTTGCTGTCGGCGATCCACAGCGGCACCGAGCCGCCGACGGCGGTCAGCGTCGCGATGCCCATGCCCAGCACGATGGTGTCGGGCCGCCAGACGAGGATCGAGCTGTTGATGTTGTACACCCCGGGCGTGAAGATCAGGTTCTTGCCCAGGGCGAGCTGGATGTTGATCGCCAGCACCGAGTCCGTCGGCTTGGCCAGGTAGAAGTCCGACAGCGGGACCGAGCGGCCCGCGGTGGGACCGTTGGCCCAGCTCGCGCCCGAGGAGTTGCGGCGCAGCGCGGGCTCGAAGACGTTCCACTTGCCCTTGGCGTCGATGTAGAGGAACGGCCGTTCCTTGCTCACCGGCGTCGTGTCGAGGGTGGTGTACGGCGGGTTCGGGAACTGCTGCGCGGGCGCGCCCACGGCCCCGGAGAACACCTGGTTCCACACGGCGTTCGACCAGTTGGTCATGTTGCTGTCCCGCACCAGGAACTGCTGCTGCGAGCCGTTCGTGGCCGTGGAGAACACCGAGTCGGCGATGAAGCCGCCCGAGGCGTACTGCGGCCCGCCGGTGCAGTAGTCCATGAAGGTCATGTTGCCGTTGACCTTCACCCGCCGCATCGGCGCGGCCTGCGACACGGCCCAGAACTCACCCGAGGAGCGGCAGTCCTTCTCGCCGGCCACGTTGATGGTGAGGTTGGACAGCGAGCGCCAGAAGTTGACCAGCGCGAGGCAGTTGTCGGCCGTGAGGCAGCGGTTGTAGACGTCGACGTGGCCGTTGATGACCGTGTCGGTGGGGTTGAGCCCGAGGCCGGCGACCTCGGTGTAGTACCCGACCTGGAAGATCAGCGGGTGCTCGGCCGTGCCGTACGTGCCCGGCTTGAACAGCAGCGTGTAGCGCTGCGTGCCCATCTCGTTGTCGACCTGCTCCGCGTGGATGGCGTCGACGGTCGCCTGGATCTGCGCGACCGGCATGGACGGGTCGAAGATCTTGACGTTCGGGCCGAAGTCGGGCTGCCCGGCCGGCGGGCGGTTGGCGGGTGCGGCCGCGGCGGCGCCGGGGGTGCTGACGGCGGCGACGGCGGTCAGCAGTACGGCGGCCCCGAGGGCGAACCACCGGCCACGGCGGCCGCGAGGGGCTGACCCGGCAGACCTGGCGGACGCCTGGCCGGAGTGGACCAATGGCATGAAACGCGACCTACTTTCCTCCGGGTGGCGGGCTCACCCACGGCCCCAGACGACGATGGGGCGTGGCATCGCTGGGCGGGGGTGATGCGCCACAAATGCGAGAGAGCGCTTTCACGGCAGGACGTTACAGGGAACATCGCAACTGGTCCACGGGTACAAATCGGCCGTGATCCCCACGGAACTCGCTCTCTCGGCCCGGTTCCGGGCCGGTTGAGAGCCACCCCGCGCAGGCGGAGCCTGGCGCCGCTGGAGGAGAATGGCGGGCTAATGACCCCGCTGCTGACCGCCGACGTCTTCGGCTGGACCGCGCGCCCCGTGCGCTGGCGTCGCGCCCGTGCGCTGCTCGTCGTGGTCGTGGCCCTCGGGGTCCTCGCGCTGCACGTCGCGTTCGACCCGCCCATCGAGTGCTCCGACGCCGTGCCGTGCGGCCCCGACTGGCTCAACGCCCTGCTCTTCGGGCTCGTCACCGCGCTGCCCGTGGTCGCGTTCGTGTCGCTGCCGGTCACCGCCTGGCTCGCGGCCCTCTTCTTCACCACCGACGCCATCTGGCAGGTCGCGCACCCCGATCTCGCCTCGCCGGCCTGGCTCACCGGGGCGGACGCGGCGCTCGCGGTGCTGGTCTTCGTGGCCGCCCGGCTCGCCCCGCCCGGGCCCGGCGGCGGCGCGCAGATGTGGGCGGCGACCACGTCGCATCGAAAGACCCCGACGCCTTCGACGCTGCCACGGTACGGTCTGGGCTGGCGGCTGCTGGCGGTACCACTGACGCTTGTGGCTCTGGCGATCGCCGGCGTCGCCGTCGCGGACCAGTCGGGCGCCGACGACCGCCTGGCCACGGCCGAGCGCGTCACGGCGGAGGTCGTCGCGCACCCGGACGAATACTCGCTGGAGGTCCGGCTCCCGGGCGCCGGCGCCGGCCCGGCGACCGTGCGCGTCACCGTGACCGACTCCGACGAGCACCCGGTCGGCTCGCACGTCGCCGTCCTCGTCGCCCGGGACGGGCTCTACCAGCTGGTCAGCGAGCCGTACAACACCAGCAACTGGCTCTCCCTGGCCGTCCTGCTGGCCGGGCTGGCCGCGGGGTGCCTGGCCCGGGCCCGGGAGCGCGGCGCGGCGGCCCGGGCGCTGTTCTCGGGCGAGCAGCCGGCGACGGAGGTGTACGTCTGGGCGCTCGGCGGCCGCGTCGCGGTCTACGCCACCGACGCCCGGCCGGGGGAGCCGGCGCTCGTGGAGTTCTTCGCGCTGGCCCGGCACGGCTCCGACGACATCCGCCCCGGCGTCCTCTTCGGCGTGCCCGCCCAGCGCCACTGGTGCGCGGTCGCCGTCGACGGCGAGCTGCTCGTCCCGCGCGGCCCGGCCCGCAGCGGCCGTTTCGCCCCCGCGTACGGCGGCCCCGCCCCCGCCCCGGACCTCGACGAGCCCGTGGCCGTGCCCGACGCGGCCCGGCTGCCGCTGCGGCCCGAGGAGATCCTGGCCCTGCGCCCCGAGGACGTCGCGGCCGACCCGGAGACCGTGCACACGCACCGGCACAACCGCTTCTCGGGGTACACCGTCGTGGTCGCCTCCTCGTGGCCGTTCCTCGTCATCCTGTCCCGGCTCCTGCCCACGCTGCCGTACTGGGGCGCCGTCGCGGTGACCGCTCCCGTGACCGCGATCGCCTGCCTCTCGGGCTGGCGGCTCTTCCTGCGCCCGCGGGTGAGCTGGAACGGCGCCGGCCTGAGCGTCGTCGGCTCCATCGGCGCCCGCCTGCTCGTGTGGTCCGACGTGCACGCGATCCGCGCCGACCGCCACGGCGCGGTGACCATCGAGACCGACCACCACGGCGCGGGCCTGGTCGTCACCGCGCGCGGCGAGCACGCGCTGCTGCCGCGCTTCCTCTCGGGCGACGAGCGCACCGGCCTGCAGCTGTCGGGCGCCCTGCGCCTGGCGGCGGAGCGGGCCGCGGCCCGGGCGCGCGAGCGGGTGCGGGACGTGGTGTCGCTGCCGCCGGCCCCGGTAACGCCTCCGGCGCCCGCGCTGCTGTACGCGGCGTGGGCGGGGGAGACCCTGCTCTACGCCTTCGTCCTGGCCGGCCTGTTCAGCTGACCGGCCTGTTCAGCTGACGGTGGTGCCGCCCCAGGTCTCGGGCTCGACGTCGGCCAGGGTCTGCGAGAACGTCCAGCGGTGGCCGGCGAGGTCCTCGGCCTGGTACTGGCGCTCGCCGTACGGAAAGTCGGCCGGCTCCATGACGATTCGCGCACCGGCGGCGCGCGCTCGCGCGCAGTGGGCGTCGGCGTCGTCCACGCGCACCATGACCGCGTGCGTCACGCCCGCGCCGGGCTCGGGTGCGCGCCGCTCGCCGCCGTTGTCGGCGACGATGATCGCGCCGTCGCCGGCGCGCAGCTGGGCGCGATGGTCCTCGCCGATGCGCACCCGCTCCGCGAAGCCGAACGCGGCCTCGAGCCACGCGACGGCGCGGCGGACGTCCGGGTAGGTCAGGATCGGCACGACCGCGGCGGCCGGGATCGAACGGTTGGCCCTCACACTCGCGATCGTAAACCGCGCGGGCTGACCTGCGGGCGGGCAGAATCGCAGATCGAGTCGTACAAGGCCGAGCGCGGATGGACGGTGCCGTTCGTGTCCTCGCACGGCACCACGTTCGCCGAGGACTGCGACGCGGGCGGGGGCTTCATGCTGAGCGTGTTCCTGCGTGACGGGGACGAGGTCTACCGCACGTACAACAGCACCCAGCGCGGCGTCGTACGGGCGGCAGGAGGACTGGGAGGACTCGCCGGCGGGCTGGCCGCAGCGCCCGACCTACGGCTGAGGCGGCGCCGGGCGGTTGATCGTTCGCAAAACTGCGCCCCGCGGAGGCCGGCGAGCGGTCTCCGCGGGGCGCGGGCGATCTCAGCCCGTGTAGGCGGCGAAGATCTTGGAGAACTCGTAGGGCGACTGCGCGATGTTCGTGCACATGTAGAGCGCCCCGGTGCAGGCGTTGCGGTCGCGGGTCGCCTCCCAGAACGACAGCATGCCGAGGTGGTTGGTCTGGGCGAACGCGACGAGCTGGCGGGCGTCGTTCTGGTCGTAGGTCCCGCCGTCGTCGTTCTTGCCCAGCATCGGGGTGACGCCGAGCATGCGCCACACCTGCGCGTCGGTCTTGCTCGGGTACAACCCCTTCAACTGCGTGAACGTCGACTGCGCGGCCTGGACCGCGAAGTTGCCGTAGTCGCCGCTGCTGCGCTGGTAGTCCATCGCCATCACGTTGACCAGGTCGAGGTTGACGCCGGCGTCGCGGGCGGAGCGGACCACGTTCACGCCGTCGGTGGTGAGGCCCTCGGGCAGCACCGGCAGGGTGAGCGAGATCTTCACGTTCGGGCGGGCGGCCTGCAGCAGCGCGAGGGCCTGCGAGCGGCGGGCGATCGTGGTCGGGTCGGCGACGGCGGCGCCCTCGATGTCGAGGTCGATGTACTTCAGGCCGTACGCGTCCACGACCGCCTGGTACTCGGCGGCGACCTGGGCGGGCGTCGAGCAGGCCTGGGCGAGCTCGATGCCGCTGGCCCCGCCGAACGAGATCTTCACGTCGCCGCCGCGGGCGCGGATGGCGTCGATCTGGTCCTTGGCCCACGCGGCGCGCGGGTCGTACGCGTTGAACCACGACGCCTTGCACCCGGCGCTGTTGACGAACGCGAGCGTGAAGTTCTTGAGGTTGCCCGCGGTCGCCATGTCGGTGAGCGTCGGGGTCGGCCAGGCGCCCATGTCGACGTAGGGCGCGACGGCGAGCGTGGTCCCGGTGCCGCCCCCGCCTCCTCCGCCGCCGGCCTGGGTCGTGGCGCTGACCGAGTTGGACGCCGCCGAGGCATTGCCCGCCGCGTCGCGCGCCTTCACCGTGAAGGTGTATGCGGTCGAGGCGGAGAGGCCGGATACGGTACCGCTCGTGCCCGTGACCGACGCCGCGAGCGTCCCGCCACGGTAGATGTCGTAGCCGGTGACCCCGACGTTGTCGGTCGACGCGTTCCAGGCCAGGTCGACGCTCGACGACGTCGTGGCGGTGACCCGCAGGCTCGCGGGCGCGCTCGGCGCCTGGGTGTCGGCCACGCCCGCGCACGAGGCGCCGTTGAGCTTGCAGTTCGCGGGCTTGCCCGAGCCGGACACCAGGAACCCGAAGGTGGCCGTGGCGCCGGGGGCGAGCGGGGCGTTGTACGTCCTGTTGTTCGCGATCACGTGGGTGCCGCTCTGGCTCATGAGCGCGTCCCAGTAGCTGCCCAGCGCCGAGCCGGACGCCAGGTCGAACTCGACCTTCCACGTCGAGACGGTGGCGGCCGTCCCGTTGGTGATCGTGTACTTCGCCTGGTAGCCGCTGCCCCAGTCGGAGTCGTAGCTCAGTGTCGCGGTCAGGGAACCGGCGGCCTGCGCCGGCGTCGTGATCGCCGCGATGCCGCCCGCGGTCACGAGGACCGCCGCGGCCGCGAGGGCGATCCGGAGTCGGGATGTCATCACTGCCTCCAGACAAGACAGGTGTCTATTGAGGCACAACGATAAATAAAGTTAACTAAAAGTCAATGCCCCACCGGCGGGCTCCCGGCGAACGCCCGGCGGCCCGCGGGGTGGCGCGTGTCAGCTCGCTCGCCCGTCGCTGGGGTGATGCGCGGGGTGGGCGGCTCGCCGCGAGGGTGATGTGGAGAGTCGCACAGTGTGAGGCTTCGATGTGCGAGCCGCCCGCGTGCGGCATGATGTG
The DNA here is from genome assembly GCF_040300725.1 of Dactylosporangium sp. NPDC000244. Lineage (NCBI taxonomy): Bacteria > Bacillati > Actinomycetota > Actinomycetes > Micromonosporales > Micromonosporaceae > Dactylosporangium > Dactylosporangium sp. NPDC000244. Next base: position 34,546 of record NZ_JBEPEH010000028.1, read on the forward strand.
CCGATGGGACGGCACGAGCAGCGGCAGCGGACGGCGGTCTGCATCGTCCGCGACCCGCGCCGCGCCGTGCCCTGGTGGCCCTGGCTGCTGCCGCCCCTGGGTCTCGTGCTGCTCGCGGCCGGGGTGGCCGCGGGGCTGGTCGCGACCGGGATGCTGCTGGTGGCGGTCGGGGTGTTCATGCGGTACGGATTCGGCGGCGTCCGCATCGAAGGCTCCGCGGTCCCCGAGTGGCAGGCGGCCGAGGCGGCGCTGCGTGAGGTGCGGCTGCGCTGGCCCACCCTCGGGGCGATGGCCGAGCCCGCGGACATCCGGCCGACGCTGGACATCACGCGGTACAACCTCGCGCGCCTCATCGCCGCCCGGGTCAGCCTGCGCGGGAACCTCGGCGAGCTGCGCGCCACGCGCAAGGATCTCGGGCGCGGGGACCTGCGCGACGAGCTGGACGAGCGGATCGAGGCGGCCGAAGATCGGCTGCGGGACCTCGACGCGCAGCTCGCGGCGCGGACGGCGGCGCTCGGGCGGCTCGCCGCGTCGCTGGACGCGCACGAGCGGCGCGAGGTCGCCACGGCCCGGGCCCGGGTGCTGCTGGCCGAAACGGGTGAGATGCCCGGTTCGATCCTCCTGGCCGACCCGCTCGCGGAGGTGGGGGAGCGGACGGCGGCCACGCTCGCGGCGTACCGGGAGCTGTCCGAGCTGCGACCGTCGCCGTCCGGGGCCTGATCGGGGGGACGGCGGACCTGATCGACGGGCGCGGAGCTGTCCGAACTGCGACCGCCACGGTCCGAAACGTGATCGTAGGGGGCGGTCCCGGCGAACTACGATGAGGCCATGTCACCGGCCTTCGGGCTCGGGATCGACTTCGGCACGTCGAACACGGTTGCTCTGATGCGCTGGCCGGACGGCCGGGTCAGGCCGCTGCTGTTCGACGCCAACCCGTTGCTCCCGTCCGCCGTCTTCGCCCCGACCAAGCCGGGCCCGGCCTCCGCCGAGCCCGGGTCCGACCTCGTCGTGGGTGGCGACGCGCTGCACCACGCGCGGTTCGACCCCGCGGGGCTGGAGCCCAACCCGAAGCAGCACATCGACGAGCAGGCCATCCTCCTCGGCGAGCGGGAGGTCGCCGTCGTCGATCTCGTCGCGGCCGTCCTGCGGTTCGTCTTCGCCGAGGCCAAGCGCGTCGCGGGCTCGGAGGACTTCGCCGTGGCGATCGCGCACCCGGCCGGCTGGGGCACCCGCCGCCGGGCCGTGCTCGCCGAGGCCGCCAAGCGGGCCGGGCTCGGGACCGCGCTGCTCGTGCCCGAGCCGGTCGCGGCCGCGCACGCGTTCACGGCGGTGCTCGGGCAGCAGGTGCCGACCGGCAAGGCGCTCGTCGTCTACGACCTCGGCGCCGGCACGTTCGACGCCAGCGTGGTCGTGCGCCGGCCCGCCGGTTTCGAGGCGGTCGCGGTCGACGGGCTCACCGACGTCGGCGGGCTCGACATCGACGCGACCATCGTGCGGTGGCTCGGCGAGCGATACTCGGCGAACGACCCCGAGCTCTGGACCCGCCTCGCCGACGCCCAGGACCCGGAGTCGCTGCGGCACCGCCGGATGCTCTGGCACGACGCCCGCGTCGCCAAGGAGATGCTCTCGCGCGCGCCCGCGGTCGTGCTGCAGATGCCGGCCCCGCTCGACGTCGACGCGCAGCTGACCCGCGACGAGTTCGAGGCGGCCGCGAAGCCCCTGCTCGAGCGCACCGTGTTCACCACCGCCGCGCTCATCCGCCAGGCCGGCATCGCCCCCGGAGACGTGGCCGGCGTGCTGCTGGTCGGCGGCGGCAGCCGCATCCCGCTCGTGGCGACCATGCTGCACCGCGCGCTGAACGTGGCCCCGACGATCACCGAGCAGCCCGAGATCGTGGTGGCCGAGGGCTGCCTGCTCTCGCTGTCGGCTCTGCCCGCGGACGGCACCGGCGAGGGCTCCCCGCTCTGGCCCGCCGCAGCCGCGGCCGCCGCCCCGTACGCCTCGATGGCCGCGGGCCCGTCCTCACCGGCGCCGTCCTTGTCCTCGCCGATCGCCCCGGCCCCCTCGACCACCCCGGCCGCCTCGACCACCCCGGCCGCCTCGATCGCACCGGCCGCCTCGACCATGCCGCAGCCCGTGGCCGCTCAGTCGACGCCGGCACCGACGGCCGCGCAACCGGCCGCGGACCAGACGGGCACCGATCCGGGCGTCATGTGGCCGGACCAAAACGCCGCCGCGGCCGCGGGCTTCAGCATGCCCGCGGCGGCATCGACGTCCGCGCCGCCCGCCGGCTACGCCCCGACGTCCGCGCCGCCCGCCGGGCACGTCCCGACGTCCGCGCCGCCCGCCGGGCACGTCCCGACGTCCGCGCCGCCCGCGGGGTATACGCCGACGTCCGCGCCGCCCGCCGGCTACGGCGCGCCGGTTTCAGCCCCGCCCGTGTCCGGCGCCCCGGCCGGAAGGGTCTACCACACCGGCTCATACCCGACCGTGCAGCCGCCGCAGGGGCAGCCGTTCCAGGCGCAGTGGCCGCAAGGGCAGGCGCCGCAGGGACAGCCACCCCAGGCGCAGCCGTCGCAAGGGCGGCCGTCGGTGCCGCGGTACCTTCCGCCGCCGCCGCCCGTTCCGGCCGGCGCTCCGGTGTCGCCGGGGCCGTCGAGCCGAGTCGTGCCCGTGTACGACGACCGCACCCCGGCGCCCCGCAAGGGCGGCCGCAACTGGCTCAACGCCCTGCTCGTCGTCGTCGCGCTGATCGCCCTCGCGGGCGCGGGCACCACGGTCTACCTGGTCGGCCTCGGCAACAAGGACAAGCCCGCCGCCAACGGACAGTCTCCGGCCCCGCAGACGTCCACGAACCCGGGCGACAACGGCGCCGCCGGCGCGGGTGCCTCGGACGGGACCGGGATCGGGGCCGGCACGGGGGCCGACACCGAGACGAACGAGTCGCACGCCCCGGCGACCACGGCCACGAAGACCGAGACGATCACGGCTCCCGACGTCTCCGGCGACTACATCGACTATGCCAAGCAGCAGTTCCGCGACAAGGGTTTCACGGGCAGCTTCAAGGTCGTCAAGAAGCCGACCGACGACCCGGACCAGATCGACCACGTGCTGTCGCAGGACCCGAAGGCGAACAACAAGGTGGCCAAGAACGGCACCGTGACGCTGACGATCGGCTCGCAGCCGGCCCCGCCGTCGAGCCACCCGCCGACGAACACCCCGCGCCCGACCTCGACCTGAGCCACGCCCGCCGAACGCAGCGCCCGCCCCGCCCGCGCGGCGGAGCGCCCGCCGAACGCAGCGCCCGCCCCGCCCCGTCACGCCGGCAAGCGGGCAAAGCGTCCGCGCCCGCCCCACCCGCTTGCCGGGCGGAGCGTCAGCGCTCAACCCGCCGACGAAGACCCCGCGGCCCCACCGCGACCTGAGCCGCGCTCGCCGAGCAACGGTCCGCCGGTGACGCGGGCCCGAGCCATGGATTTTGCCCCGCTTGGCAGACTGGGGCCGCACCGGACCCCCGACGAGGAGCGGCGGATGTCGAACACCAACACCTATCTCGACCAGGTCGTCAGGCAGCAGGAGCGGCTCGAGTCCGACCTGCGTTCCAAGCGCGCCAAGGTGGCCCCCTCCGCCCCGGCGCCGGCCGGCGGGCCGCAGCCGGAGCAGGAGCGCGGGCGGGGCGGTGACGGCGGCCGGAGGCCCACGCCGAACGCCGTCGAAGTGCGCGTCACCGGGTTCGGGCGCTGGAAGACGGTGCTCGTGCCGCCCAACGCGTTCGTCGTGCACACGCGGCGCGGGCGGCCGGAGCCGCTGCACGTCGGGCTCGGGGTGTCGTTCCGGTACAACCCGGCGACCGATTCGTACCTCGTCGTGCCCGGCGCGATGCAGACGATCCTCATCAACGCGTACTGCATCTGCCGCGAGTTGCAGGGCGTGCTCGTCCAGGCCTACGTGCAGTGGATCATCCAGGACTTCTCGACCGCCTACCGCCGGCTCGACTTCGGCGACCCCGAGGACCCGATGCGGCTGGTCAACCTGCAGCTCAAGGAGCAGGCCGAGGCGGCGATCAAGGACAAGGTGTCCACGCTGGGCGTCGCCGAGGTGCTCAGCGACAAGCAGCCGATCATCGAGGAGCTCACGGCGCGGCTGCGGGCGGTCGCCGAGGGTTCGGGCAGCGCCGACGAGGGGCTCGGGCTGCGGATCGTCACCGTGCAGATCAAGGAGGCGGTGGTCAGCTCGTCGCGGCTGTGGGAGAACCTGCAGCAGCCGTACCGCACCGAGCAGGGCCGCATCGCCCGCCTCGCCGAGCTGGCGGCCGAGGAGGCCGTGGCCGAGCGCGAGCTCGCGGCGCAGCGGCAGCGGGAGGCCGCCCGGATCGCCAGCGACCGGGAGCTGGCCGACCTGCGCGCGCAGAGCGCGTCGCACGAGTTCGACCGGGAGGCGAGCGAGTTGCTGCGCCGTTCCCAGCGCGAGCAGCAGGACGCCCGGGCGCTCGCCGAGCTGCGCGACGCGACCAACCGGCACGCGCTCGCGCTCGAGCGGGAGCTCGCGGCCGAGGAGGCCGAGATCGGGCGGCTGCGCATCGCGCGAGGCGGAGCTGACCCGGCTGGCCGCCGAGGCCGAGCTGGCGCTGGCCGCGACCCGGGCGGTCAACGCGCACGAGGAGGCGCTGCTGGACGTCGAGCGGGAGCGGCTGCGGGCCGAGATCGCCAACGCGCAGTCGCCGGAGAACCTGCAGGCCCAGCTCATCGAGCGGCTGCCGGAGATCGTCGCGCGGCTGCCGAAGCCCGCGGAGCTGCGCTCGGTGACCATCGGCGGCAACGACGCCACCTCGGTCGCGGGCCTCATCGCCGAGCTCACGGCCGTCGTCGGGGCGCTGCAGCAGCGGCGCATTGCAACCGAGTAGGCCGTTTCGCGGCCGTGGGCCCGGCAATCAGGACAACCAAGATCGCTTCACGGGAGGTTGTCATGCGATTGCCGATGCTTGCGGCCGCGGTGCTCGGCGCCGCGCTGCTCGGGGGCTCGCCGGCCCAGGCCGCGCCCGGGGACGAGCCTGGGGCACTGTCGGCCCAGGACTCCGCGTTCGTGACGGCGGCCGGGTACGCCGGGAACTTCGAGGTCGCCGGTGGCTCGCTCGCGCGGGCGCGCGGCTCCACACAGGCCGTCAAGGACTTCGGGACGCGGATGATCAGCGACCACAACCGGGCCGGCACCGAGCTGGCGATGCTGGCCCAGGCGAACGGGATGTCGACGCCGGACCTGCCCGACTCGGCGCAGCAGAACATCCTCACCGCGTGGTCGCGGCTGGACGGGCTGCTGTTCGACTGCGCGTACGTGCCGGCCGAGTACCTCGACCACGTCGGCGCCATCGGGCTCTTCGAGAACGAGGCGGCCCACGGCGACAACGCCGACCTGGTCGCCTTCGCCCGGGAGACGCTGCCGACGCTGCTGGAGCACAAGCGGATGATCACGACGGCGCTCAGCGCGCTGGACTGCAACGGATAAGGCGAAGGGCCCGCCCGGTCGCAACCGGGCGGGCCCTCGCGGCGAACACCTAGGGCAGAACGTAGTTCTCGTTCAGGGCGGCGCCGCGGTCCGGCTTGTACTGGTCGAAGCCGCGCGGGTCGCACTGCAGGCCACCGTTGATGCAGTGGTCCGAGAGGGCCTTCAGGGTCGGGGCGTCCCACGCGTTGTAGACGTCGTAGTGGAACGAGTAGCCGCGGCCGCTGGAGAAGTGCACGTTGGCCATGTTGCCGCTGACCGGCCAGGCCATCTTGAACTCGATCATCGGCACGGCGACCGGGTGGTCCTGCGGGCAGACGCCCACGACCGGGTACGCCATGTGCGACTTGTGGTCCGGGGTGTCGAGGTGCAGGCCGTCCCAGCAGCTGGGGGCCTGGAGCCGGACGTTGAGCTGGCTGCCGGCCACGCAGTTGGCGGGGATGTCCCACTGGTTGGTGAGGTCGCCGCACTCGAAGCCCTCGACGTGGCCCGGGTGGTTCTTGAACTCGTCCAGCGTGGAGGACGGGCTGCCGACGACGTAGCGCAGGCCGGCCGGGAACGGGCGGACGCTGCGGTAGTCGAGCACGCCGCTCTTGTAGTAGATGACCTGGCGGCCGACCGGCTGCACGGCGGTGTCGCCGTTGAGCAGGGTGGGCATCCAGTAGGCCGTCTTGTCGCCCGGCGTGATGCAGGCGGTGCCGCCGGCCTGCAGCGAGGCGAGCGTCGTGTTCGCGTTGGTGGTGGTGTTGCCCATGAACGTGTGCGAGTGCGACGCGCCCGGCAGGCCGAAGAACACGATCGGGTCGTCCGGCAGGTTGCTGCGGCTCACCGAGCAGTTGGCCTGGAACTCGTGGTGGGTCGTCGGCGGGTTGGTGGCCGGCGGGGTGGCCGTCGACGGGACCACGCCGGTGACCGGCGGGTTGGCCATGACGTACCCGGGGCCGTCCGAGGCCGGCGGGGTGGTGCCGGAGGTGCCGTAGACCTTGAACTCGTACAGCGAGTAGCCGTAGCCGGTGCCGCGCTGGGTGCCGTACATGCGCACGTAGCGGCCGGAGCCGGTGACGTTCAGGGTCTGGGTGCCGCCGGTGCTCGTGGTGGTGCTGTAGATGCTGGTCCAGGCGTTGCCGTCGGGCGAGGTCTGGATCTGGAAGGCCTTGGCGTAGGCGGCCTCCCACTGCAGCACGACCTGGGAGATGGTGCTGGTCGAGCCCAGGTCGACCCGCAGCCACTGCGGGTCGCTCCACTGGCTGCTCCAGCGGGTGGCGTTGTTGCCGTCGAAGGCGGCGGCGGCCGGGGACTCGCCGAGCTCCGTGGAGGAGGCGAGCGCGGGCTTGTTCTGCGACAGCAGGGTGGCGGTGGCCGCGTTGGCGGACGTCAGCTGGAACGCGCCGACGACCATCGACGCCACGACGGCCGTGGTGACTCCGATGGGGATTCCGATTCTTCTGAGGCGTCTGGTACGCAATGCAGCTCCCAGGGGTGTGGGGTGTGCCGTTCGCCGGTGGCGGTCCGGCTGGGTGCGCGCTCTCGGAGAGCGCTCTCCCATGTTGCGCCCGCTCCGCCGAACCGTCAATACGTAGGGCGTGCCCGATGCGGCTCAAGCACGCAATTCGGACTTTGATCAGCAGAATTTAAGGCAAAGGTGGAGAGCGCTCTCCACCGCATGCCGCGTCCGATCGCCGCCAGACGCGCGGACGGGTACCGGTCAGGCTGATCGGCATGAACGAACTGCATGGCAAGGTCGCACTGGTCATGGGTGGATCGCGGGGGATCGGGGCGGCCGTCGCCCGGGAGCTCGCGGCCCGCGGGGCGGATGTGGCGATCACCTACCACAGCGGGGCGGCCCCGGCGGCCGCCGTCGCCTGCGAGATCAAGGAGCTCGGCCGCAGGGCGCTCACCCTCCGGGCCGACAGCGCGGACCCGGAGGCCGTGACCGGCGCCGTCGACGAGACCGCCGAGCTGCTCGGCCGCCTCGACATCCTGGTCAGCAACGCGGCCGTCTTCCTGCCGGGCGCCGAGAGCATCGCCGACCTCGACCGGACCCTGGCCGTGAACGTGCGCGGGCCCTACGCGGCCGCGCGGGCGGCGGCCCGGCACCTGGGTCCCGGCGGGCGGATCGTGACCATCGGCAGCAACGTGGCCGAGCGGGTGCCGTTCGCGGGCCTGACGGTGTACGCGCTGAGCAAGACCGCCCTCACCGGTCTCACGAAGGCCCTGGCCAGAGAGCTGGGCCCGCGGGGGATCACGGTGAACCTCGTGCATCCCGGCCCCACCGACACCGACGCGAACCCGGCCTCCCAGCCGATGGCGGCCACGATGGCCGGGCTCACCGCGCTCGGCCGGTACGCGGACGCGTCCGAGATCGCGTCGGTGGTGGCGTTCCTGGCGGGAGAGGGCTCCGCGTACGTGACGGGCGCGACGATCAACGCGGACGGCGGCTGGGCGGCGTAGCCGAGGCCCTCAGGCGAGCGCCAGGCCGGTCGCGGTGATGCGCGACCGGCCCGGGTGCGGGGTCGGCGACCAGAGGTCGTGCCCGGCGTCCTCCAGCACGTTCTCGGCCGCGAGCAGGCCCGACAGGATGCTGCCGGCCTGGGTCGCGCCCGGCCGCCCCAGCACCTCCAGGCCCTCGATCGGCGCGTACGGGCCCGGGCGGTGCGTGGCCTGGCTCTTCGGCACCCGCAGCGCCACGGCGTCGAGGATCTCCCGCGCCGCGACGAGCCCGATGGCGGCGACCTCCGCGCGGGCGAGCGCGAGGTACCGCTCGTCCTCCCACCGCCAGAAATCGTCGTCGCCGCAGCGGTACTCCAGCGCCAGCACCGTCTCGACCTCGCCCCGCTTGGCGGCCGGCACCCAGTTGTCGAAGTTCGTGACGCGCTCGGTGCGCAGCCCCGGGTCGGGCACGTCGATCCAGGTGTCGCCGAAGACCGACTCGGCGGTCGTGTGCAGGTAGACCACGACGGTGTGGCGGTAGGCGAGCCGGGCGCCGGGCGGTGGCATCGAGGAGATCACGTGGTCGTGCTCGCGCACCTCGCCGGTGTTGAGCCGCACGCCGCTGACCCGGGTGCCGTCCAGCGCCAGGCCGGCGACGGGCGTGTCGAGGTGGACGCGGCCGCCCTGGCGCTCGGCGAACGCGCACATCCGCGCGTACACCTCCCCGGGCCCCTGCCGCGGATGCGCGAACGCCGGTGCGGGCCGGCGCAGCAGCCGGTCGGCGAGCGGCCGAGGGTCGCGGCGCAGGCGGCCGTCGCGGTAGGCCCGCACGCGCGGCTCGACCATCTCGTACGCGCCGCCGGCGGCCTCCAGCCACAGCTCGTTGACCCGCGGGTCGGTGCTGGAGAAGCGCTGCGGGCCGATGCCGACCGTCTGCCCCCACAGGTCGATCGAGCGGGCCATCCCGCCGACGCCGCCCGAGGCCTCGTAGACGTCGACCTCGACGCCTGCCCGGGCCAGGCAGTAGGCGGCGGTGGCGCCCGCCGGCCCGGCGCCGATCACCGCGACGCGCATGCGTCCCCCGTGGCCAGGGCGAAGATCGCGAGGGGGAGCATCGGGGTCAGGTGCTTGAGGTGGGAGCCGTAGTCGGGGGCGAACAGGGCCTGGGTGACCACGAACGCGAGCAGCAGCGTGACCGCGACGCCGAGCGCGGCGTGCCCGGCGCTGTGCCGGCCCGCGGCGCACACCCGCACCGTGAAGGCGGCCAGCAGGACCGCCGCGGCGACGTGCGCCCAGCCGCCGGCCAGGGCCAGGGGCACCGGCACCAGCAGGGCGGCGAACGTGAGCAGCGCGTTGACCAGGCCGGCCGGTGCGGAGTGGGGCGCGTCGAGGAACGGCGCGATGAGGGTCACCGCGTCGGGGGAGCCGGCCCGCCCGGCGTTCGCGGCCGCGCGGAACGTGTCCAGCGAGTCGTGGCGCAGCACCAGGGTGCCGGCCGCGGCGACGACGAACATGGCCGCCGCGACCGGCAGCAGTAGCACCGGGCGGCGGCCCCGGCGCAGGGCCGCGTAGCCGGCGGCGAAGAGCGCGGCGATCACGAGCCAGTACGAGCGGAACAGGGCGCCGTAGAGCAGCAGCGCGCCGGCGGCCACGAGGGGCGCGGCCGGGGCCCACGCCGGCACGCGCAGCGCGACTCCAAGGACGCCGTCGTCCTGCTCGTCGTCCTGCCGATCGTGCTCCAGCGCGCGGCGGGCCGCAGGGCGAGCCCCACCGCGGCGACCACGAGCGCGAGCTGCAGCACGGCGGTCAGGCGGGGATGGTCGTCGAGGCCGAGGCGGGCGTAGAAGCCGGCGATCGCGCGGTAGTAGGGGTCCGGCCGGATGCCCGTCGTGCCCGCGTTCAGCGCGGCGATGTAGTCGCCGTCGTAGAAGTACTTGGCGGGCAGCAGCGTCCGGGCGCGCGGCAGCAGGGCGAGCGCGCCGAGGCCGGCGATCAGCTCGACGAGCCGCCAGCGCAGGACGAAGGCTCTCACGGCACGGGACGATACTGGAGTTCATCCCACTTTGGGTGGTTTGGGCATAACTCAACGTGTTTGAGCTGATACGGTCCGTGCGTGCGGAAGATCCGGCCCTATCCGGCGGCGCGCGTCCTGGACCTGGCCATCCTGGCCCGCACCACCGTCACCGTGCTCGCCGGCCGTGGCGCGTACTAGCCAACCCGAGAGGAACCTCCACATGCGTTGCCTGACAATGGCCGGCACGACCCTCGCCGGCCTGACGATCGCCACCGCGCTCGGCTCCGCCGCGCTCGCCGAGCCGGCCCCGACGTCCAGCCCGTCGCCCAGCCCGACCCAGGTCGAGCCGCAGCCGATGCCCAACAGCGGCGAGGTCGACAACCAGAACCCGGTCGCCGGCGGCACGGTCGTGGTCACCGGCCACGGCTTCCAGCCGTTCGAGATGGTCAGCTTCGACGTGAACATCGAGTCGGCGCGGACCGAGGCCGTCACCCACCTCGCCACCGTGCAGGCCAACGGGGCCGGCGACGCCACGGCCACCATCCAGATCCCGGCCGGCTTCACCGGCCAGCTGCCGATCAAGCTCACCGGCCAGACCTCCGGCGTCTCCGTCACCGTCGCGGTGACCGTCGCCCCGGCCGCGCCGGCCCCCACGATGTCGGGCCTGCCGGTCACCGGGCCGGGCGCGCTCGCCTTCACCGCGGCCGGCCTCGCGTTCGTCGTCGGCGGCGCCGCCCTCGTCACCATCGCCCGCCTGCGCCGCACCGCCCACGTGGCGGCCCACGCGACGCGATGACGTTGCCGCGGACGCTGAGCAACCCCTGGGTCCGGCAGCGCGCGGTCCGGCTGCGGGAGCTCCTGCTGCCGCGGGTCCGCTCCGTGCGCTTCTGGGCCCTGGTGCTGCTCGGCCTGCTGCTCGCCGGCGCGCTGTGGATCGCGGTCACCGGCTGGTTCGCCCGCGGCGAGCTGAACCGGGTCCGGGACGCGGCGGTGGCGGCGCGTGCGGCCGCGGCCCGGGGCGACCTGCCCGCCGCCACCGCCGCGGCCGACCGGCTGCGGGTCCACGCCGCGCGCGCCCACGCCCTGACCAGCGGTCCCGCGTGGGCGCCGGCGGCGGCGCTGCCGTGGGCCGGCGCCCCGCTGCGCACCGTCCGCGGCCTCGCGGCGGCGGCCGACGAGCTCGGCGCCGTGACCGCGGACCTGCCCACGCTGTCGGGGCTCGCCACTACGACCGGCGGCGCCGTCGACCTGCACGGGGTCGGGGACGCCGCGGCCGCCGTGCACCGGGCCGCCGCCACGGTCGCCCGGCTGCGCTCCACGGTGGACGGTCTGCCCCACCACACCTGGCTGTCCACCGTGGACACCGCCCGCGGGGAGGCCGCCGGGGCGCTCGGCGAGGCCGGGCACGCCCTCGACGGGGCCGACCGCTGGGCGAGCGTCGCCCCGGAGCTGCTCGGGGCCGGCGGTCCGCGGCGGTACTTCATCGGCTTCCTCAACGAGGCCCAGGCCCGCGGCGTCGGCGGCATCCCCGGCGCCTTCGCCGTCGTCGAGGCCGACCACGGCGTCGTGCGCTTCCGCGACTTCGCCCCCGACGGCGCGCTCTGGAACGTGCCGACCGGCCTGGACCTCGGCCCCGAGTACGACGCCCGCTACCGCGAGACCCGCAGCACCGACTACCTCATCAACAGCACCACCAGCCCGCACTTCCCGTACGCGGCCCGGATCTGGGCGGCCATGTGGCAGCGGGCGCACGGCGAGCGCATCGACGGGGCCGTGGCCGTCGACCCCACGGCGCTGTCCTACCTGCTCGCCGTCACCGGCCCCGCGACCGCGCCCGGCGGCGAGCGGGTCGACGCCGGCAACGTCGTCGCGCTGACCCAGAGCACCATCTACGCCCGCTACGCCGACCCGAGCCCGCAGGGCCAGGCCGCGCGCAAGGACTACCTGCTCGGCCTGGCCCGCGCGGTCGAGGCGCGCATCCTCGGCGGCGGCCTCGACCCCGCCCGCCTGCGCCCCCTCGCGGAGGCCGCCCGCCGCGCCGCCACCGAGCGCCGGCTGGTGGCCTGGAGCGCCGACGAGCGCGTGCAGCACCTGCTCGAGGGCACGCCCGTCGCCGGCGAGGTCGAGCAGACCGCGCGGCCGTACTCCGGCGTCGTGGTCGTCAACGCCGGCGCCAACAAGCTCGACTACTACCTCGACCGCACCGTCACGCTGCGGCTGCGCGAGCCCTACACCGAGGGCGACCTGCTCGTCCTGCGCCAGCCGCTCGTCCGGCCCCTGCAGTTCACGTCCAGCAGCCAGGAGTGCGGATGAGTGCGCCGCGAATCCTCCACGTGACCGAGGCGATGGGCGGGGGAACGGCGGCCGCGATCGCCGAGTTCGCCCGCTCGACGCCGCAGTACGAGCACCACCTGCTCGGCCGCCTCTGCCCCGGCAGCGAGACGGCGACGGCCGCCGACTTCGCCGCGAGCCACCCGGCCGGGCGCGGCCTCGTAGGCTTCGCGCTGGCCGTGCGCCGCGCGGTCGCCCGGGCCCGCCCCGCCGTCGTGCACCTGCACTCGTCCTGGGCCGGGCTCGTCGGCCGGCTGCTGCTGGCCCCCGGCGGCCCCGCCGTCGCCTACACCCCGCACTGCTTCGCCTTCGAGCGCGACCCCGCCACCACCCCGCCCGGCCTCGTGCGCGCCGCGCGCCGGGCCGAGCGGGCCCTGGCCGGACGGACCCGGCTGGCGATCTGCGTGAGCCCGCGCGAGGCCGACCTGGCCGCGGCGCTGGGCCTGGCCGCCGTGCACGTACCGAACACGACCCGGGTCCGGGCGCCCCGGGAGCTGCCCGCCGAGCCGGCCCCGGAGGTGGTCACCGTCGGGCGGATCGGCGCCCAGAAGGACCCGCACTTCCTGCTGCGCGTCAAGGCCCTCGTCACCGCTGAGGCGGACTGGACGTGGATCGGCGGCGGCGACCCGGCGCTGGAGGCGCAGCTGCGCGCGGCCGGCGTCGAGGTCACCGGCTGGCTGCCGCCGCGGCGGGTCGGCGTGCGCCTCGCCGCCGCCGGCGCCTACCTGCACACGGCCGCCTGGGAGAGCTGCCCGCTCGCGCTGCTGGAGGCGGGCGCGGCCGGGCTGCCGCTCGTGGCCCGCAGCATCCCGGCGCTGGACTCGCTCGGCCTCGACCCGGCCCTGCGCACCCCCGAGCACGTCGCCGCCGAGCTGGAGCTGGTGCTGCGCACCGGGCAGCCCAGCCGGCCCCGGCTGCAGGAGGCGTTCGCGGCCCGGCACACCCCGCAGGCCCAGGCGTCGGCGCTCACCGCGGCCTACGAGTGGCTGCTCGACGCGGCCGTCCGCGCCGGCCTCCCGGTCCCGGTGGGGTGAGGCGGATGCGCGTCGTGCACGTCGTCAACGTCGCCGACACCGGCGGCGCCCAGACCCTCGTCGAGGCGCTCGCCGCGCACCGGCCGCCCGGCACCTACGCCGGCGTCGTCGTGCTCGGCCCGCCCGGGGCGCTCTCCGCCCGCCTCGCCGCCGTCGCCGGGCGCGTCGACCACCTCGGCCTCGACCCGGCGACGTGGCGGCTCGACCGGCTGCTGCGCCGCGTCCGGGCCGCCGTCGCCGCCCACGAGCCCGACGTCGTGCACGCCCACCTGCTGCAGTCCGACCTCGCCGTCGCGCTCGCGGCCCGGGCGCCGGCCCGGGTCAGCACCGTGCACACCACCGGGCTCGGCGCCGCGGACCGGGCCCGGTCGCGGGGCCTGGCCCGGGTGATGGCCCGGCTGTCGCGGCGCTTCGACTGCTCTGTCGCCTGCAGCCGCCAGGCCCGCGCCTACATGCGCGGCGCCGGGTACGCCGAGCACCGCACCCGGCTGGTCGAGAACCGGGGTCGCGCTGCCCGCGGTGACCGTCGCGCCCGAGCGGCGGGACACCTGCTCAAGCGCCGCCGCGAACGCCGCCTGGGCGCCCGGCGGCGGGAGCTCGCGCATGCCTGACGTGACCGTCGTGGTGCCCACGCACGACCGCCCGGCGCTGCTCGGGCGCGCGATCGCCTCGGTCCTGCGCCAGACGGTCCCCGCGGCGCAGATCGTGGTCGTGGACGACACCGGCAGCGCCGAGGGGGCGCGGGGCGGTTCGGGGTGCGGTACATCCGCGTGGACTCGCACACCGCGGGCGCCTCCCGCAACCGGGGCGCCCGGCACGCCGACACCTCCCACCTGGCCTTCCTCGACGATGACGACGAATGGGAGCCGCTATTGCTCGAGCGCCTCCTCGCCGCCGGGGGCGACCTGGCCGTGGCCTGGACGTGGTACCAGCGCGGCGCCGACCGCCGCCCCGGCTGCACCCTCCCGAGCCGCCTGGCCGCCCCCGACTGCCTGCACCACAACCCGGGCCTGACCGGCAGCAACTTCGTCGTGCGCACCGCCGCCTTCCGCGCGCTGGGCGGCTTCGACCCGGCGCTGGTCGTCAACAACGACCTCGACCTGCTGGTGCGGGCCCTCGACGCCGGCCTGCACCACGCCGTCGTGGCCGAGCGCCTGGTCGTGCAGCACAGCCGCGGCCACGGCCACCTGTCCTCGCGCGGCCCCCATCGCGCGCGCGGCCTGGCCCAGTACCGCGACAAGTACGCCGACCGCCTCACCCTGGCCCAGCGCCGCTTCCTGGCCCGGGAGCGCTACGTGGCCCTGAAGTTCCCCGGCCAGCGCCCGGCCCGCCGCGCCGCGTTCGCCCTGCTCGGCTGGCTCAACGCCTCTCCGCGCCAGCTCGCCGGCCTGGCCCGCCACCACCTCGGCGGCCTGTCCCCGGCCTTCTATGACTGACTGGCACCTGCTCGTCGTCGCCCCGGACCTGGCCAACAAACTCGCTCGGCCGCGCCCACTGCCTGTGGCGGCCGGCCCGGGCCGCGGGCTGGACCGCGAGCGTGGCCGCCGTGCGGGGCGAGACGATCTGGGAACCCCTGGCCGGCACCCGGTTCGCCGCGGCGTGCACCCGCACCACCCCCGCGGGCCTGGCCGTGCGCGCCCGCGCGGCCACGGCGGTCGTCGCCGTCAAGCCGCTGGCCGAGTCGCTCGGGCTGGCCGTGCGCGCCCGGGCCGCGCGGCCGACGTCGTCGCGCTGCCGACCCGCCCCGAGGGGTGGGGCCTGGCGCGGCTGCCGGCGAAGCTCGTCGACGCGATGATGGCCGGCGCCGCCGTCGTCGCCACCGACGTCGGCCCGAACCGGTGGGCCCTCGGCGCGGCGGGCCTGCGGGTGCCGCCCGGCGACGCGGCCGCGCTGAGCGCCGCGCTGCGCCGCTGCCTCGACCCAGGCCTGCGCGCCGAGCTGGGCGCTCGCGCCAACGCCTGGGCCCGGGCCCGGTTCTCGGTCGAGGCCCTCGTGCCCGCGTTCGCCGCGTTCCTGCACGAGCGCCTCCGTGACCGTTGACGCGCCGGCCGCGCCGGGCCTCGCCACCGAACCGGAGGACGTCGCCGGCCGCCGCCCGGGGCGCGCTCGCGACCGTCGGCGGGCAGCTCGCCCGGGCGGTGCTGCAGGCCGGGGGCGTGGTGGTGCTGGCCCGCCTCGTCGCGCCCGCCGAGTACGGGCTGCTCGCGATGGCGGCGGTCGTCATCGGTACCGCCGAGGTCGTCCGCGACCTGGGCCTGTTCCACGCCGCCGTGCGGGCCCCCGGCGCTGAGCCGGGCCCAGCGCGACGCGCTGTTCTGGTGCAACGCGGTGCTGGGGCTGCTGGTGTACGGCCTGATCGCCGCCGGCGCCCCGCTGCTCGCCGGCGCGTTCGGGCGGCCCGGCCTCACCCCGGTGCTGCGCGCGCTCGGGATCGTCGTGCTGCTCGGCGGCTGCACCGTGCAGCTGCGCGCGGAGGCGACCCGGGCGCTGTACGTCTGCGACTGGCTGTTCCTCGCGACCGGCCACGCAGGCGCGAACCTGCGCTACTGCCTCGTGACCCGGCCGCTGCTGATCCTGTGCATGGCCGTGGGCGCGGTGGCCGGGCCGCTCGGCGTCGCCCGGGGCTTCGCGCTCGGCGCCGCCCTGTCCTGGCCCGTCGCGCTGCTCTGGCTGCGCCGCTCGACCGGGCTGCGGGTGGGCAAGCTGTTCACGCACGGCCTGCGCGCCCTCGCCGCGCTGGCCGTCGCCGGGCTCGCCGCCGCGCTCGCGTCCGCCCAGCTCGGCTCCGGCTGGTGCGGGCTGATCGTGGCGGCCGTCGTGGTCCCGGCCTGCCTGGCGGTGCTGGTCGTGCTCCCTCAGAGGCGCTGGGGGACGCGCAGGCCCAGGTCGTGGTAGGCCGCGTCGATGACGGTCGCGTAGGAGGCGATCATCCGCGTGTGGCTGAACCGCTCGCGGCTGCCGAGCAGGCGCGGCGTGAACTCCGCGCGCCGGTCGACCGCCTCCGACCAGCCCGCCGCGATCGCGTCCGGGTCCGGAGCCGTGATCAGGCCGTGCCCGGCGACGATGATCGCGGTGTCGCCGATGTCGGTCGACACCGGCACCGCGCCGCACATCGCGCCCTCGATCAGGCACAGCGGGGCCGCCTCGCCGCTGGTGGACGTCAGGGCGACGACGTCGGTGGCGGCGTACACCGCCTCCATGTCGCGGCGGATGCCCATCAGGTGCAGGCGGGACAGGAACCGCGGCTCGTCGCCGAAGAGGTCGTTGAGCATCCCGCACAGCTCGGCGTTGGCCGTGGTCATGCCCGCGCCGCACATGAGGACGTGCCCGTTCGGCTCGCGCTCCAGATAGCGGCGCGCGGAGGCCAGGAACAGCGGGATGTTCTTCATCGGGTCGTAGCGGGCGGCGAGGGTGACGACCTCGGCCTTCGCCGGCACGCCGAGCGAGCGGCGAAGCGCGGCCCGCCGCCGGGCCGGCACCGGCTGGAAGCGCGACAGGTCGACGCCGTTCGGGATGACCTTGAGCAGCCGCGACGGGATGCCCGCGGCCTCGTAGGCCGAGCGCGTCGACTCCGCGCAGCAGATCGCCGCGGCCACCCGCCCGTCGGCGACGGCGGTGCGGAACTCCGTCAGCGCGCTGCCCTGGTTCTCCGGGTCGGAGCGGTGCAGGCAGACCACGACCGGCCGGCGGGGGAAGCCGGGCAGGTTCACCAGTCGCAGCGGCTGCTCCTTGAGCGACAGGATGATGTCGGCCCGCTCCGCGTGCGCGAACGCGGTCGCGACCTCGGACGGGCTGAACGTCTTGCGGGCCGCGGTGTCGCCCCCGATGCGGCGGCCCAGCGGGCGCACGTCGACGCCGATCGCGTGCAGCGACCGATAGCTCGCGTCGTTCTCCATGCGCTGCAGCAGCGTCTCGCGGCGCATGGCCGCATAGATGCTCAGCACCGAATGGCGCTGGCTCCCCCCGGTGTGCAGCCCGGCCACGACGGTGGTGTGCAGGGCCCGGGCACCGCCGGAGAAAAAGCCCTCATAGATCGACATCACGCGCAGTTGGCTAGTCACGGGCAAATCATCACCCGTGGTGGGCGTCCTGTCAGGTTGAACCAGTGAACTGTGCGTTTCGGGGAAGTCACGGATTAGGTGTGGACGTCCCTCGATACGGTGCGTCGCCACCATCGCCCTGGACGGTGACCAAACCGGCCTCGTAGGCCAGGATCACCAGCTGCACCCGGTCCCGCACGCCGGTCTTCGCGATCGCCCGTGTGACGTGCGTCTTCGCGGTGAGCGGGCTGATGAACAGGGCCCGCGCGATCTCCTCGTTGGACAGTCCGCTCGCGACGAGCCGCACCACCTCGGCCTCCCGCGCGGTGAGCGGCTCCAGCCGCCGCCCGCCGCCCGGCACCGGCCGCCGCGCGAACTCGGTCACCACCCGGGCCGTGACGCTCGGTGACAGCAGCGCCTCGCCCGCCGCCACCACCCGCACCGCCCGGCGCAGCTCGTCCGGCTCCACCTCCTTGGTGAGGAACCCGCTGGCCCCCGCCCGCAGCGCGGCGAACACGTGGTCGTCGGTCTCGAACGTCGTCAGCACGATCACCCGCGTCCCGCCGAGCGCCGGATCGGCGCAGATCCGCGCGGTCGCGGCGATGCCGTCGAGCCCCGGCATCCGGATGTCCATGAGCACCACGTCGGGCCGGAACTCGCGGGCCGCGCGCACGGCCTCGTCGCCGGTGCCGGCCTCCGCGACCACGTCGATGTCCCGGCTGCGCCGCAGCAGGCTGCCGAACCCGGCCCGGACGAGGGCCTGGTCGTCGGCGAGCAGAACGCGCACGGTCATGCCGTCATCCTCGCCCGGACGCGCGCGGTCATGCCGTCATCCTCGCCCAGCCGCGGGCGGTCATGCCGGAATCCTGGCCTGGAGGCGGGCGGTCATGCCGGGATCCTCGCCTGGACGCGGAACCCGCCCTCGTCCGCCTCCGCGGCGAAGGCGCCCCCGAGCGCCGCGACCCGCTCGGCCAGCCCGCGCAGCCCGTGCCCGGCCGGCCCCGGGTCGCGGCCCGCCCCGTCGTCCTGGACCGCGACCTCCACGGACGGTCCATAGTGGACGCGCACGGTCACGCGCCGGGCCCCCGCGTGCTTGACGACGTTCGTGAGCGCCTCCCGCACGACCGCCGCGGCCACCAGCCGCACCGGCAGCGGCACCGCGTCCGCGTCCCCCTCGACGTCCAGCCGCGCGTCCAGCCCGGTCGCCCGGACCCCGGCGACGAGGTCCTCCAGCGCCGGCGGCGCGACGGGCGGGGCGATGCCGTCGCCGCCGGTGGTGCGCAGGACGCTCACGAGCGCGGACAGGTCGGCCATCGCGCGGCGGCGGATGTCCTGGGCCAGCCGCAGGGCCGCGCGGGCCTCGTCCGGGTCGGCGTCGAGCGCGTCCGCGGCGACGTTGACGTGCACGCCCACCACGGCGAGGGTGTGCGCCACCGCGTCGTGCACCTCCTGGGCGAGCCGCAGCCGCTCGGCCGTGCGCTGCTCGTCCAGCTCGACGCGCAGCCGCCGCAGGGACTCGTCCTGCCAGCGGCGCCAGTTGCGGTACGACACCGTGACCGCGAGCGCCGCGGACAGCCACAGCGCGTCGATCCCGACGCTCGCCCCGGCCTCGCGGGTGGAGTGCCCGAGCGTGGTCCAGTCGAGGTTGAACGCGCACAGGGCGTGCCCGGCGGCGATCGCGACGACGACGGACGTACGGCGGGTCAGCGCCGCATACGCGTACAGCAGCGTCGCCGGCCACAGCCAGCCGGCCTCGGTGAGGTGCGCGAGGCGCAGCGCCAGGATGCTCGCGACGGCCAGGCCGAGGGCGCCGAGCGGGAAGCGCCGCTGCACCCACAGCAGCGCGAACAGCGTCCCCGCCAGGCTGAGCGGCCCCGGCTCGGTGAGCGGGGCGCCCGCGGCCGCGGAAGCGCTGAGCACCCCGAGCACGGTGACCGCCCCGAACGCGGCCGTGGTGGCGCGGGTCAGCGGTTGCATCGGACCACCGTCCCATGTCCGGTGGCCTCGCCCGCGCCGTGTCCGAATGCCGGTGCGCCGGATGCGAACAGCACCCCGATGAGGGCGGTGGCCAGCCCGATGACCAGCCCGGTGACCATCCTCTGGTTCGTCTCGTCCATGACTTCGACGCTAGGGTCCGGCGCGCGTGCCGTCGTCGTCCGCGCGGAGACACCGGGGCGTACACCAATTGGTGTACGCCCCGGTCCCCGTTGCCCGGGTGGGTGCCGCCCGGGCCCGCGGATAGCTTCGCTGGTATGGGAAACGCCCGCCGCTGCGGCAAGCTCGCCGTCCTGGCCAACCCCGCCTCCCGCATCCCGGTGTGGATGGAGTGCGCCGTGCACCGGTTCACGCCCATGCAGATCGACCGCCGCTGCGCCGGGATCGTCGAGCTGGAGTTCTCCTACGAGGAGACCCTGCGGCTGGGCTGGATCGTCGAATACGCCATGCTCTGAACCATCCCGGCTCTAGAACATCCCGGCTCTAGAACATCCCGGGGTAGAGCAGGGACAGCTCCTGCGGGTAGGCGGCGATCAGCCGCAGCTCGTCGTCGGTCAGCGGCCGCCCGGTGCTCGCGTTGACCAGCTGGACGAGCTGGAAGGTCCGGGTCTCGTCGGTGACCTCGACGCCGAGATCGTCCATGACGTGCCGGAAGCCGGCCAGCCCGCCGTACTCCCCGGTGAGCACGATCCGTCCCGCCCGCGCGTGCCGGTCCCGCGGGTGCGGCCCGAGCAGCTCCTCGTCGTAGAGCTCGTAGTTGCGGTGGTCCTTGAGCGCCCCGTCGGCGTGGATGCCGGACTCGTGCGCGAACGCGTTCGGCCCGACGCCGGGCTGGTTGTTGGGCAGCGGCTGGCCGAACGCGTAGGAGGCCCAGCCCGCGAAGCGCCGCGCCCACGTCAGGTCGAGCTCGTCGCCGATCTGCGCCCCCTCCGGCACGCCGAAGCCGTGGCGCAGCGCCAGGATGCACGAGATCAGGTCGGCGTTGCCGGAGCGCTCGCCGATGCCGTTGACGCACGTGTTGATCCAGGCGTCCTGCCCGGCGGCCAGGTCGCCGAACGCGCCCGCGAGCGAGTTGGCCACGGCCATGCCCAGGTCGTTGTGGCAGTGCGTCTCGATCGGCATGCCGGCGGCGCCGGCCAGCTTGGCGAAGCGCTCCCCGATGCGGCCGGGGGTGTCGCCGCCGATCGTGTCGCAGTAGCGCAGCCGGTCCGCCCCGGCCTCCTTCGCCGCGAGCGCGAACTCGGTGAGGAAGCTCTCGTCGGTGCGCGAGCCGTCCTCGGCGTTCACCCCGACGGTCTGCGCCCCCGCCGCCTTGGCCGCGCGCACGGCCGCGACCGTCTCGCGGATCAGCGCGTCCCGGTCGAGCCGGCCACGGAACTTGTTCTGCAGCATCTGGTCGGACGTGGAGATGGACAGGTTGTAGTGGCGCAGCCCGAGCCCGGCGGAGCGCTCGACGTCGGCGACGACCGCCCGGCACCAGCCCGACAGCCGCAGCGAGCCGAACGCGCCGGCCCGCTCGAGGGCGGTCTGCGCGCGCACGTACGGCACCTCGTGGAACAGGAACGGGAACCCGATCTCGGACTGCGCCACCCCCAGCCGCCCGAGATAGAAGTTCACCATGGTCTTGCCGAACTTCGACAGCCCGGTCCGGGCCGTCTGCACCCCGTCGCGATTGGTGACGTCGAGGAAGTGAATCCGAGGTGTTGACATGCCTCCAGGTTGACTGCCAGATCTGATTTGTGTCAACGTTGACGAAAATCAACATAGTAACGTCGTCGTGCGTGAGCGAGCGGAGTCGTGCGTGAGCGAGTGGATGAGTGCCGAAGAGGCGGCCGACCGGCTGGGCGTCAAGCCCGCGACGCTGTACGCGTACGTCAGCCGCGGCACCCTGACCCGCCGCAAGCACGAGGGCCGCAGCGTGTTCAACCGCGCCGAGATCGAGGACCTGGCCCACCGGGGCCGGCCGCGGCGCCAGGCCGGCAGCACCGAGCTCGTCATCGAGTCGGCCATCACCATGCTCGGCGAGGACCGGCACTACTACCGCGGCCGCGAGGCGATCGCCCTCGCCGCGACGTGGCGCCTCGAGGAGACCGCGCTCTGGCTGTGGACCGGGGCCGAGCCCGCGGCCGCCGGCTCATGGGACGCCGCGCCCGGCGCGCTCGCCGCGGCCAAGCAGGCCGGGCCCGGCGCGCTCGCAGCGGCCCAGCAGGCCGGGCCCGGCGCGCTCGCAGCGGCTCAGGAGGTCCGGCGCGGGCTGTCCGGCGACTGGGATGCCGCGCCTGACGCGCTCGCCGCGGCCCAGCAGGCCGGGCCCGGCGCGCTCGCCGCGGCTCAGGAGGTCCGGCGCGGGCTGTCCGGCGACTGGGAGGCCGCGCCCGACGCGCTTGCGGCAGCTCAGGAGGCCCAGCGCGGGCTGTCCGGCGACGTGCTGCCGCTCGATCGGCTCCAGGTCATCGTCACCGCGCTCGCCGCGGCCGACCCCGTGCGGCACAACCTCGACCCAGCCGCCGTCGCGCAGACCGGCAAGGGGCTCATGGCCGGCATGGTCGACGCGCTGCCCGGCCACGGCTCCGACCAAGCCTCCCGTCAAACCTCCCGCCAAAACTCCCGCAAGGGCCGCGACCGGGGCCTGCACACGCGGCTGTGGCACAAGCTCGGCGCCGTCCGGGCCGAGGAGGGCCTGGCCGACGTCCTGCGCTTCGCGCTCGTGCTGCTCGCCGACCACGAGCTCGCCGCGTCCACGCTCGCGGCCCGCGTCGCGGCTTCGGTGCGCGCCGACCCGTACGCCGTCGTCACCACCGGCCTCGGCACCGTCAGCGGGGCCCTGCACGGCGGCGCGTCCCTCGGCGTCGAGTCCCTGCTCGCCGAGATCGCCGAGCCGGAGCGGGCCGCGCAGGCGATGGGGGAGCGGCTGCGGCGGGGCGAGCGCGTCGCCGGCTTCGGGCACGCGGTGTACCGCGCCGGCGACGCTCGCGGCGACGCGCTCATGGACCGGATCCGCGCCGCCGTGCCGGGCTACCCGCGCCTCGCCGTCGCCGAGGCGGTGCTGGAGGAGGCCCGCCGCCGCGCCCTGCCCGCCATGAACATCGACTTCCCGCTCGGCGTGCTCACCCACCTGGCCGGCATGCCCCGCGGCGCCGGCGAGGCGATCTTCGGCGTGGCGCGCACGGCCGGGTGGCTCGCCCACGCGATGGAGGAGTACGCGAACCCCACCCGGCTGCGGCTGCGCGCCGCCTACACGGGGCCGCTGGCCTGACCGGCCCGGCACGCTTCTTGTGCCGGGCGGGCCTGCCGCCGACGTGACGGGCCCGGCACCCTTCTTACGCTGGGCGGCCCGGCCGCCGGCGTGGCCGGCCCGGCACCCTTCTTGCGCCGCACGGCCGAGCAAGGGGTGCGGATATCGGGGGGCGGGTCGATACAGTCGGTAGGTGACCACGGACAACCCGTTCTTCGCGCCGAGCGACCTGCCGTATCAGCTGCCGCCCTTCGACCGCATCGAGGTCGAGCACTACCCGCCGGCCTTCGAGCTGGGCATGCGGGAGCAGCGCGCCGAGGTCGCCGCCATCGCCGCCGACCCGGCCCCGCCGACGTTCGACAACACCCTGGTGGCCCTGGAGCGCTCGGGGCGGATCCTCCAGCGCGTCTCGGCCGCGTTCTTCACGCTGACGAGCTCGCACACGTCGGACCGGCTGCAGGAGATCGAAGCCGATGTCGTACCGCGGCTGTCGGCCCACAGCGACGCCATCATGCTCGATCCCGGGCTCTACGCGCGCGTCAAGGACCTGTACGGGCGGCGCACCGAACTCGGCCTCGACGCCGAGGGCGCCTGGCTGCTGGAGCGCTACCGCACCGAGTTCGTGCGGGCCGGCGCCGAGCTGTCCGAGGCTCAGCACGAGCGCCTGCGCGAGATCAACGCCGAGCTGGCGGGCCTCGCCACCGACTTCGGCAACCTGGTGCGCGACGACATGAAGGCCCGGGCCGTGATCGTCGATGACGAGGCGGCCCTGGACGGGCTGTCCGCCGACGCCGTGGCCGCCGCGGCGGTCGCGGGCAAGGACCGGGGGCTCGACGGGCAGTACGTGCTCAACCTCGTCCTGCCGACCTCCCAGCCGCCGCTGGCCGCCCTGCACGACCGGGCCCTGCGCGAGCGCCTGCACGCCGCCTCCGTCGGCCGCGGTGCGGGCGGCGCCAACGACACCACCGGGCTGGTGCTGCGCATCGTGCGGCTGCGGGCCGAGCGGGCCCGGCTGCTGGGCTACGACAACCACGCCGCCTACAACATCTCCGACAACACCGCGCGCTCGGTGACCGCGGTCGAGGAGATGCTCGCCAAGCTCGTCCCGGCGGCGATGGCCAACGCCGCCACCGAGGCCGACGACCTGCAGGCCGTCATCGGCGACGAGTTCACGCTGCGACCCTGGGACTGGGCGTACTACACCGAGCGCCTCCGCCGCGAGCGCTACGCGATCGACGAGAGCGAGCTGCGGCCGTACTTCGAGCTCGAGCGCGTCCTGCACGACGGGGTCTTCTTCGCCGCGGGGCAGCTGTACGGGCTGCGCTTCACCGAGCGGCCGGACCTGCACGCGTACCATCCGGATGCCCGCGTCTTCGAGGTCTTCGATCACGACGGGAGCCCGCTCGGGCTCTACATCGGCGACTTCTTCACCCGCGCGTCCAAGCGCGGCGGGGCCTGGGCGAACGCGCTGGTGCCGCAGGCGCGGCTGTTCGGCACGTCCCCGGTCGTGTGCAACAACCTCAACGTGAACCGGGCGCCGGAGGGCGAGCCGACGCTGCTCACCCTCGACGAGGTGCGCACCCTGTTCCACGAGTTCGGGCACGCGCTGCACACGCTGTTCTCGTCGGTGCAGTACCCGAAGTTCGCGGGCACGCGGGTGCCGCGGGACTTCGTGGAGTACCCGTCGCAGGTCAACGAGGTGTGGATGCTCTGGCCGGAGGTGCTCGAGCACTACGCCCGCCACCACGTCACCGGCGACCGCCTCCCGCAGGAGGTCGTGGACCGGCTCCAGGCGGCCGAGCAGTTCAACAAGGGGTTCGCGACGGTGGAGTACCTCGCGGCGACCCTGCTCGACCTCGCGTGGCACACGCTGGACGTGGAGGCGGCCGCGGCCGTCACCGACGTCGTGGCCTTCGAGGCCGCGGCCCTGGAGCGGGCCGGGGTGGCGACGCCGTTCGTACCGCCCCGCTACCGCACGCCCTACTTCGCGCACATCTTCAGCGGGGCCGCGTACAGCGCCGGCTACTACTCGTACATCTGGAGCGAGGTCCTCGACGCCGACACCGTCGACTGGCTGACCGAGCGCGGGGGCCTGCGCCGCGACAGCGGCGACGCGTTCCGTGACGGACTCCTGGCGCGGGGTGGCAGCGCCGACTCGATGGAGGTGTACCGCGCCTTCCGCGGCCGCGACCCGCTCATCGAGCCCCTGCTCAGGCGCCGTGGACTGCTCGGCGACGCGAAGTCGTGACGCAGCGTGAAGATTCTCGGATTCCTTAGGTTTTGTTAAAGGAGGCGGATCCCGCCTTTCGGTACGGGCGCCACGTTCGTAAGCTGTCGCGGTGCGTGGCGCCACCCCCCGGCGTAGGCGCGCGGCCGGTCGCCGTCTGCATCTGAGCAGAATGGTGCTCCTCGCCGCGATCAGCCTCGTCGCTTCGTTGATCAGTGTCGGTGTGTCGTGGGCGATCTTCCCGGCGCAGCCGCCGGCTCCGGTCGCGGACGACACGAGCTTCGACTCCGCGAAGTTCTACGAGACCCACGCCCGCGCCAACGCGGCCCGCGGCGCGGCCCAGGCCGCCCTGCCGGGCCAGCCGCTGGTGCCGAAGCCGGTGGCAGGCTTGAACCAGGCCCAGACCAACAACGCCTACATCGTCGTCGAGGTGGCCAGGCAGATGGGCCTGCCGGAGCGAGCGATGGTCGTGGCAATCGCGACGGCGCTGCAGGAGACGTACCTGAAGAACCTCGCGAATCCGAAGGTCCCCGCGTCGATGAAGCTCCCGCACGAGGGCACCGGGACGAATTACGATTCGGTGGGAATCTTCCAGCAGCGGGTGAGCATCTGGGGCACACCGGAGCAGCTCATGGACCCGGCCTTCGCGTCCGCCAAGTTCTACACGAAACTGCAGAAGGTCGGCGGCTGGGAGAAAATGAGCGTCACGAACGCGGCCCAGGCCGTGCAGCGCAGCGCCTTCGCGAGCGCGTACGCGAAGCACGCGACCAACGCCCAGAAAATCGTCGACGAACTCACCGCAGGCGACTGACCCTTTTTCCGGCGCCCGTGCCTCGCAGGTCCCACGCGAACGCCTCCCCTTTTTCGCGGCGCCAGTCGTCATTCTGTGACCTGCAAAAGAATGTTTTCACCATGTGCGTTGGTGTGCTTTCGTGGGTCGTGGTTCGGGTAGCATTCTGAGATAATTTTACCGTGGGGCAGATGCAATTGTTCAGCTCGCGGGAATTGGCTGCCATGCGCGACCGGACGAAGGCGCACAATTGGTGGCCGGGGAAGGACGAATTCCGCCGGGAACAACAGCGGCGGCGTGATTACGGTTTGGCGAGACGGCACGCGGAGAAGCTCCGCCGCATCCACGGCCCAGTGCCTCCCACGGCCGAACCGCCCGCACCGTCACCGCCCGCACCGTCACCGCCCGCGCCGCCCGCGCCGCCCGCGCCGCCCGCGCCGCCCGCGCCTGCACCCGTGTCCGTGCCGCCCGTGCCGCCCGCGCCCACGCCTTCCGCGTCCGCGCCGCCCGCGTCCGCGCCGGCCGAGCCCGCGTCCAGGCCCACGCCGCTCGCGCCTGTGCTGCCCACGCTCACGCCACCCACGCCCACGCAGGTCGCGTCCGCGCCCGTGTCCGCGCCGCCTGCGTCCGCGCCGCCCACGCCCGGGCCCGCGCCCGCCTCCGCCTCTGTGTCCGCACCGCCCCGGTCCGTGTCCACGGCGCCGACGCCACCCGCGCCCACGCCGCCCATGCCTGCGCCCGTGCTCACGGCGGCGCCGCCTGTGTCCGTGTCGCTCGCCCCGTGCCGCCCATGTCCACGTTCGCGCCGCTCGCGTCCGCGCCCGCCTCCGCCTCCGCCTCCGCGCCTCTCGCGTCCCCCGCCGCCCAGGTCCGCGTCCACGTCCGTGCTGCCCGCGCTCGTGCTGCCCGCGCCGCCTGTGTCCGCGCTGCCCGCGCCCGCGCCCGCGCCGCCCGCGCTGCCCATGTCCACGCCCGCGCCGCTCGCGTTCGCGCCCGCCTCCGCGCCCGTGCCTCTCGCGCCCGAGCCGCCCAGTTTCGGCGACCGACCGCCGCACTCCCACCGGCCCTGCTGCCGCGCCGCAACGACACCTTCCAGACAATCGCACAGACCGGCCGTAAAGAGTCGTGGCCCGCCCCTGCGCCCGGGCTATTTCCTCCGGCACGATGAATGCGCGGTCCACGCAATCAAGCCGCGGCATCGCCCCGCCGGAATCGGCACCGAGAACACCGCCAAGAGCGACCAACCCGCGCACCCCGCCAGAAAGCCCGATCAGAAAGCGCCGAACATACCGCAAAACCGAACAACCCAGGCAAAACAAGCACTGGTCCAACCAGTTGATGAGTGGCAGACTCCCGGGGCATGGAGTTCGTCCCGGCCGCCCGTGTCTCGGTCTCCGACCACGTCTTCGCTCAGCTCCGCGACGCCATCCTCGCCGGTGACTACCAGCCCGACGCCAGCCTGCCCAGCGAACGCGACCTCGCCGCCGTCTTCGAGGTCAACCGTCACGCGGTGCGCGAGGCGCTACGCAGGCTCCAGCAGCTCGGCCTGGTGCGAGTGGCCCAGGGCGGCGCCACGAAAGTCCTGGACTGGCGCGAGCACGCCGGCCTCGACCTCGCGATGGCCGCCGGCGCCCAGGATCGCCTCCCCGTCGAGCACCTGGTCCGCGACGTGCTCGAGATGCGGGCCTGCCTCGGGGCCGACGCCGCGCGGCTGTGTGCGCAGCGTGGCACCGCGGCGGGCAAGGCCGCGGTGGGGGCGGCGATCGAGGCGTACGCGCACGAGGCCCCCGACCTCGAGCGCATGGGCGCCGCGAACATCGCGCTGTGGCGGGCGATCCTGCTCGGCAGCGGCAACACCGCCTACCTGCTCGCCTTCAACAGTCTCGTCGGCGGCGCGCTCGCCGTCGGCCGGGTCCCCGCCGCCCACCGTACCGCCGAGCTGCTCGACATCGCCGGGCACCGCCGCCTCGGCGAGTGCATCGACGCCGGCGACGGCGCCGCCGCCCAGCGCCAGGCCGAGACGCTGCTCAACGCCCCCATCCGGAAGAAGGGAGGAATCGCCGCATGATCCCCGCCGTGTTGTACGCCGTGCCGGCGTTCCTGCTGCTGATTGTCATGGAGGCGGTCTCGTACCGCTTCCTCCCCGACGACGAGGAGCGCGGCTACGAGGTCCGCGACACCGCCACCAGCCTGTCGATGGGCCTGGGCAGCCAGATCATCGGCGTGCCCTGGAAGCTCCTCGTCGCGGTCGCCTTCGCCGGGCTCTACGTGCTGACCCCGCTGCGGATGGACCCGCACAGCCCGTGGACGTGGGCGGTGCTCTTCCTCGCCGACGACCTCGCGTACTACTGGTTCCACCGCCTGCACCACGAGGTCCGCGTGTTCTGGGCCGGGCACGTGGTGCACCACTCGAGCGTGTTCTTCAACCTCAGCACCGCGCTGCGCCAGAGCTGGACCCCGATGACCGCCACGCCCTTCTGGCTGTTCCTGCCGCTGCTGGGCATCCCGCCGTGGATGGTCTTCCTGCAGCAGTCGATCAGCCTGGCGTACCAGTTCTTCCTGCACAGCGAGCGGGTGAACCGGCTCTGGGCGCCGGTCGAGTGGGTCTTCAACACGCCGTCGCACCACCGCGTGCACCACGGCGCCAACCGGGAATACCTCGACCGCAACTACGGCGGCATCCTCATCGTGTGGGACCGGATCTTCGGCACCTTCGAGCCCGAGCGCGCCCCGGTCACGTACGGCCTGACGAAGAACATCGCCACCTACAACCCGCTGCGGGTCGCCACCCACGAGTACGCGGCCATCTGGTCCGACGTCCGCCGCGCGACCCGCTGGAGCGACCGGCTCCGCTTCGTGTTCGGCCGCCCCGGCTGGCAGCCGTCAACGTGAAGCCGCCCCGGCTGGCAGCCGTCGACGTGAAGCTGAAGCTGTTCTGGCTGGCCGTCGCCGTCGAGCTGATCGGCGTCGCCACGGACCAGCACATCCTGCAGTGGATCGCCAAGCCCCTCATCGCGCCTTTTCTGCTGTGGTACCTCCACAAGCGCGGCCCGATCGCGACAGCGCTGGTCTTCGCGACCATCGGCGACATCGTGCTGCTGATCCCGGGAAAGCTCGCGTTCCTGCTGGGCATGGCCGCGTTCCTCGGCACCCAGATCGCCCTGCTCACCGGGTTCCTGCGCAGCGGCCGGCCCCGAGCGCTGGCCATCGCCGGGTACGCGGTGCTCTGGGTGGGTGTCAACGCCGCCCTCTGGGGCCAGCTCGGCGCGCTGCGGGGCCCGATCCTGGGGTACAGCCTCGCCCTGGCCGCCATGGCCTGCGCCGCGACCGGCGTGAGCGCCCGCACCGGCCTCGGCGGCGCACTGTTCCTGGTGTCCGACCTGCTCATCGGCGTCGGCGCGGCCGGGCTGGACTTCCCCGGGCGGGACCTCGTGGTGATGGCGACCTACGCGGCCGCGCTGTACCTCATCGTCACGGCCGCGGCGGTCAGTGCGCGTGCGCCGGAACCGAGACCCGCAGCACGTCGGTGAGGGCGGGGATCTCGTCGCCGGGGGAGTACTCGAACCGCACCCGCACCTCGTCGCCGGTGAGCACCTCGACGGGCTCGCTCACCGGCACCACGAGGTAGTTCATGGTCCAGTCGACGCTGCCGGCCGGCTCGTACAGCAGGGTCAGGAGGTTCTTCGTGACGAGCCGGACCGCGTTGACCACGGCCGGTCGCTCGGCCACGAACGTCAGGTCGGCCGCGCACCGGGCCGGCAGCGGCTCGGAGTAGAAGAACTGCTGGAACACCTGCGGCGGCGCGGCCTCCACCGTGCGCGGCTGGACGCTCTCCGGCAGCTGGAACACCGGCGCCGGCACCGTGTACCCCATGTACGTGAAGTCCTGCTCGACCGGCTGGACCGCCTGCACGCAGGCCTCGGGCAGGAACCGGGGCAGCGGCCCGCCCACGTGGTGCAGGTAGCGGCGCTTGAACGCGGCCAGCACCTCGATCTGGCGCTCCCGCAGCAGCCCGACGTGCAGCATCTCGCACATCACCAGGTCCACGGGCTCGTCGGGCAGGTAGTCGCGGGCGTCGGCGTGCAGGATGCGCACCGCGTCGCCGGTCGCGGCCCGCAGCGCGGCCCGGGCGGCGGCGTAGACCCGCGGCTCGCGCTCGATCGCGGTCACGACCGCGCCCGCGCGGGCGGCGAAGTAGCTGAGCACCCCGGTGCCGGCGCCGAGGTCGAGCACCCGCATCCCCGGCCGCACGGTCCGGGCGATCGCGTCGGCGAAGGCCCGCATGCGGCGCTCGTCGGTGAGCAGCAGCGCCTGGTACTGCAGCGGGATGATGTCGGCCGGGAACCCCGTGTACTCGGTGCTGAGGTGCTCCATGCGCACAGGGTAGTCGCGCGTACTACGCAGCGTTGTCGGTTTTGTGCAGGTCCAGCCCGTCCCAGCCCGCGTACCCGCGCCCCCGCCGCGGCCGTCTCCGCCGCGGCCGCAGGGCGAGCCAGGCCAGGACGGCCAGCACCACCCCGGCGCCCACGTCGAGCACGGAGTACTCATGACCGGCCGGAGCCAGCGACACCGCGAGGGCCGCGACCAGACCGAACCCCACCACCCGGGCCACCATCCTCATGCCCTCAGCCTCGTCCGGCGCGGGCTCGATGCCATCCGGTCGATGCCCGGAAGCGGCCCCTACTTTTCCCCGATGTTCTTCAGGGGCGTCGGGTCCTCGATGTTCGCCGGCGCGTTCCACTTCTGCAGCTTCGAGCCGTCGCACGCGGCCACGATCAGCTTGCTCACCGTGGTGCTGCCCTTGAAGATGTCGGCCGCCGGCAGCTTCGGGTCGTCGAGGTTCGTCGGGGTCAGGCAGCTGCCGTTGTGGTCCTTGATGACATAGCTCGCGCCGTACGTCCTCTCCTGGTACGACACCGTCCACAGCGTGCCCGCGTCGGTCGTGGCCGGGCACGCCTTCATCGTCACGAAGTGCGAGGCGGCCCCCGGCTCGGCGGTCGTCATGCACACGTTCTGCTTCGTCTTGGAGCTGTCGTACGTCCAGATCTGCCCGGTGATGCTGCCGAGCCCGGTGCCGGTCGTGGGGATGTTCCACCGCTGGTTCCAGCCGACGTTGAGCGGGTTCGGCGCCTGCTTGCACGGCCACACGATGATGTACCCGACCGTGATGTCGAAGTTCGTGACGTCGATGCACCGGCCGAACTGCTTGAAGTTGACGATCTGGTAGGGCGGCCCGGCCGCCCCGGCGCCGACGGACGCCTCCGGCGCGAACGTGCGCGTGTTGTCCGACGCCCCGCCGCACGCGATCAGCTCCACGAACGCGCCCGGCGTGCTGCCGGACTTGGCGTGGAAGCAGAAGCTGCCGAGGCTCGAGCCGTTGGACGCGGTGCTCTGGAAGTTGGAGCTGTCGTTGATGCTCCAGCGCTGGTAGTACGGGATCGTCGGCGACCCGCACACCTGGAACTGCACCAGCGTGCCCGAGACCGGGCCGTCGCCCGAGTCCAGGCACATGCCCAGCGGGTTGGCCGCGGTCTTCGAGGAGACCAGCTGCAGCGTCAGGTTCTTGGTGTACGCGAACGTCTGCCGCGCGCTGCCGGTGCTGCACGGCTGCGTGGTCACGTTCGTGCCGACGGCCGGCGAGCCGGAGCCCGCGTCGAGGCAGTACGCGCCGCCGTAGAACTTGACCAGGCCGCCCTCGATGTTCTCGTTGGTGAAGCGGAACACGTAGGTGGCGTTCAGCGTGCGCGAGGCGGCCGGGTCGAACGCCTGGCCCGGGTTGCCCTTGGCCGTGCCGGTCGCCGTGATCACCGCGAACGAGGGCACGCTGACGAGGTGCCCGGCCCGGGTCGCGCACGGCAGCGCGGTCTTGCTCGAGTCCTGGAAGACGACGGAGACCTTGTACCGCCCCGGCAGCCCGCCGCCGACGGTGCCCAGCAGCGGGTCGGCGGCCGGCAGGCACAGCAGGTTGGCGATCGTGCCCGCGGAGGCGCGGATGCTGCCCAGCACCACGTCGATCCCGGCCTGCGCGGCGTGCAGCGCCTTGGCCCGCTCGACCGTCTCGGCGGTGTCGCGCAGCTGGGTGATGACGATCGGCACCATGAGCGTCGACAGCGAGGTGCCGACCAGCGTGAGCATCATCGCCAGCGGCAGCGACCCGTCGTCGCGCCGCAGCGCCCGCAGCAGCCTCCGGAGCATGTCAGAGCCTCGCTTCCGGGCAGATCGTGTTCGGGTCCGTGCTCGCCTTGCTGTTCAGCGCGGTGAACGTCAGGTCGGTGTTCGCCGTGGTCTGCCCGCGCCCCGGGTTGGACTGCACGATGAGCAGGATCCGCAGCCGCTGGAACGCGGTGTTCTCGGTCGGCGCGATGATCGCGAAGGTGCTCTTGGTCTCCGCGGACCCCGGCGGGGCGATGAGCACGTTGGAGGCCAGCACCGCCCACTTGTTCTGCGGCTTCTGCCCGGTCGGCCACACCTGCCGGCGCAGCGTTCCGGCCGCCCGGTAGAGCTCCAGCTGCGCGCACTCGGGCGTGCCGCTGGGCGTGCCGGTGTTGACGTACTCGACGAACACGTTGCCCGCGGCGTCGGGGCGGATCGGCCCGAAGCCGGCGGCGTAGCGCAGCTCCCGGTCCAGGCGCAGGAACGCGTTGTTGAGCTGCGCCTGGGTCATCGCGACGAGCTCGTTCTTGTTGCCGGCCTGGAACAGCTGCACGATCCCGGTCGTGAAGATGGCCATGACCACCGACATGATCCCGGTCGTGACCGCCAGCTCGGCGAGCGTCACCCCGCGGTCGTCGCCCGGGCGCGCGGCCCGGCGGATGCGCTGCGTCAGGCTCATGTGATCGTCCAGGTGAAGGCGAACGAGGAGGTGGCGCCGGTCTTGTCCGTCACCGTGAGGACCACGACCCAGGCGCCCTGCGCGCTCGGGGTGCCGGTGATGGCGCCGGTGGTCGTGTTCAGCGAGAGGCCGGTCGGCAGGTTCGTGACGGCCGAGGCGGTCCAGGTGTACGGCGTGGTGCCGCCCGTCGCCACCGGGGTGTAGGTGAGCGCCGTGCTCTTCGGGCTCGACTTGTCCGGCGCGGTCAGGGCCGGCGTGGTGATCCTCAGCCCGGACGGGACGGTCACGTTGACCGGCACGACGGTCGAGTTCGTGACGCCGTTGCTGTCCTTGACGTTGACGGTCACGAGGAACCGCGTGCCGCTCGTGATCTTCCCCGTGACCAGGCCCGCGGTGCTCATCGAGAGCCCCGGGGGCATGTTCGGCGACGAGAACGTGTAGCCGCCCGAGCCGCCGGCCGCGACCACCGAGCCGCTGTACGCCACGTCCTTGGTCAGCGCGATCGGCGTCGAGGCGTTGGGGTACTGCACCGCGACCTTGGTGTTCCACTTGAACGTCGCCGAGGACTTCTGGCCGAAGGAGTCGGTGACGCCGACGGTCACGTTCGCGACCGCGGCGGCCCCGGAGGCGGTCGTGGTGCCCTTGACGATCCCGGTGAGCGGGTCGATCGTCAGGCCGGCCGGCAGCCCGGTCGCCGTCCAGGCCAGCTTCGGCGTGCCGCCGGGCAGCGGCACCTGGAACGCCACCACCGATCCCGCGTCGAAGGTCTGGTCCGGCACCACGAGCTTCGGCAGCGGGTTCACCACCCAGTTGAACGAGGCGTCGTTCGTGCTCGCGTTGTCCTTGACGATCACGCGGACCACGTAGGTGCCGGCCGCGGTCGGGGTGCCGCTCATCAGCCCGGCGTCGTTGATGGTGATGCCCGGCGGCAGGCCCTCCGCGGACCAGGTGAGCGGCGGGTAGGAGCTGCTCGCGGTCAGCTGCACCGGCCGCGCCGCGATGTTCAGGTCGCTGCCCTGGTTGCCGGGGTTGTCCGGCAGCGGCGGGGCGACCGTGACGCTCGGGTTGAACACCGGGTCGACGGCGGACGAGGCGACGAGGGTGTCGGTGATGTACGAGCACTGCCCACCGGCGCAGGCCCTGGAGTTCTGCCAGGTGATGGCGACGACGACCCGGAAGAAGGAGAGCGGGTTGGGGATGCCCGCCGACAGCAGGCAGGGCGCGCCCGAGCCGAGCTTCGGGTCCATCACGCAGCTGCCGATGAACCAGTGCCGCTTGAACACGGCATCGTTGACGGTCAGCTGCTCGGGCACGACCGGCAGCACCGGGTTGAGGCTGCTCGCGCCGGCCGGCAGCGTCGGGTCCGACACCATCGACATCGTCGTGGCGAGCGAGCGGAGGTCGAGGTTGGGCACGACGTCGGTGCTCAGCTGCGTGGCGATGTCCTTGGCGCTGCGCCCGACCGCGAGGGTCGAGCCGGGCAGCGACTTGACCAGCTCGATGCCGTCGCTGGCCAGCCGGATGGCCATCTGCAGGCCGCGCTCCTTGTTGATCGTGTTGGTCGTGGACACGAAGAACGTGGTCAGCGCCGTCATCACCACGCCCATGATGGCGATCGAGGTGAGCGTCTCGACCAGGCTGAACCCGCCGTCGCGGGGGTGCGGCACGGAACCGGCGCGGGGGAGCTTCATCGGTCTGCCTGCTAGCTCAGCGGGGCGTAGAACGCCTGGAGGTTGATCGTGACGTTGGACCTGTCGCTGCCCGTGCTCGTCGGGGCGACGTTGATGCTGCTGATGAGCACCGCCCGGGGCTGGGCCACCTGCAGCTGGTCGAGGAAGGGGTTCAGCTTGCCGGTCGGGCCGGCCACGGTGAGGCTCACCGGCAGCGCGTACACCTCGAAGCCCACCAGGGCCTTGAGGTCCACGGCGGAGCCGACCGAGACGCCGCTGACGGTCACGCCGGTCAGCTCGCCGGCCGACTGCAGCTCGCGCAGGAAGTCCGAGGCCCGGTCGGCGTCGGGCAGCGCCGCCTGGTCCTTGGCCAGCGCGGCCTTGAACTCCTCGATGTGCTCGTGCTGTTTGGCCAGCGTCGCCAGCTCGCGCCGCTGCTGGTCCACCTTCAGCTGCGCGTCGGCGGCGTCGGACCGGATGGTGTCGGTGTCCTGCTGCTCCGGGCGGATGAAGAACAGGAAGCCGAACGCGACCACGACGAGCGCGAAGAACGCGCCGCCGAGCAGCCACAGCCGATCGTGTCGCATCACTTGCTCCCGGTGGGGCTCGCCGACGGCGCGGCACTGGTGAACCGGCCGCCGAGCGCGGCCCGGGTGATGTCGACGCGGATGGTGAACGACACCCCGTCGTTCTCCTGCGTCGCGTCCGACGGGAAGGGGTTGGTCACGCCGGAGACGCCGGTGAGCGCGTCCACGTACGCGGCGACGCCCGCCTTCGTCGGCGCCTTGCCGGTCAGCGTGACGGTGCCGATGATGTCGCCCTGGTTCTGCCCGGCCAGCGACTCCTGGTTCAGCGACGCGGTGATGCCGCTGAGCGTGACGTTCTTCGCGGCCGCGGTGGTGCGCAGCGAGGCGAGCATCTTCGACCAGGACAGGTCGTAGTCGAGCACCTTCTTGAGCCGCTCGTCGATCTTGCCGGAGTCCGCCTGGACGCGGGTCAGCTCGTCGTACTGCTTGTGCCTCTGCCGCGTCAGGTCCTGGCTGGTGTCGAGGATGCTCTGCCGGTCGTCGCCGGCCAGGGTGTGCTCGTGCACCGTGACGCCGTACCAGCCCACGACCAGCGCCGCGACCAGCACGACGCCGGAGATGACCAGGCGGCGCACGCGGCGCACGTGCCGGGTCTCGGAGATCTCCAGCGGCAGCAGGTCGGCCGCGATGGGCAGGATGCGGAACGTGCGCGCGGTCGCGTCCGGGAACGCCGGGTGCGGCGTCCCATCCCATGGCCCCTTGCGCGCCGCCGGGGCCGTGGCCGCCTCGGCCGCCACGACGGGCTGCGGCGCGGTGGCCGTGGGTGGCACGACGGGCTGCGGCGCGGTGGCCGCGGCCGGCACGACGGGCTGCGGCGCGGTGGCCGCGGCCGGCACGACGGGCACAGGTGCGGTGGGCTCCTCGCCGGCGGGGATCGGGGCCGTCCG
The DNA here is from genome assembly GCF_040300725.1 of Dactylosporangium sp. NPDC000244. Taxonomy (NCBI): domain Bacteria; kingdom Bacillati; phylum Actinomycetota; class Actinomycetes; order Micromonosporales; family Micromonosporaceae; genus Dactylosporangium; species Dactylosporangium sp. NPDC000244. The sequence continues at coordinate 70,117 of NZ_JBEPEH010000028.1, forward strand.
AGCCGCGGCCGGCTCGACCACGGGTTCCCAGGTTGGCTCGGCCACCGTTTCGACCGGCATCGAGACCGGCGGCATCGATACGGCCTGGGGCGGGGGAGCCGGGGGCGCGGGGGCCGGTTCAACGGCGACCGGCTCCGCGGGCTCGTCGGGGATGTCGAGGGTCGGCGTGCGCTCCCAGCGCTCGGCCGCGGGCGGTGACGGGGGAGGCGCGGCCGGCATGCCCCACGAGGGCAGGGCGTTGCGCAGGCCCTCGGGCGCGGCCGGCGCGTGCGTGTTCGCCTCCAGCACGTCGACGGGCGCGGTGAGCGGATCGAACCCGCCGGACGGGGCCGGTGGCGCGAGGGTCGCGGTCTCGGCCTGGGTGGCGTCGTCGGCCGGCAGCACGAACTCGCCGTGAATGAACCGCGGGAACTCGCGCCGCGGCGCGGCCGCGACCGGGGCCGGCTCCGGCGCCCACTCCTGCTCGGCGGCGGCCGGCGGCCAGGCCGGGGGAGGGCCGGCGGGCACGACCGGCACCGGGAGACCGGCGAGCTCGTCGGCGGCCGTGCGGGCGCGGCGGTCGCGTCCGAGCTCGTCGAGGTCCTCGGCGGCCGTGCGGGCGCGGCGGTCGCGCTCGAGCTCGTCGAGGTCCTCGGCGGCCGTGCGGGCGCGGCGGTCGCGCTCGAACTCGTCGAGGTCCTCGGCCGCGGCGGGGTCCTCGAAGGAGGGCAGCACGATGCCGGTCAGGCGCGGCTCGGGCTCCTTCCAGCCGGGCTCGTTCCACCCCGCCTCCCGCTTCCAGACCGGCTCGCTCACGATGACGCCCCCAGGGTCAGGCCGACCGAGATCGCGGCCGAGGCGCGCACCTGCTCCAGGCTGCCGTGGCGCACGCGGCGCAGCCCGCGCACCCGCATCACCGGGTCGATGGCGATGACCTCGACGCCGAGCTGGTCGTGCAGCGCGTCGAGCAGGCCGGGCAGCATCGCCCCGCCGCCGGAGAGGGCCAGCCGGCTCACGCGGGCCTGGCGGCCGCCGGCGGTGAGGTACGCGAACGAGCTGCCGATCTCGTTGATCAGCGGGCGCACCGACTCGCGCATGGCGGCGCCGCTGGCCGGGTCGGTGTCCGGGCGCAGCCCCACGCGGCACTTGAGGTCCTCGGCCTCCTGCAGCGGCAGGTCGAGCCGGTCGGCCACGGTCTTGGTGATCTCGTTGCCCCCGCGGGGGATGGTGCGCACGATGAGCGGCTCGCCGTCGTGGTGCACGACCACGCTGGTCGCGTGGGCGCCGATGTCGACCAGCGCCTCGACCTGCTCGTCGAGGCGCGACGCGGCCCGCAGCAGCGCGAAGGAGGCCAGGTCCACCCGCTCCACGTGCAGCTTGGCCGCCTCGACGGCGCGGATCGCGGCCATCACCGGCTCCTTGGGCGCGGCGATGAGCAGCCCGCGGACCGTGTCGCCGGCGGCCTCCTGCAGCGGGTAGAAGTCGATGAGCGAGCGCTCCGGCGGCAGCGGCAGCGCGTCGCGCACCTGGAACGGCAGCGCCCGGCGCATCTCCTTGGCCGGCAGGTTGGCCACCGTCGTCTCGCGGACCACGATCTGCTGGTGGGTGACGCCGAGTGCGACCTTGCGGCTGCGGAACTTGAACGTCGACCACAGCTGCTTCAGCGCCGCGGTGACGGCGGGCTCGTCCTGGACCGCGCCGTTCTGCACGGCCCCGGGTGGCACCAGGATGTGGCCGAAGTTGCTGATGACCGGCCCGTCCTTGCTGTTGCTGGTCTCCGCCGCACGGATGGACACCGTGCCGATGTCCAGCCCGATCAGGTTGACTGCGGCCATCGTGCTCCTTCGAGAAGGTCCCCGCCCGGTGCGTGCGGACGAGTCAGGGCTTACGCGGGAACCAGCAGGTTCGTGTACCAGTCGGTGATCGGCGCGGCGGCGAACAGCGCCAGCAGCGCGCCGGCCAGCATCGCGGGGCCGAACGGCAGGGCGGTCTTGCGCCCGGCGCGCCCGAAGGCCATGAGCGCGAGGCCCGCGGCGCCGCCGAGGACGAACGCGGCGAGCGTGCCGACGGCGACCGAGGACCAGCCCAGCGAGCCGAGGTAGAGGCCGAGCACGCCGGCGAGCTTCACGTCGCCGAAGCCCATGCCGCCCGGGTACACCAGGGCCAGCAGGAAGTAGAAGGCCCACAGCGCGGCCATCGCGAACAGCCCGCGCAGGCCCGCGGCCCAGTCGCGCTCGACGATGACGGCGGGCAGGAACAGCAGCGGGGCGACGACGTAGGAGGGCAGCACGATCGCGTTGGGCAGGCGCAGCACGTCGAGGTCGATGAGCGCGAGGGCCACGGCGATCGCGGCGAGGTAGAGCCACGCCGGCAGCACCAGGAGCGTGCCGTCGCCCAGCCGGGCGGCCACGGCGACGAACAGCAGGGCGGTGCCGAGCTCGACCAGCGGGTACCGGATGCTGATCGGGGCCTTGCAGTCCGCGCACCGGCCGCGCAGCGCGAGCCAGCCCAGGACCGGGACGTTGTGCCAGGGGCGCACCGGGTTCGTGCACTGTGGACAGTGCGAGGCCGGGCGCAGGAGCGACTCGCCGCGGGGGACGCGGTGGATGACGACGTTGAGGAACGAGCCGACCGCGAGGCCGAAGACGCCGACGACGGCCAGGACGAACGCCACGGCGGGTCTCCCTTCTCGGGCGGGGTGGGTCGGCGGCGGCCCGCACCCGGGGTCAGCCGGGGCGGGCCGCCGTCGCGGACGGTCCTACGGGGTGGCGCTGGCGATGCAGGCGCCGAGGTCGGCCTGGGCGGTCGCCTTCTTGACCGAGCCGCCGACGGACGAGTCGTAGACGTAGATCGTCTTGCCGTCGGAGTTCACGCCGCAGATGCGGTAGGAGGCGCCGTTGTTCTTGTACTGCATGCTGTTGCCCGGCGACAGCGTGGCCGTCTGCTGCGTACCACCGGTAGCGGTGGCGCCACTGGCCGTGGTGCCGAAGATGAGCTTGTCCGCGGTGCTGGTGCCGTCGAACGGGTAGCTGTTGTTGTTCTCCGTGTAGAACTGCTCCACGGCGCTGACCGCGGCGCGCACGTCGGACTCGGCCGACTTGTTGGCGGCGCCCTTGCGGTAGTTGAGGTACATCGGCACCGCGATCGCGACGAGCACGCCGATGATCACGACGACGACGAGCAGCTCGACGAGCGTGAACCCGCCGTCGCCGGCGGCACGCTTCTTCTGCATCCTGCGCAGCGTCTGGGTCATGGAGAGCCTCCTGCTCCTGGGGTGTACGGGTGGTGGTGGCGAGGCTCCGCTGCCTGGCGCCGGTTGCGTTGCGGGTGGTGTGTTGCGGTGGTGATCTCAGTAACGGAACTCGTTGGTGCGCCGGCGTTGCGCGTTCCGTTGCCGTCCAGGAGCGCTGGGTTCGCTGGTGCGCGGCTGACGGCCTACCGATCGATCAGTTGCTCTGGATGTTCTGGTAGATCGAGAACATCGGCAGGTACAGGCAGACGATCATGCCGCCGACCACGCCACCCATGACGAGCACCATGATCGGCTCGATGGACGCGGTCAGCGCCTCTGCCGCGCTGTCGACCTCTCGGTCGTAGAAATCGGCAACCTTTTCGAGCATCTGACTGATTTGGCCGCTCTCTTCGCCGACCTCCACCATTTGCACCACCATGGGCGGGAAGATCTTGTGGTGTCCCAGCTGTGACGACATGGGGCGGCCCTCCCGAACGGCCTGTTGCAGGTCGGCCATCGCGGTGCTGACCACGGCGTTGCCGGTGGTCGCGCCGACGACGTCGAGGGCCTGCAGCACGGGCACGCCGACGCCGAGCAGGGTGCCGAGGTTGCGCGAGAAGCGGCTCAGCGCGATCTTCGTGAACAAGGGGCCGAAGACCGGGACCTTGAGCTTCATCTTGTCGAACCACAGCCGCACGGCCGGGTTGCCCGCCATGATCTGGCGGAACGCGACGGTGATGATGATCGCCACGACGACGAGCAGGGGGCCCAGCCAGAACAGCGTGTGGCTGGCCGTGACGATGATCCGGGTGGGCAGCGGCAGCTCCCCGCCGAGCTGCTTGAACATCTTCTCGAAGATGGGCACGATGAAGATCAGGACCGCGCTGATCATCACCACGGTGAAGGCGAGCACGATCACGGGGTACGTCAGCGCGCTCTTGATCTTCCCCCGCAGCGCCGCGTCCTTCTCGAAGTTGGTGGCGATGCGATCCAGCGCGCTGTCGAGGAAGCCGCCGGTCTCGCCGGCCCGGATCATCGCGACCATGAGCGTCGGGAACACCTTCGGGTGCTTGCCCAGCGCCCCGGACAGCGACGTGCCGCCCTCGATGTCCAGGCGCACCTCGGTCAGCGCCTTCTTCAGCGAGGGCTTGGCCGCCTGGTCCTCCAGCACCGCGAGGGAGCGCAGCAGCGACATGCCCGACTGCGTCATCGTGGCGAACTGCCGCGCGAAGACGCTGAGGTCCTTCAGCGTCGTGCGGTCACCGAGGCCGGGGATGCGGATCTCCCGCTTCATCAGCGTGTCGGCGCTGGTGATGGCGAGCGGGGTGAGCCCCTGCTGGCGCAGCGCCTGAGCCGCGGCCAGCTCGTTGGACGCCTCGATCTTGCCCTTGGCGCGCTTCCCGGCGTGGTCGATCGACTGGTACTCGTACGTCTTCGTGGCAACCATGGGTCCGAACCCCTAACGCGCTTTCATTGACGGCCCGCCAGCCGGCGGAACTCCTCGGCCGAGTGGGACAGCTCCAGCGCCGCCTCGTAGGTGATGAGCTGCTGGCGGACCCGTTCGGCCAGGTGCTGGTCGAACGAGAGCATCCCGTCGTTGCCGCTGGACTGCATGAACGAGGGGATCTGGTGGTTCTTGCCCTCGCGGATGAGGTTGCGGATCGCGGGCGTGGCGAACATGATCTCGGTGACGATGGTGCGGCCCTGCCCGTCGGCCCGCGGCGCGAGCGCCTGCGTGACCACCCCCTGCAGGGCGTTGGACAGCTGCGCGCGGATCTGCTGCTGCTGGTGCGGCGGGAAGATGTCGATGACCCGGTCCACGGTCTGCGCCGCGCTCTGCGTGTGCAGGGTGGCCAGCACCAGGTGGCCCGTCTCGGCCGCGGTGAGCGCGGTCGAGGTGGTCTCGAGGTCGCGCAGCTCGCCGACGAGGATGATGTCGGGGTCCTGGCGCAGCGCGTGCTTGAGCGCGAGGGCGAAGGACTGGGTGTCGGCCCCGACCTCGCGCTGGTTGACCAGGCAGCGCTTGTGCTCGTGCAGGAACTCGATCGGGTCCTCGATGGTCACGATGTGCGAGGAGCGCGTGCGGTTGGCCAGGTCCAGGATCGCCGCGAGGGTGGTGGTCTTGCCCGAGCCCGTCGGGCCGGTCACCAGCACCAGCCCGCGGTGCAGGTGCGCGAAGCGGGCCACCTGCTCGGGCACGCCGAGCTGGTCCAGCGGCTTGATGTTGTGCGGGATGGCCCGGAAGGCCGCGCCGAACGAGCCGCGCTGGTTGTAGAGATTCACGCGGAAGCGCGAGACGCCCTCGATGGCGTAGGCGAAGTCCAGCTCCTGCACCTGCAGGAACTGGTGCCACTGCCCCTCGTTCGTGACCGCCGCCCGGGCCAGCATCGCGCAGTCCTCGGGGGTGAGGTCGTCGTAGCCGGGCAGGTACCGCAGCCCGCCGTTGATCCGCACGGTCGGCGGCGCGCCGACGGTGAGGTGCAGGTCGGAGCCGCCGACCCGGACCAGCGAGACGAGCATCGCGTCCAGAGAGGCCCGCTCGTCGGCGGTGGCGGTGCGAATCGGGATCGTCTGGGTCACGGGCGCTCCTCGCGGGTAAGGGACCTCACCAGCCCGATCGGCCGGAGCGGGGCGGAACTTAGACCGCCACCCGCACGACCTCGGGGATGGAGGTCTGCCCCTCGGCCGCCTTCGCCAGGCCGTCCACGCGCAGGTCGAGCAGGCCCTCGCGGTAGGCCACCGCCTGGATCTCGTGCGCCGAGGCGCGGTCGATCGCGAGCTTCTCGATGTCCGGCGTCACCGGCATGACCTCGTGCAGCGCGATCCGGCCGCGGTAGCCGGTGTTGGCGCACGAGCGGCAGCCGACCGGGCGCCACAGCGTCTCCGGCGTGCCGAGCAGGTCGTAGGGCCAGCGGGCGCCGATGAGCTCGGCCTCGTTCGGCGCGTACTCGCTCTTGCACCAGTCGCACAGCCGCCGCGCGAGCCGCTGGGCCAGCACGCAGTCCACCGACGAGCCGACCAGGAACGGCTCGATGCCCATCTCCACGAGCCGGGTGATCGCGCTCGGCGCGTCGTTCGTGTGCAGCGTCGAGAGCACCAGGTGGCCGGTGAGCGCCGCCTCGACCGCCAGCTGCGCGGTGGTGCGGTCGCGGACCTCGCCGATGAGCACCACGTCGGGGTCGGAGCGCAGGATGGCCGGCAGCACCGCCGCGAACGTCAGGCCCGCCTTGGTGTCCACCTGCACCTGGTTGACGCCCGGGAGACGGTACTCGACCGGGTCCTCGACCGTGATGATGTTGACGGTCGGCTTGGAGATCTCGGCCAGGGTCGCGTAGAGCGTCGTCGACTTGCCCGAGCCCGTCGGCCCGGTGACGAGCAGCATCCCGTGCGGCTTGTTGAACGAAATCGAGAAGCGCTCATAGTTGCCCTTGCTGAAGCCGAGCTTGGCCAGCTTCAGGTCCATCCCGCTCGTGTCGAGCACCCGCAGCACGATCTTCTCGCCCCACACGGTCGGCAGGGTCGCGGTGCGCAGGTCGACCGCGCGCTGGTTGATCTCGACGGTGATGCGGCCGTTCTGCGGCACCCGGCGCTCGGTGATGTCGACGTTCGACATGATCTTGAGTCGCGAGATCAGCGCCGACTGCACGTGCTTGGGCACCGTGTCGACCTCGTGCAGGACGCCGTCGATGCGGTACCGCACCCGCATGTTGTGCTCGCCCGGCTCCAGGTGCAGGTCCGAGGCGCGGTTGACGATCGCCTGCTCGAGCAGGGAGTTGACGTACCGCACGATCGGCGCGTCCTCGTTGACCGCGGTGAGGCTCGACACGGCCGGCGTGGCCTCGGCGGCCAGGCTCTCCGCGACCTCGCCGAGGTCGTTCTCCTCGCGCTTGAGCCGGTCGATGATCTTGCGCAGCTCGGAGCGCGCGACGACGACCGGGCGCACCAGGAGCCCCGTCGCGGCCCGGACGTCATCCAGGGCGAGCACGTCACCCGGGTCGGTGATGCCGACGGTGATCTCGGTGTCGTTCAGGGCGATGCCGAGCACCCGGTGCTTGAGCACCAGGGCCATCGGGATCTTGGTCACCGCGGCCGGGTCGATCGGGTGGCCGACCAGGTCGAGGGTCGCGATCCCGTAGGCGTCCGCGGACGCCTCGGTGAGCTGCTCCTCGGTGACGATGTGATCGTTGATGAGCACGGCGCGGATCGAACGGCCGGTGCGCTCGGCCTCCTCGGCCGCGCGGTCGACGGCCTGCGCGTCGGCTCCGCGTTCTTTCAGCGCGTCCAGAAGCGGCCTGAACGTCTGGTACATCTCACCCCCGGGTCACTGCGGGACTTATCGGCGGCAATCCGGGTGACTTTCGGGTTTCACCCCGGGCGCGTGGGCCGCTCTCGTTGACGGGTCCCGGCGCCGTCGTGAGGATGCTTCGCTGTGTCGGTTGCCGTCGTGGAAGAACCCAGAAGCGAATTGCCCGGCAATATCTCTATTTGGCGTGCGCGCTGGCTGCTGATGCGCTATGGCAGCCGCGCGCCGGGGGAGCCGCCGTTCCTCGGCGTGCCCGCCGGCGCCCAGACCGAGCTGCTGGCGCTGGTCGCCGAGGTCGCGGCCCGGGTCGGGGTGGCGCGGCCCGACGCCGTGCTGCTGACCGGCTTCGGGCTGATCCGCTCGTGGGCCAGTCGCCGGCGGCGCCTGCTGCTGGTGGGGCTGCCGCTGCTGCAGTGCCTGACGGTGGACGAGGTGCGGGCGCTGGTCGCGCACGAGCTCGCCGTCGTCAACCATCGCCGCGCCCACCTGGTCGTGCGGCTGCGCATGCTGCACGAGGAGACGGTCGACCCGCTCGCCATGGTTCCGTCGCCGCGGGCCGAGGCGATCGCGCGGGTCACCCGGGACTTCGCGGCCGCGCTGGAGCGCACGGCGGACCAGGCCGCCAGCTCCGCGTCCGGCCTGCACACCGCGGCCCGGGCCGTGGTCAAGGCCGACCTGGCCGCGTTCGAGTTCGCCGACCTGGCCTTCGACGTGGAGGAGCAGGTCTGGCAGCGCACCAGCGCCGGGGTGCAGGACCTGCACGCCGGCTGGCGGGAGGCGGTGCGGTCGGGCGCGGTGGTGGCCACGCTCGACGACGACACCCGCCTCGGGCTCATGGCCCGCCACCCGAGCCTGGCCGGGGCGATCGCGTCACTGTCCCCGGCGCACGTGGCCCTGCGGGTGGCCGACTCGCTGGAGCTGGGCCCGCTGCCGCCCGATCAGGAGCGCGAGCTCGCCCGGCACGTGCTGCGCCGCGACAACGGCCAGTGGGTCACCTTCGCCGCCGCGCCGGGCGCGGACCGGCCGGGCTGGCTGGACCGGCAGGCCCGGGCGGTCACCGAGCAGGTGGCCACGCTGCTGCGCCGCCCGCCGCTCGGGCCGGCCGAGGTCGTCGAGGTGCTGCTGACCCGGCTGGACGAGCTGGTGGCGGCGAACTGGTCGGCCCAGCCCGAGCCGCCCGCCGAGCCCGAGGAGCTCGACGGGACGCCCTCGGCCGTCGTCGTGGCGGAGGCGGCGCTGACGGCGCTCGGCTGGCGGCGGGTGCACCCCGCGGCCGCGGGCGTGCTGGTGAGCCCGGACGGCGAGCAGCACAACCTGACGCTGCTCGTCCGGGCCGCCCTCGACACGCCGGCGGCGCTGGCGGTACTGCTGGAGCTGCTGTCCCGCGATCAGCGCCCGACGTGATCGCGCCACGAGTGGGCGGGGGAGTAGCCGAGGACCTCCCGGGCGCGGCCGATCGCGAGCAGGGTCTCGTGGCCCTCCAGGGCCCTCGTGAGCGGCACGTCCGGGAACACCTCGCGCATGAGCTCGGCCGAGGGCCGGTCCATGATGGTGTCGGCGGCGGCGATGACGTACGACGTCGCGCCCTGCACCCCGGCGGTGAGCGCCAGCCGGCAGGCCGCGGCAACGTCCCGGGCGTCGACGTAGCCCCAGAGGTTCCACTTGCGCGCGTGCGGGTCGGCCCAGTAGCCGGGCACCGCCGCGTAGTCCTCGGGCACGTGCACGTTGGACAGCCGCAGCCCGACGAACGGGATGCCGCTCCAGCCCGAGATCTCCCGCGCGAGGGTCTCGCCCACGACCTTGGACAGCGCGTAGGTCGTGGTCGGCACCGGGAAGTGCTCCTCGTCGACCGGCGCGTAGCGGGGCGGGGTGTCGAAGGGCAGCCCGAGCGTGGTCTCGCTGGAGGACCACACCACCCGCCCGAGCCCGGCCGCCTGCGCCGCCAGGAACACGTTGGCGTTCATGGCGGTGTTGCGGTTGAACGTGACCGCGGGCGGATACATGCCCGGGGCCGGGATGTTGGCCAGGTGTACCACCGCGTCGGCGCCCTGCAGCGCCTCGAACGCCTGCCCGTAGTCGGTCAGGTCGGCCACCAGCAGCGGCACGCCCAGCTCGGGGACGCTCAGGTGGCCGGCCCGGCCCACGGCGTCGGTGGCGAGCACCTCGTGGCCGTGGGCGAGCAGGTCTTCGACGACGACTCGGCCGGTCTTGCCGCTGGCACCGGTGACGACGATCCGTGACATGCCCCGATTGTTACTTCGCGGCTCGCAGCGCCTTGAAGGCGGGGGCCAGCCGGGCCAGCTCGTCGAGGACGGCCTTGGCCGAGGCGTCCAGCGCCGGGTCGCTCACGAACGTCTTCTCGGCGGTCACGTGCACGCGGCTGGGCACCGCGACCTGCGCGTTGATCGCCATCATGCCGAGCATGCTCACCACCGGGCGCAGCGCGATGACGGCGCGGGTGCCGGCCGAGAGCCCGCCGTAGCTCACGAACGCCGCCGGCTTGTCGCGCCACTCGTGCACGAGGTAGTCGATCGCGTTCTTCAGCGGCGCGCTGAAGCTGTGGTTGTACTCCGGCATCACGAACACCACGGCGTCGGCCGCGTCGATCGTCGCGCTCCAGTCCTTGGTGTGCTGCTTGGTGTAGTTGCGCAGCGCCGGGTGGTTCGGCTCGTCGAGCAGGGGCAGGTTCAGCTCGGCGAGGTCGGAGACGTGCACGTCGAAGCCGTTGTGCTGCCCGGCCTCGGCGATGAACCAGTCGGCGACCACCCGGCCCACCCGTCCCGGGCGGGTGCTGGCGACGATGACCTCGAGGCGGGGGCGTGGCTGTGTTGTTGACATGTCATCATCGTGACACTGGTTAGGTGACACGTCAACGACTACACTGTGAGACGTGGCAGACACTGGCGTCCCCCGCTGGCTGGACGAGGACGAGTTCCGGGCCTGGATCGGGTACCGGCGGATGAAGGCGCTGCTCGACCTGCAGATCTCCCGTGAGCTCGCGGCCAACCAGGGGCTCTCCGAGCCCGACTACGACGTGCTGACCAGCCTGTCCGCCGCCGAGGACCGGCGCATCCGGCTCAGCGAGATGGCCGAGCGGATGCTGTGGTCCAAGAGCCGCCTCTCCCACCACGTGACCCGCATGCAGCAGCGCGGCCTGGTCACCCGCAAGGAGTGCCCCTCCGACGGCCGCGGCGCCTTCATCGTGCTCACCGACGCCGGGATGGCGACCCTGCGGGCGGCCGCGCCCGGGCACGTGGCCGCGGTCCGCGAGCACCTCATCGACCTGCTGACCGAGGAGCAGATCCGGGTCCTGGGCGAGGTCGCCGACACCGTCGTGGAGCACCTGCGCTCGCGCGTCTAACTGCTGCTGACCAGATCCGTGCGGGCCGCGAGGAACGTCTGCACGGTGTCGGAGCGCACGGCCTCGAGCAGGGCCAGGGTGGTGTCGTCGAGGGCCTCGGCCCCGGGCTGCTGCGCCGACTCGTGGAACGTGCCGTTGTTCGTCTTCACGGTGAGCAGGTTGTCGCCGCCGATGCCCTGCATCGCGAAGATCCAGTCCTGCAGGTCGATGCCGCCCGAGTCGATGGTCATGGACCGCCCGACCACGTCGAGGACCTGCTTGAGCTTCGCCGGGTCGGTGAGCGTGTCGCGGCTGGCGATCCCGCGGAACAGCGCCTTGATGAACTGCTGCTGGTGGCGCTGACGGTCGTAGTCGCTGTGCGGCAGCGTGTCGCGCTGGCGCACGTAGTCCAGCGCCTGCCACGGCTCCAGGTGCTGGTAGCCGACGTGGTAGGTCTGCGGGGTGACGCCGGGGACCGGGATGAGGTCGGTGCCGCCGGAGGCGTTGAACCGCTGGACGTAGGGGACCCTGGTCTCGCCCTTGGCGTCGTGCCCGATGTGCACCGAGCGGGTCTCCTGGTCGACGTACATGTCCACCCCGCCCAGCACCTGGACGACCTTGGTGAAGCCGGCGAAGTCGACGATCGCGGCGGCGTCGAAGGTGAGGCCCCAGTTCTCCTCGAGGGTCCGGGCCAGCAGTGTCATGCCGTACCTGCGCTGGTCGCGGCCGGTGAGCTTCAGGCCACCGACGGCGAACGCGGCGTTGATCTTGTCGTGGCCGCCGTAGTACTTCGACCGGCCGTTCGTGAACTCGGGGATCCGCACCCACGTGTCGCGGGGGATCGAGATGAGGTAGGCCGAGCGGTGGTCGGCCGGGATGTGCACGACGATGATCGAGTCGGACCGGACCGCCTCCGTGGGGTCCTGGTCCGGGCGGGTGTCGGTGCCGACCAGCAGGATGGTCTTCGCCCCGCTGATGGTGGCGTGGCGGCCCTCCTGTCCGGCCGGGGGGACGATGAGGTCGTCCTGCTGCACGTTGCCGGTGACGTAGCCGATCAGCAGGTCCTTGGCGACGACGGCGCTGCCGGCCAGCAGCATCAGGACCGCGCCGGTTACCAGCAGCGAGCGGGCCCATCGTGGGTCGCGGCGGGTGCGGCGCAGGCCGCTCGCGGGCTTGCGGGGACTCGGTCGTTCCTCGGTCGGGGGCTCCTCGAGTTGCAGCACGCGCTCGTCGGCTCCTGTCCGAGTTCGCCCCGGCGGTCGCCGCCGGCGGCTCGGTCAGCCGCCGACGGCGATCACCGCGGTCACGACGACGAGGACGAGCGCGGCAAGGAAGATCAACATGCCCTGCTCGGCGTCGAAGCGGGTCAGCTTGCGGGTCGTGGTGGGGGTGGGGGTGGTCATCGTCGCCTCCTGGCTGCGGTGGGGTGACTCCTACGCTACGAACACCGCGGACAGGTTTGCTCCCGGGAACGTGCCACTGACCTCGTGGAACGCTTCCTCGGGGTTTAACCGATCCACCCCGGGCGGGGTGACGGTGTCCGGCCGTCCTCGTTGACGTCCGCGATCAGCTCCGGGAACACCTTGCCCACCTTTCGCACCAGATAATCGCCGTAGGTGCCGGTAAATGCGCGCAGATCCTGGCCGTCCCACCGGCGGGGGCCGCCCGTCGCGGTGCGGCCCGGCAGCGGGGGGACCTCGGCGGTGAAGTCCGGGTCGAAGAAGAACGGAAACGACAGGCGCTCGTTGCCGCTGGTGTTGCGCACGCGGTGGGGCGTGGAGCGGTACCAGCCGCCGGTCATCCGGTCGAGCATGTCGCCGATGTTGCACACGAACGTCCCCGGGATCGGCGGCGCGTCGATCCAGCCGTCGTCCCCGTCCGGGCGCCGCACCTGCAGGCCGCCGTTGTCGTCCTGCAGCAGGAGCGTGAGCAGCCCGTAGTCGGTGTGCTCGCCGACGCCCCAGTCGGAGCTGCCGGGCGGGCTGGGCGGGTAGTGGAAGATGCGGAACAGCACCGTGGGGTCCGCGGTGTACCCGGTCGCGAAGTACTCCGCGTCCAGGCCGAGGCTCTGGGCCACTCCGCGCAGCACGGCTTGGGCGGTGCCCGTGAGCGCGTCGATGTAGCGCAGCACCGTCTCGCGCAGCTCGGGCACCCGGGCCGGGAACAGGTTCGCGCCGTGCAGCGGCAGCCGGGCCCGCACCTGGGGGGCGTCGGGGCCGAGCTCGGTGCCGAAGTACAGGCCCTCCTTGCGGTCCGGCACCCCGGAGGTGAGCTCGGCACCGACCGGGAAGAACCCGCGCCAGGCCCGGCCGCCGCGGGCCATGGCGATCTCGAGCTTCTCGGCCTCGGGGAGGGCGAAGAAGGTCCGCGCGGCCGCGTCGAGCCGCGCGATGAGGTCCGGGTCCACGCCGTGGCCGGACACGTAGAAGAAGCCGCTGGCCCGGCAGGCCGCCTCGATCTCGCGGGCGGCGTGATCGTCCCGGCCGTCGCGGGCCAGGCCGGTGATGTCGATGACCGGAAGTGTGTTCACCCGGTCGAGGCTAGGTGTCAACTCCGGTTGACGATCGGGAGTATCGTCAACTAGTGTTGACGCATGACGGAGGCCAATGACCTCGCGGAGGCGGCGGCAAGCGCCGACCCGCGCATCGGGCTGCGGGCGGCGGTCGCGCTGCGGCGCCTCGCCGACGCGCTCGAGGTGCTGCAGGTCGACAACGCGCGCCGGCAGGGCTGGTCGTGGCAGGAGATCGCCGACGCGCTGGACGTGACGCGCCAGGCGGTGCACAAGAAGCACGCCGGCCGGGCCGTGCCGAGGCAGGAGGGGTAGATGTTCGAGCGGTTCACCGACCGGGCCCGCACCGTGGTGCGCCTGGCCAAGACCGAGGCCGACGACCTGGGCCACCCGGTGATCGGCACCGAGCACCTGGTGCTGGCGCTGCTCGCCGAGGAGGGCGGGATCGCCCGCGGCGTGCTCGACGGGGCCGGGATCGTCCACGCCGAGGTGCGCGCGGCGGTCGAGGCCGGGGACGACGCGGCCGCGCTGCGCTCGATCGGCATCGACCTCGCCGCGGTGCGGGCCAGCGTCGAGCAGCGCTTCGGGCCGGGCGCCCTGGAGCGGGCCGAGCCGGCCGAGCGGGGCGGCTTCCTGTTCCGCCGCTCGAAGCTGCCGACCCGGTTCAACAACGGGGCGAAGAAGACCCTGGAGCTGTCGCTGCGGGTGGCGCTGTCGCTGAAGCACAACTACATCGGCACCGAGCACATCCTGCTCGGCGTGCTCAAGGAGGAGCGGGGGAGCGGGGGGCGGCTGCTGCGGGAGCGCGGGTTGTCCTACGACGGCGCCCTCGACCTCGTCCGGGCCGCCCTGCGTGACGCCGCATGACGGTGCTCACCACGCGCGCGCTGAACCGGGCGCTGCTGGCCCGGCAGCTGCTGCTGGAGCGGGCCGCGCTGGCGGTGCCGGACGCGCTGGAGCGGATGGGCGGGCTGCAGGCGCAGTATGCGCCCTCGATGTACATCGGCCTGTGGACCCGGGTCGCGGACCTGGAACGTTCGACGGTGACGCGCCTGCTGGAGGAGCGCGCGGTGGTCCAGGCCACCGTCCTGCGGGGGACGATCCACCTCGTGTCGCGGGCTGACTTCTGGCCCCTCGTGGAGGCCGTGCGGGAGACCCGCTACCCGGTCGATCCGAAGCTGCGGGACGACATCGCCGAGGCGGCCCGGCTCCTGGCCCGCGGCCCGCTGCGGCGCACCGATCTCGGGCCGGGCGTGCGCAAGTTCATCCACCTGTGGCTCGACCTGGTCCGGGTGCCGCCGTCGGGCACCTGGGCGCGGCGCCGGGCCGACGTCTACGGCCTGGCCGAGGACTGGATCGGCCCGTCCGCGATCGGCGAGGGCGAGGCCCGCGAGCACCTGGTGCGCCGCTACCTCGGCGCGTTCGGCCCCGCCCACCGCACCGAGATCGCGACCTGGGCCGGGCTGTCCGCCGACGCGATCACCGCCGTGCTCGGCCGGCTCGAGCTGCGCCGGTTCACCGACGAGCGGGGCCGCGAGCTGGTCGACCTGCCGGAGGCGCCGCTGCCCGATCCCGAGACCCCGGCACCGGTACGGTTCCTGCCGACCTGGGACGCCGCGCTGCTCGTGCACGCGCGGCGGACGCTGATCCTGCCGGAGGAGCACCGCTCGAAGATCTTCCATACGCGGATGCCCCAGTCGATCGGGACGTTCCTGGTCGACGGGCAGGTCGCGGGCACCTGGACGCTGTCCGGTTCCCGCGTCGTGTGGGATCCGTTCGTACCGCTGCCGGCCCGCGTCGCGCGCGAGGTGGAGGCCGAGGCCGAGCTACTGAGCGGCTTCCACGCCTGAGCGGTCCTGCATCTCCCACAGGTGGTCCAGCACGTGCCAGACGAAGCGGCGGGCGGCGTACCGGGCCGTCCACCCCTTCTCGGTGAGCGGCCCGCCGTCGCTGGGGGTGCCCAGGACCTCGATGACGGCGTCGCGCAGCCCGTCCAGCTCGGCCGGCTTGAGCTTGACGCCGATCTTGCGGGCGTACGCGGCCTCGGAGTCGTGCACGTGCCCGACCATCTTGTCCCGGTCGCGGCCGCCGCCCCGCGGGCCCTTGCGCAGCTCCTCGGGGGCCTCGGCGGAGTACGCGTCGAAGGCCTCCCACGCGGCGCGCAGCAGCTTGGTGTGGCGGGCCGCGACCGCCGCGGTGACCGCCCGGCCGTCAGCCTCGGGCCGGCCGTCGGGGGCGCCGAACTCGGTCGTCGCCGTGCCCGGCACCCGCTCGGCCACGCTGAGCCGCGGCGCCGCGGGGAACGTGAACCCGGCGGCGGTGGCGATGGGGGCGTAGCGGGCGCCGTACGCGCGCAGTGCCTCGATCGCGTCCTGCTCGCTCTTGCCGAACCGTCCCCAGCCGGGCCAGTCGAGGCTCCCGGCGAAGACCTTCTTCATGCCCGTCTCAAGGTAGATCTCGGCCATGCTGTGACCTTAAGCCGCTTTTCTCGTTGATGTACGGCCCCGTACCTAGGATGGTTCATATGCCTGAGCTTGTGAATCATCTTCGCGAGGCCCTGCTCGCCGGCGATGTCGAGACCACGCGCGACTCCAACCACGGCAACGCGGCCGCCTTCGCCGAGGGCCGCGAGGGCTATCTCTTCGGTCTCCCCCCGCTCAAGGCGTGGACCCTCGCCGAGGTCCTCGCGGTCATGGCCGAGCGGGTGGGCATCGACCCCGACCCCGAGCGTTCGACCGGCACCGACGTCATCGATCCGCACAAGACCGCCCGCGCGCTCGAGCGCATGCGGGACCGGCTGCGCCAGGCCGCGCAGCGACGGGAGCGCGTGATCGTCGCCACCGGGCACCCGGCCGGGATCATCGAGGTCCACCTGGCCGTCGCCGCGGCGCTGCGGGCGGCCGGGTGCGAGCTGCTCCAGCCGGCGCCGGGCGCGCCGTTCGCGTCGCCGGGGCACTACATGGGGCGGGAGCTGCCGCTGGCGGTGCGGTACATCGGCGGGGTCGCCGTCGCCGCCGAGCGCGGGATCGCGCTCTGGCACACCCACTCGCCGGACGGCATGCGGGCCATGCTGGCCGAGCTCGACCGGCTCGGCGAGGCGCCCCCGGACCTCGTCGTCGCCGATCACGGGTTCGCCGGGGCGGCCGCCGCGGCCGGGCTCGACGTGGTGTCGTTCGCCGACAGCAACGACCCGGCGCTGTTCATCGGCGAGGCCGAGGGCCGCGTCTCGGTGACCGTGCCCATCGACGACAACGTCCAGCCGTACCACTACTGGCCCGTGAGCGAGTTCCTGCTCGACGGGATCATCGGCGTAAAAGTATGACTCGGGTGCTATGAGGTAAATCGCCCGTGAATCTTGTGTGGGTTCCTTCCCGATGAAAGCATCGGTCACGGCCGATATTTATCGGCTCCGATATAGGGGAGGCTCACGTGAGACCCACCAAGACCTCATCCAGGCTGCTCGCGGCGATCGCCGCCGGTCTGGCCGCCGGTGCCGTGATCACGCCGTCCGCTGCCCTCGCGGCCGCCGACCAGACGGCGCTCGCCGCGAAGTCGACCGATGCCCTGGTCGCCCAGCTGGGCACCCGCACCGCGGGCTCCTACTACGACGCCGGCCTCGGCAAGATGGTCGTCACGGTCACCGACGCGTCGACCGCGGCGACCGTCGAGGCGAGCGGTGCCGTGGCGCGCAAGGTCACGCACAGCGGGGCGGAGCTGGCGAAGATCACCTCGACGCTCGACGCCAAGGCCTCGATCCCCGGCACCGCCTGGGCCGTCGACCCGGTCGCCAACCAGGTCATCGTGTCGATCGACCCGACCGTCCCGGCCGCGCACGTCAAGACCCTCGAGACCCTCGTGGCGAGCCTCGGCAGCGGCGCGCGCATCGAGCGCCTCGGCGCCGCGCTGAAGCCGACCATCTCGGGCGGCCAGGCCATCTACACCGGCGGCGCCCGCTGCTCGCTCGGCTTCAACGTGGTCAGCGGCAGCACGTACTACTTCCTCACCGCCGGGCACTGCACGAACATCGGCGCGACGTGGACCACCAGCAGCGGGTCGGTGCTCGGCACGCGCTCCGGCACGAGCTTCCCGGGCAACGACTACGGCATCGTGAAGTACGCCGCGGGCGTGACCCACGCGGGCAACGTGTCGCTCGGCGGCAGCTCCTACCAGGAGATCACCACCGCGGCCAACGCGTTCGTGGGCGAGTCGGTGCGCCGCAGCGGCAGCACGACCGGCGTGCGCAGCGGCTCGGTCACGCAGCTCAACGCGACCGTCACGTACTCCGAGGGCCGGGTCTCGGGCCTCATCCGCACCACGGTGTGCGCGGAGCCGGGCGACTCGGGCGGCTCGCTGTTCGACGGGACCAAGGCGATCGGTCTGACGTCGGGGGGCAGCGGCAACTGCACCAGCGGCGGGGTGACGTACTTCCAGCCGGTCACCGAGCCGCTCAGCGTGTACGGCGTGAGCATCTACTGACGTGGTCTTCTTGCGGGGCCGGGCGCGAATCGCCCGGCCCCGCTTTTGCTCGCTGGTTGATATGTCGGGCGCTTCGCGCCACGACATATCCGCATTTTTCGCCCGACGGGCCATTCGCCGCTCTTGACCGGATCTCGCGGCGCGCTTTTTGTCGTACCCGGATGGCACAGTTAGGGCATGCGCGTGGGGGTGCTCGGGCCGCTGTCGGTCGAGATCGACGGCCGGCCGGTCGAGGTCGGCGGAGCCCGGCTGCGCACCCTGCTCGCCCGTCTGGCCCTGGAGCCGGGCCGGTTCGTGAGCGTCGAGCGGCTGGTCGAGGCCTTGTGGCCGGACGGCCCGGTGCCGGCCGACCCCGCCAACGCCGTGCAGTCGCTGGTCTCCCGGCTGCGCAAGGCCCTGGGCAACCCGCCGGAGCTGGAGTCGGGCCCGCGCGGATATCGGCTCGACGTCGACCCCACCGCCGTCGACGCCGTGCGCTTCGAGCGGCTCGTCGCCGAGGGCCGCCGGGCGCTGCGGGCCGACGAGCGGGCGGCCGCCACCCGGCTGCTGCGCGAGGCCCTCGCCCTGTGGCGCGGCCCGGCCCTGGCCGACCTCGGCCCCGGCGAGACCGACGCGGTCACGGCCCGTTGGGCGGAGCTGCGGCTGACCGCGACCGAGGACCTCGTCGAGGCCTCCGGCTTCGCATCCCCCGACACGGCGTCTCCAGACTCCGCGGGTTCCGGCTCCGCGGATTCCGGCTCCGCGGATTCGGATTTCGGGGCGTCTGGTCACCCGGCGTCCGGCGACCCCGGCCCGGACGCGAGCGGTCGCGCCGCCGTCATCGCCTGGCTGCAGGAGCTCGTCGTCGCCCACCCGCTGCGCGAGCGGCTCGTCGCCCTGCTCGTGCGGGCCCTGCACGCCGACGGCCGCCCGGCCGAGGCTCTGGCCGCGTTCGAGGACTGCCGCGCCCGCCTCGCCGACCAGCTCGGCGCCGACCCGTCGCCCGAGCTGCGCGACGCCCACGTCGCCGTCCTGCGCGACGGCGCCCGCCCGGCCCGCGGCGGCAACCTGCGCGCGGCGCTGACCAGCTTCGTCGGCCGCACCGGCGAGGTGGAACGGCTCGCCGCCCAGGTCGCCGACAGCCGCCTCGTCACGCTGGTCGGCCCCGGCGGCGCGGGCAAGACGCGCCTCGCCACCACGGTCGCCGGCGAGCTGGCCCGGCAGCTGCCCGACGGCGCCTGGCTGGTCGAGCTGGCCCCGGTCGCCGAGGCCGCCGAGGTCCCGGTGGTGATCCTGCGCACCCTGGTCGCCGGGGGCCTGGTCCAGCCCGAGGCGGCCCGCCGCCCCCGCCGCGGCGACATCGTCGGCCAGCTCGCCGAGGCGCTGGCCCTGCCCGGGGTCCTGCTCGTCCTCGACAACTGCGAGCACGTCATCGACGCCGCCGCGGCCCTGAGCGAGGAGCTGCTGGGCCGCTGCCCGAAGCTGCGCATCCTGGCCACCAGCCGTGAGCCACTGGGCATCCTCGGCGAGACCCTCTTCCCGGTCGGCCCGCTGCCCCTGCCGGCCGCGGCCACCCCGGAGTCGGCGGTGGCGTCCCCGGCCGTGCAACTCCTGCGCGATCGGGCGGCGGCGGTGCGCCCCGGCTTCGAGGTGACGCCGGGCAACGCGGCCGCCGTGGTCGAGATCTGCCGCCGCCTGGACGGGCTGCCCCTGGCCATCGAGCTGGCCGCGGCCCGGCTGCGCTCCTTCACCCCGGAGCAGGTCGCGGCCCGCCTGGACGACCGCTTCCGCCTGCTCACCGGCGGCAGCCGCACCGCCCTGCCCCGCCACCGCACCCTGCACGCCGTGGTCGCCTGGAGCTGGGACCTGCTGGGCGAGGAGGAGCGCACCTTCGCCGAGGCGGTGGCGGTGTTCCCGGCGACCTTCGACGCCGACGCGGCCGCGGCCGTCAGCGCCGCCCTGGCTCCCGGCGGCGCTGCCGGTGCCGGTCCCGAGGACCTGTTGCACGCGCTCGTCGACCGGTCGCTGCTGCAGATCGCGCCCGGAGCCGGCCCCCTGCGGTATCGCATGCTCGAGACGATCCGCGAGTTCGCGATCGAGGAGCTCGGGCGGCGGGGCACGGCCGAGGCGGTGCGGTCCGAGCACGCCCGCTACTTCCTGGAGCTGATGGAGCGGGCCGAGCCGCACCTGCGCACCGGCGCGCAGCTCGAGTGGCTCGATCGGCTGCGGCCGGAGCAGACCAATGTGCACGCCGCCGTCGGATACCTGTGCGAGTCGCGCGACACGGCCCGCGCGTTCCGGCTCGGGGCGGCCAGCGGGTGGTTCTGGACGTTCGAGGACAACCACGCGGAGTCGGCGCTGTGGCTGCGGCGCATCCTCGCCGCGGGGGAGCGCGACCCCGGCGCGGTGCCGCCCGACCTGCGGCTCGTGGTGCGCTCGATGCACCTGGTCAACAGCGGCTTCGCGGGGGACTTCCAGTTCGACCGGGCGGAGCTGGACGACCTGATCGCCGAGTCCTTGGCGGTGCCGCCCGGCGGGCACCCGTTCGTCGAGCTCGTCGCGCCGGTGGTGTCGCTGTTCCGCGACGACAGCGAGCACGGCACCGCGCTCGTGCGCTCCCGCCTCGCCCGCCCGGTCGACCCGTGGGCGCGCGGCATGCTGCACTCGGTGCTCGGCCACCTGCGCGAGAACGACGGCGACATCGACGGCATGCTGCACGAGCTCACCGCCTCCGCGGCCGCGTTCCGCGAGATCGGCGAGCGCTGGGGCCTGGCGATGACGCTGGCCTCGCTCGCCGACGCGCGCACCCGCCGCGGCGACTTCGCCGCCGCCGCCGCGCACTTCGAGGAGTCGATCGAGCTGCACCGCCGCCTCGGCATCCGCTCCAGCGAGGCCTACCTGCTCGTCAGCCGCGCGGCCCTGCACCGGCACACCGAGGGGCTGGAGGTGGCCCGGGCCCGGCTGCGCGACTTCGTCGAGGACACCGGCCAGTCGGCCCGGGACGTGTCCCACGCGATGCTGGAGCTGGGGCACCTGGCCCGCGCCGAGGGCGACCTGGTCGAGGCGGAGCGGCTCTACCAGGAGGCCTGGCGGCTGCAGGTGGGATTGCCGCTGGTGGCACCGCAGTACAAGGCCATCGTCATCACCGCCCGGGCCGAGATCGACCTCGCCCGCGGAGAACCCGGCCTGGCCCGCGTCCGCCTCGCCGAGGCGATGCGGCTCGCGCTCGGTGCCCACGACATGCCCGTGATCGGCAAGGTCGCGATCGGGGTGGCCGGCCTGGCGCAGGCCTGCGGCGACCCCGCGCGCGCCGCGGCGACGCTGGGGGCCGCGCAGCGGCTGGCCGGCACCCGCGACGCGTCCAACGCGGACTGGACCGCCCGCCTGACGGCACTGCGTGCGGCGCTGGGCGACGACGCGTTCGAGGCGGCCGTGGCCGGCGGCCTGAGCATGCCCCGGGCCGAGGCCCTGGCGCTGGTCGATCCCGAGTCGCTGCCGGCCTGACACGGCTTCGGCCCGCGGCATACCCCCGCCGCGGGCCGAAGCATCCGACTACGGCACCCGACTACGGCACCCGGCTACGCCTTGCGGCGGTAGGCGCGCACCGCCAGCGGCGCGAACACCGCCAGAATCGCCACGGACCAGATCAGCGTCTTGACGACCGGTCCGGCCACGGCGCCCTGCCCGACCATCAGCCCGCGGGCCGCCTGCATGGCGTCCGCGACCGGATTGACCTTCACCCACGCCTGCAGCCAGCCCGGCAGCGTGTCGGTCGGCACGAGCACGTTCGTCCCGAAGGTCAGCGGGAACATGATCACGAAGCCGAGGCCCTGCACCGCGCCGGGCTCGCGCACGATCATGCCCAGCAGGACGAACATCCAGCTGAAGCAGAACGCCATGAACATGACGAGCAGGCAGGCGGCGAGCGCCTCGGGGAACGAGGTGGTGATCCGGAAGCCGAGCAGGTAGCCGACCCCGATCATCACCCCGATCGACACCACGAAGCGGATCATGTCGCCGATGACGCCGCCGATGAGCGGGGCCGAGCGGCCGATGGGCAGGCTCCGGAAGCGGTCGAAGACGCCCGTCTTGATGTCGGTGTTGAGGCTCACGCCCGTGGGCGCCGACGCGAAGAGCACGTTCTGCACCATGAGCGCCGGCAGCAGGAACTGCATGTACTCGTGGCGGTCGCCGGCGATGGCGCCGCCGAGGAGGTACACGAACAGGACGATGAAGATGATCGGCTGCAGGGTGACGTCCAGCAGCTGCTCCGGCTGGCGCATCGTCTTGATCAGGCTGCGGCGGGCCATCACCAGGCTGTGCCGCACGAGGCCGAACGGGCGCGCCGGGACGGCCGCGATGAACGGGGTGTCCTCGCCGGACTTCGCCTGCGTGGTCGTGGTCGTCACGCCGCCACCTCCTGCCGCTCGCGGGTGAGTGTGAAGAAGACCTCGTCGAGGCTGGGCAGGTGCAGCGACAGCTCGATGACGCCGATGCCGGCCTCGTCCAGCCGTCGTACCACCGCCGTCATGGCACTGTCGTCCGCGACCGGCACCGAGAGCACCCCGCGCCCGTGCGACTCCGGCTGGTTGCCCGACACGGTGGCGAGGATCGTCGACACCGTGTCCAGGTGCGCCGGGTCGGCCGGGCGGACGCTGATGGTCTGGCCGCCCACGATGTGCTTGAGCTGCGCGGGCGTGCCGTGGGCGATGACCTTGCCGTGGTTGATCACGGAGATCTCGTCGGCGAGCGCGTCGGCCTCCTCGAGGTACTGCGTCGTCAGCAGTACCGTCGTGCCCTCCCGCACCTGGGCGCGCACCATGTTCCAGACGTCCTCGCGCTTGGCCGGGTCCAGGCCGGTCGTGGGCTCGTCGAGGTACACGATCGCCGGCCGCCCGACCAGGCTCGCGGCGAGGTCGAGGCGCCGCCGCATGCCGCCCGAGTACGTCTTGGCCGGCCGGTCCGCCGCCTCGCTGAGGTCGAACTCGGCCAGCAGGCTCTTCGCCCGCGCCTTGGCCTCCTTGGCCCGCAGGTCGAGCAGCTGCCCGATCATGACCAGGTTCTCGGTGCCGGTCAGGTCCTCGTCGACCGAGGCGAACTGGCCGGTCAGGCCGCTGATGCGGCGCACCTGGGCCGGGTTGCGCTGCACGTCGTACCCGCCGACGACCGCCCGGCCCGCGTCCGGGCGCAGCAGCGTGGCCAGGATGCGCACCGCCGTGGTCTTCCCGGCGCCGTTGGGCCCGAGGACTCCCAGCACCGTCCCGGACTCCGCGGCCAGGTCCACCCCGGCCAGCGCGGTGGTCTTGCCGAAGCGCTTGACCAGGCCGGTTGCCTGGAAAGCGAGACTCATGACTCGTTCCCCCTGTGGAATGTCTCGTCTGACCCGTGCAGCGTGCACCGGGACGCTGTCAAACCGCGCACATCCGCCTGACATTCGCTGACAGCGCCGAATATCACGCGATTCCCGTATGTTGGACATCGGTTGACGCTCGCCTGGCGCCCTCGGCACCATCGGCAGTATGGCGCTGTTGACCCGACGACTGGTCATTGACCTCGTTCGGCACGCCGGCGCCCGCTGTTCCCGCTAGAGCCCCGCTCGCGGAAGACCCCCACCCGTTCCGGTCATTGCGGCCCGCGGCTGCGGCCACGAGGGCTCAATGTCTGCTTTAATTCCTATCTAGTACGTCCGATTACTGGAGAACCGCATGCCTGTCGTCACCACGGTCGCCCGCGCGACCGATCTCCTGTCGATCGCCCAGGGCCACGCCGCCGACCCGGACGAGTGGGCCTTCGCGCCCCGCTTCGACCCCGTGCAGCGCTGGTACGGCCGCCTCGCCGTCGCCGGCGACCACGAGGTCTGGCTGCTGACCTGGCTGCCGGGCCAGGGCACCGACCTGCACGACCACGGCGGCTCGGCCGGCGCGTTCACCGTCGTCTCCGGCGAGGTCGTCGAGCAGACGGTGCAGGGCGGCCGGCTCGTGAGCTCCGCGTACGGGCCGCGGGAGGGGCACCGCTTCGGCGCGCACTTCGTGCACCGCATCGTGAACGCGAGCGACAAGCCGGCCGTGACCGTGCACGCGTACGGCCCGGCGCTCGCCGCCATGACCCGCTACCGCCTGCACGACGGCCGCCTGTCCGTCGAGTCCGTCACGAGCGCCGGGGCCGACTGGTGAGCGCGGCCGTCGCCGCCGGTCGCGGGATCGACGTGATCCTCGCCGAGGCCCGCTCCCGCCTCGACCGCCTCGACGCCGATCAGGCCCGGCTGGCGTTCGCCGAGGGTGCCGTACTGGTGGACATCCGCCCGGCCGCGCAGCGCGCCCGCGAGGGCGAGATCCCGGGGGCGCTGATCATCGAGCGCAACGTGCTCGAATGGCGGTTCGACCCGCGCAGCGACGCGCGGCTGGACATCGCCGACCGCTACGACCTGCCGGTGGTCGTGTTCTGCTCCGAGGGCTACACGTCGTCGCTGGCCGCGGCGGCCCTGCAGGACCTGGGGCTGCACCGGGCGACCGACCTGGACGGCGGCTTCCAGGCCTGGAAGGCGGCGGGGCACCCGGTGAGCGGCACTACGCTGGTGGGGTGAAGCTCAAGCTCGATCTCCACGACATCTTCAACCGCGGCACCGACATCGACAAGGCGCTGCGCGGGATCATCGACGAGGCGGTGGCCAAGCGGGCCACCCTCGTCGAGATCATTCCGGGGAAGGGGTCCGGGCAGCTCAAGAAGCGGGTGCTGCGGTTCCTGGACCAGCGGGAGATCAAGGCGCTGTATCACCGGGTGGAGAAGGACTCGGACAACTTCGGGCGGCTGTTCGTGCACTTCCGGTGGAACGAGTCTCAGGGCCGTCGACGCTGACGGCGCTCTGTTGACGGGCGTTTTTTTGCCGGTTCAGAACGCGTCGGCGTCGTCGGCCAGGTGGCAGACGGCGACCAGACGCAGGACCGTCCAGTCGGCGTCGGCCCAGTTGACGGTCTCCGGGGTGGGCAGCGGCCGGCCGTGGCGCTGGTGCACGGCGATGACCGAGCGCGCGTACGCGGCCAGCGACAGCGGCCCGACCGGCTTCCCGGCGGCGGTCAGGCTCTCCCGGACGGCCGCGGCGTGCTGGTCGACCTTGGCGAGCAGGAACGGCTGGGCGAGGGCCTCCACGAGCCCGTCGACGCCGACCATGGCCATGACCTGGTCGAGGTAGAAGCGGGCGTCGAGCTCGGCGGTGGCCAGGTAGCCGGCGTCGAACTCGACGGCGGCGGCAGGGGTGAGTTCGTTGTTCATGGACGATGACGCTAGGCAGTCCGCGGGCCGATTTGGTCGTCAACAACCGAGCGGCACCCGTTCATGAACCGGAGCACTCCGTTCGGGCGACATCACGCTATGCACTCGACCTGAACGGCCCCGGCGAAACTGTCGGACCCTGCGTGCAGAATGTGGGCACCCCTGCACCGCTCCTGGAGGACGAGACCCGTGCCCGACGACACCCCACCCCCTGCCTCACCCCCTTCCGCACCGCCTTCGGCCTTCGGGGAGGTGCCGCGGCGGCCCGTGGTCGCGGCCGTGGTGCTGGTGGTGCTCGCGCTGGTCGCGGCCCTGGGGATCGCCGACGTCCAGCCGCCCTCCGCCCGGCCGGCCTCGATCGCGGCGGGCGAGTTCTCCGCGGCGCGGGCGTTCGAGCACGTGGGGCGCATGGGGCAGGAGGTGCACGTCACCGGGAGCCCGGCCGCCGACCGGGTGCGGCAGTACATCATCGACACGCTGACCGGCTACGGGCTCAAGCCCGAGGTGCAGGACACGGTCGGGGTCAACGCGGGCAAGTTCGGCGACGGCGGCATGGCCCACGTGCGCAACGTCGTCGCGGTGCTGCCCGGGACCGGCTCCACCGGGCAGGTCGTCCTCATGGCCCACTACGACTCGGTGCAGGTCAGCTTCGGCGCCAACGACGATGGCGCGGGCACCAGCACGCTGCTCGAGGTGGCGCGGGCGCTCACCCAGGGCGGCGGGGCGAAGCCGCGCAACGACATCGTGTTCGTGTTCACCGACGCCGAGGAGGCGTGCCTCTGCGGCGCCGAGGCGTTCGTGAGCCGGCACCCGCTCGGCCAGCGGCAGTCGGTCGTGCTCAACTTCGAGGCGCGCGGCAGCAGCGGCCCGGCGGTGATGTTCCAGACCTCCGAGGGCAACGCCGACCTGATCGACGTCTACGCGCGCACGCCCCATCCGGTCGGCACGAGCCTGGCCGTCGAGGTCTACCGGCTGCTGTCCAACGACACCGACTTCACCCCGTTCCTGGCGCAGACCCGGTTCACGGGGCTCAACACGGCGTACATCGACGGCTCCTCGGTCTACCACAGCCCGTTCGACCGGCCCTCCACCATGAACCGCGCCAGCCTGCAGCACCACGGCGACAACGCCCTGGCGCTGGCCCGCGAGTTCGGCCGGGCCGACCTGCCGCCGCTCATGCGGCCCGCGAGCGGCGACGCCGTGTATTTCCCGTTCGCCGGCCTCCTGGTCCGCTACCCGGCCGCCCTGACGTGGCCGCTGGCGATCCTGGCCCTGCTCGCGGTCGCCGCGCTGACGCTGCTGGCCCGCCGCCGCGGCCTGACCTCGGTGCCGAGGACCCTGGCGGGGCTCGGGCTCGCCCTGGTGCCGCTGATCGCCGTCGCGGTCGCCGCCCAGCTGCTGTGGACGGTGCTCGTCGCGATCCGGCCCGGCTACGGCGAGCTGCTGGACCCGGCCCGGCCGACCTGGTTCCGCTTCGGCGTCGTCGCGCTGGCGGCAGCCGTGCTCCTGGGGTGGTATGCGCTCAGCCGCCGCCGCATCGGGCCGGTCCCGCTGGCCACGGGCGCGCTCGGGCTGCTGGCGGTGCTGGGCGCCCTGTTCGCCGCGGCCATTCCCGGCGGCTCCTACCTGGTGGCCGTTCCGGCGCTGGTGGGGTCGGTGGCGGGCATTGCGGCGCTGTACGCCCGCCATCCGCTGGTGAAGGTGGGCCTGCTCACGCTGGGGGCGGCGGTGGCGACCCTGGTGCTGGCGCCCACCGTGGCCCTGTTCTTCCCGGCGCTCGGCCTGGCCACGGGCGCGGCCCCGGCCCTGTTCGCGATGCTGCTCGGCCTGGCCGCGCTGCCCGCCGTCGAGCCCCTGTTCCGCGCGACGACCGCGCCCCGGCACCGCCGCCTCGGCTCGGCCCCGGCGGTGGCGGCCCTGGTCGTCGCGCTCGTGTGCACCACGACGGGCATGGTCGCCGACAACTGGGACGAGGGCCATCCGGAGCCGACGCACCTCATGTACGCCCTGGACCGCGACACCGGCACCGCCGAGTGGGTGAGCCTGGAGCAGTCCCCGGGCGCGTGGACCAGCGCCTACGTGCACGGCCACCAGCAGCTCAACCGCCAGTTCCCGGTCCTGCCCGCGGGCGAGCTGTCGGTCGGCCCGGCCGAGGCCGCGAACCTGCCGGCCCCCGAGGCGACGATCCTGTCCGACGAGACCGCGGGCGACCGGCGCACCCTGCACCTGCGCATCGCCTCCAAGCGCGACGTGCGCTTCCTGTCCTTCTACGGCGAGGTCGGCGACCACCGCGTGGTCTCGGCGACGGTCGAGGGCCGGTCCGCCACGACGTACATCGAGGACCAGGACCGCTTCGGCGTCGTCTTCCACGGCCCTCCGACGGCCGGCTTGGACGTGACGCTGGTGCTGAGCGGCACCGGCGCGTACAAGCTGCGCCTGGTGGACGGCAGCGACGGCCTGACGAGCCTGCCGGGCTTCACGCCCCGCCCGCCGACGGTGGGCGTCTTCGGCAGCCACTCGAGCGAGCTCCTGGCGGTGGCGGCCACCCAGACGCTGTGACAGCCCCGCCCCGCCGCCCGCCCGCGCCGGGAAGCCGCGTACCGCCAACGACCGCGGGTGTCACGGGCGGGGCTCGTCCGTGGGGTTGAGGTGGGTGCCGTCGGCGCCCGCTGGTGTCCGGGCGTCGCCGGGCGCGGTTGGCGGGTTCCTTGCGGGCGGCGTTCGGCGGTGGGTGAGGTGTGTGTGCCGTCGGCGGCCGTCGGGTCGCGGATGGCGCCCGGCGTGGGCGGCTGCATGCCGAACTCGCGGCGTGGGCGTGGAGGGCGATCGGGCTGTGTGCGGCCTTTGTTACGGCGGTGATCTCGGGCGGCGGCGCCGAAGGCGGGTCTGGGTCGCCGATGCCGACGCACGCCAGGATGACGAGTCCGGCGGCCGGCAAAGCGAAGCGTCGCGGCTCGGGCGGCTACGTGCCGAACTCGCGGCGGTGGGCCAGGAAGGCGATCGGGCAGTAGGCGGCCACCGTTGCCGAGGTGATCCCTAGCAACAGGGTCCAGGACGGGTCCCGGGCGCCGATCCCGACGCACGCGAGGACGACGAGTCCGGCGGCCGGCATCGCGAAGAGCCACGGCTCGGGCAACCCCAGGCGATGAGCGATCAGCGGGCCCAGGACAGCGAGGACGACCGGCGCCAGCGCCATGATCACCAGCGCCCGCTCCAGGCCGGGCAGCACCGGCAGATCGTCACCACTGCGCGAAGGCGAGGGCGCCGTCGTCGCGAGCCGGGCCGGCCCCACGGTCGCGGCGAGCGTGATGACGACGGCCGAGATGCCGGTGACGAGCCCCCGCCAGAGCGCTCCGGCCATGCTCATGTCAGCTGATGATCTGGAAGGCCCACGGCCACTGACCGTAGCTCGTCGTGTTGACGCCGTGCTGGAGCGAGCCCTGGAACTCGTCCTGACCCTCGACGATCTTGATGACCACGCGGCCGCCGTCCTGCAGGGAGATGCGGCCGTCGTGGACGGCGGCGGTGCAGACCGAGGAGTCCGTGGTGTAGGGGCTGGAGCCCCACACCGTGCCGATGAAGCCGTCCTTCGGGCAGTTGTAGGCGACCGTCGTGCCCGGTTTCTCGTCGTAGTCCGAGGCCTTCGCCGCCCAGTCGACGTTGTCGCGGGTGATGTCCGCCTGGACCTCGGAGCTGCCGCCCGAGCCCGAGCCGGACGTGGAACCGTCGCCGCCGTCGCTCATGAGCTTGCTGATGCCGTAGGCGCCGCCGCCGAGGATCAGCAGCACGACCACCGCCGCGGCGATCAGGACGCCGGTGCGCCTCTTCTTGGGGGGCTGCACAGGGGCGGGCGGGGGCGCGGGGGTGCGGGCGTGCACCGGAGGCGCGGAAACCGGCGGCGTCGGCACGGGAGAGGCCGTGGGGGGCGCGGAAACCGGGGGCGCGGAAATCGGCGATGCGGAGAATGGCGACACGGAAATCGGCGACACGGGAGAGACCGGGGCCGCCGCCGAGAAGGCGGCCGGGGAGATCGGTGCCACCGGGACCGCCGCGCGCGCGGTGGCCGGCGGTGCGGCCGTGGGTGGCGGTGCGGCCGTGGGCGGCGTGAAAGCGGGGGTCGTGAAGCTCGCCGAAGCGCCGACCGCGCCCTGCGCCACCACGAGCTCCGGCTGCTCCACGACCGTCGGCGCGATCTCGAGCGCCTGGTGCAGCAGCGTCGCGACCAGCGGAATCCGGCTCCCGCCGCCGACCAGGAAGACGCCCTGCACCTGGGCCGGGGTCAGGCCCGCGGCGGCGATGGCCGCGCGGGTCGCGGTCACCGTCGCGGTGAGGATGGGGCGGGCCAGCTGCTCGAACTGGTCACGGCCGAGCGGGACGTCGGACTCGAGGGACGGCACGTGGATCATGGTCGAGGAGGTGCGGGAGAGCATCTCCTTCGCCGAGCGGACGTCGTCCCAGAGCATGCGGTGCGAGCGGCGCTCGGCGCTCGTCGCGGGGTGGGTCACGCGCTGCCAGGCCTGCGGGTCGCGGCCGGCGTGCACCGCGCCGAGGAAGCCCACGATGGCCGCGTCGATGTCGAGGCCGCCGGACGTGGCCAGGCCCTCGGCGGACAGCACGTCGAAGGTGCCGCCGCCGTGGCGGACCACGGACGCGTCGAAGGTGCCGGCGCCGAGGTCGTAGACGACGAAGGCCCCGCCCGGCTTCGCGCCGCCCATGGAGAAGAAGACCTGCGCGGCGGCGACCGGCTCGGGCACCAGGGTGACGGCCCCGAGCCCGGCGCGCTGTGCGGCGGCGAGCAGCACGCCGCGGCGGGTCTGCGCCCAGGCCGCCGGGCACGTGATGGTCGCGGGGCCGAGCGTGCCGCCGGAGACCCGCCGCGCCTCGCCGGCCACGCGGGCCAGGACGGCGGCGATGAGGTCCACGGTCGCGACCTCGTGCTCGCCCAGCAGGACGGCCGGTTCGTCGATGCGTCGCTTGGGATTCGGCTCGTACCGCTCCGGGCTGATCCGCGCCGCGTGCACCGCGTCGCGCCCGGTGAGCAGGCCCTGCTGCGCGTCGGCATAGACCGACGAGGGCAGCGTCGGCGACCCGTCGAACAGCAGCGGCCGGACGTGCCCGTCGGGCCAGGCCAGCATCGCCACGGTGCTCGAGGTGCCGAAGTCGACCCCGAGCCGGTGCCCTCGCGCATCCACGCAGCCAATATACGGGCTGGTGAGCAGGGTGTTATCGGCTCAACGGGTCCGGTTTCCGCGCTTGACGGGCGCATCGACATCCGTTAGACCGGCAGGGGTACACATCGTCAATTGTCTATGGAGGACAACGTGGTCCGATCGCTCGTCGCCCTGGTGGTGCTCGCCGCCGCCGTCGGTGCGACCGTCGCCGTCCCTTCGGCTTCCGCGGCGGCGCATGCCACGGCGGCCACCGGCCCCTGCGGGTACACCGCGACCCCCGACGACCCGCCCGCGCGCCCGATCTCGCTGCCGCCCGACCCGCGGCCCACCCCCGCCCGCGGGACCGTCACCGTCACGCTGTTCACCAACCTCGGCCCGATCCCGCTGACCCTCGACCGCGCCGAGGCGCCCTGCACGGTGCAGAGCTTCCTGCACCTCACCCGCCACGGCTTCTACAACCGCACCGTGTGCCACCGCCTCACCACGTACGCGACGCTCAAGGTCCTGCAGTGCGGCGACCCGACGGGCACCGGCGAGGGCGGCCCCGGGTACCGCTACAAGGACGAGCTCCCCACGAACCTGCCCCCGGCCCCGACCGACCCGACGGGCGCGCGGAAGGTCTACGCCCGCGGCGTGCTCGCCATGGCCAACGCCGGCCCGGACACCAACGGCAGCCAGTTCTTCCTGGTCTTCGCCGACTCGGCGCTGCGCCCGAACTACACGATCTTCGGCTCGGTCCGCCCGCTCGGCCTGCACACGCTGGACCGCATCGCCGCCGGCGGCGTCGCCCCCACGGACGACGACCCGGCCCCGGTGGACGGCGCCCCGGCCCGGCGCACGGAGATCATCCTGGCCCTGTAGAGCCGGAGGCGATCCGGGCCGCCCGGCCGGCGGCCCGGAATCGCCGGCCTACTTGGCGGCGCCGAGGGTGTCCAGGGCGGCCGCCGCGCCCGGGTGCAGGGGCACCGGGTCGGTCTTGCGGACCGTCTCCAGCGTGATCCCCTTCGCCGCCGGGTTCGCCTTGGCCAGCTCCTCGCGCTTCTCCACCAGGGTCCTGGTCAGCACGCAGGCCAGGCCCGCGTCCATGTCCGAGCGGACCAGCAGCACGTTGGGCACCACGATCGTCTTGACGTCGGCCGCGGTCCGGTACGTCGCCGCCGGAATCGTCCCCGCCTGGTAGGCCGGGCTCACCTGCCGCATCTTCGGCAGCAGCGCGTCGATGTCGAGGAACCGCACCTTGTCGCCCGCCGTGGTGAACAGGTCGGTGACGCCCGACGTGGGCAGGCCGCCGGACCAGAAGAAGCCGTCGACGGTGGCCGCCTTCATGCCGTCGGTCGTCTTGGCCAGGTCGAGGCGCTGCGGCTGGATGTCCTTGTCGGGGTCGAGGCCCGCGGCCTTGAGCAGGCGCTGGGCGATCACCTCGGTCCCGGACTTCGGCGAGCCGGTCGAGATGCGCTTGCCCCGCATGTCGGCGATCGAGTTGATGCCGGCGTCGGCGCGCACCACGACGTGGGTGGAGTTGTCGTAGATGCGGCCCAGCGCGGCGATCCGTACCGGCTTGCCGAACGAGCCGGTGCCCTGCACCGCGTCGGCCGCGGTGTCGAAGAGCGAGAACGCGACCTGGTAGTCGCCCTTGTCCAGGCTCTGGATGTTGCCGACCGACGCCTGCGTCTCGGCCGCGGTCGCCTTCACCTTGTTGCCCGTCGCCTTGGTGACCTGCTCGGCGAACGCGTTGCCGACGACGTAGTACACGCCGGTGGTGTTGCCGGTCGCGATCGAGATGCGGGTGTCGGTCTTGACGGTGCAGTCGGCCGCGGCCCCCGCCGCCGCGCTCTCAGAGGTCCCCGCGGGCGTCTGCCGGCCCCCGCAGCCGGCCACCCCCATCAGCAGCACTGCCGTCGCGCACAACGCGTTCAGGGTTCGCGGCAAGGTCAGGGTTCGCACGTGAGCTCCTTCGCGGTGAGAGAAACACGAGCAGCCCCGCCAGCGCGAGCAGCACCACGCCGGCGGCGACGGTCCACAGGTCGAGCCACAGCAGCGCGCCGGCGGCCAGTCCGGCGAGCACTCGCGGTACCACGGAAGCCACCCCGATGCCGGTGAACCACCCGCCGGCGGCGACGGACAGGGCCAGCACCCCCACGGCCGAGGCGGCCAGCGCGAACGTGACCCGGTCCCAGCCGCCGATGCCGAGCAGCCCCTGCCCGGCCGGGGTCACCACGAAGGCGATCGGGACCAGGTAGGCCGGCAGCGCGTACCGCAGCGTCTGCCACATCGTCGGGAACACCCGCCCGCCGGTGACCGCGGCCGCCGCCACGGACGCGAGCGCGGTCGGCGGGGTCGCCTCCGACAGCACCGCGAAGTAGAAGATGAACATCGCGGTCGCGGGCTCGGAGATGCCGAGGTCGAGCAGCGCCTGGCCGAGGATGACCCAGCCGATGATGAACGACGCGGTGACCGGGATGGCCAGCCCGAGCAGCGTCATCGCGATCGCGGCGAAGACCGCGGTGAGCGCGACGACCGCGGTGTGGCCGGTCGCGAGGGCCTGCGCCCAGCCGACCATGAGGCTCGACAGCTGCGGCCCGAGCCCGGTCTTCGTGGTGCTCGCGGTGATGACCCCGGCCGCGGCGCACACGGCGACGACCGGGAGCACCCCGCGGATGCCGGCGGCGAGCGCCTCGACGAGCCGCCGCGGGGTGAGCCGGTGCCGCCGGTCCAGCACCGACAGCACGGCCGCGAGCAGGGTCGCCCACACCACCGCCTGGGTCGCGGAGCGGCCGAGCGCGAGCAGCACGATGATCACGATGAGGGACAGGAAGTGGTACCCGAACCGCAGCAGCAGCGATCCCGCGGCCGGCACCCGCAGGTGCACGGCCCGGGCCCCGAAGCGGCGCGCGTCGATCTCGACGGAGAGCAGGATGCCCAGGTAGTACAGGATCGTCGGCACCGTGGCCCAGCCGAGCACCTTGAGGTAGGACACGTCCAGGTACTCGGCGATGATGAACGCCGCGGCCCCCAGCGTCGGCGGGGAGAGGATGGCACCCACCCCGGCCGCGGCGAGCATCCCGCCCGCGCGCTCGGCGGGGTAGCCGGCCCGGCGCAGGATGGGCCAGGTGACCGCGCCGATGCTCACGGTCGTCGCGGCGCCGGAGCCGGATACGGTACCGAGCAGAAAGCCCGACGCCACCGCCGTGCGCCCGGCCGCGCTGCGGGAGCGCCGGAACGCGGCCACGGACAGCTCGACGAAGAACGCGCCGGCCCCGGAGAGGTCGAGCACGGCGCCGTAGATCGTGAACAGCACGATGTAGGAGGCCGCGACGTCGAGCGGGGTGCCGTAGAACCCGCTCGGCGAGTTGTAGAGCGCGTCGACGATCTGGTCGAAGTCCAGCCCCGCGTGCGCGATCTCCCAGCCCTGGGGCAGCAGGCCGCCGTAGTAGTCGTACGCCAGGAACAGCGCGCACACGACCGGCAGCACCCAGCCCGTGGTGCGCCGGCACGCCTCGACCACGAGCACCAGCAGGGCCGCGCCCATCACCACGTCGAGGGGTTCGAGCAGTCCCTGGCGGTCGAGGAAGCCGTCGTAGCCGTGCTGGAAGGGCAGCACCGGGTACAGGCACGTGACGAGCGCGACGGCGGCGAGGACCCAGTCCCCGGCGGTCGGGCCCCCGCCGAGGACCGGGCCGTCCTGTGGTGCCGCGTCGGCGTGACGTCTGCGGAACCGGATACCCGACGGGTAGAGGACGAACACCAGCGGCAGGACGAGGCCGAGGAAGATGACGAGGTAGTACTGGCTGCCCTGGGCGAGCGGCCGGAACACCTGCCGCAGCACGAGCAGCGCCGCGAGCGCGGCGACCGCGGTGACCCCGACGTCCACCGGGCCGGTGATCCGCCGTCCCGGCTTCTCCTCCTCGAACTGCGCGGCGAGCTCCCGGACCCCGGCATCCTCCATGACGGAGGCGTCGACGGCCTCCTCACGTGGGCCTTCCGTGACCGCGGACTCGTCCGGCATGCGCCGGAGAATACGCGTGTTCATCTATATTCGTAATGCTCTAAGTCTTGGGATTTGGTAGCGAATGTGCAACAACGCGGCATGATGTTGCGCGTGTACGAGTTGGACGTCGTAGCGCCCGACAGCCTGGGCCGGTTCGTGTACCGCTGGTACGGCCCCCCGGACCGCCCGCCCGCCGGCCCCGCCCGGCCCGGCGTCCCCGAGGCCCTGGCCGAGTGGCACCGCCTGCAGGCGCGCTACACCTACCCGCTGAGCCGCGACCACGAGATGCTCCCGCCGGGCGGCCCCCGCTTCTGGCAGGGCGCCACCGACTGGTACGCCTACGACGCCGACGCCCACCGGGCCGGCGACCCGGACCCCGAGGTCATCGAGAACGACGAGGTGCGCACCGGCCTGCCGCTGTCGCGGTTCCTGGTCTACGCCGCCGTCTACGAGGCCACCTACGCCCCGCTGCACGGCCTGGTCCTCATGTCCCCGCCCGCCGGGGCGGTCCGCGCGGTGCAGCTGCGCCTCCGCGAGCTCGACGACGGCCTGTGGCAGTGGCCGGACCCGCAGGTGCGCTACTTCGGCGACGACGACCTGCTGGCCCACCTCGGCCCGGACCGCATCGTGGTCGCCGCCCGCCACCGCGACGCGCTCGGCCGCTTCGACGGCCTCTCCCTGCCCTGGAACTGGGACTCGAGAACGCTGTAGAAGAGAGTGCTGTAAAGCCTGCAATACCGACATGTCGGGCACTTCGTGCCGCGACATGTCGGACTTATCGCCTGTCGGGGTATAAATGCGATAAGTCGTGGCGCGGAGCGCCCGATTTATCGAAAAACCCCGAGATCAGGCCACGTGCACCAGCATGGCGCACACGTCCTCGTCCTCGGGGACGTTCAGCACCGTCATGAGGTGCGACACCACCGCGTCGAAGTCGGCCAGGTCCACGCTCTCCCCGGCGCGGCGCACGAGGTCCAGGCCGCCGCCCCGGCGCCGGGACACCGTGGCGTTCAGGCCGGTGTAGAAGAGCACGCGGTCGCCGGGGGCGAGGGTGACGGCCGCGTCCGAGTACCGCATCTGGTCGACCTCGCCCAGCGGCAGCCCCAGCGGGCCCGAGAGCACGGTGCCCGCCCCGGCCGCGTCGTAGCGGATCGGGGCGACCTGCCCGGCCGCGGCCCAGCGCAGCTCGCGCGTGCCCGGGGAGTAGCGGGCCACGATGAGGCAGGCCGTGTGCTCCACCTCCATCGCGCACAGCATGCCGTTCACCGCGGTCAGGATGTCCCCGGGCGACATGTCCAGCGTCGCGTAGGCCCGCACCGCGTAGCGCAGCCGCGCCGCCGTCGTCATCGAGGACAGCCCGCGCTCGTCGACGTCGCCGAGCACCAGGATCGTGCCGTCGCCGGGGACCGGGGTGGCGTCGTACCAGTCCCCGTCGATCGTCCCGACCCGCTCGGGGGAGCGGCACCGGCCGCAGATCTCGACGCCCTCCAGGTGCCCGAGCTCGGAGTCGGTCGGCAGCAGCGCCTTCTGCAGCGCCTCGGCCGCGCGGCGCTCGTCGGCGAGCCGGTGCCGCTGAGCGGCCAGGGCCTCCTCGGCGCGGCGCAGCCGGGCCTCGATCGCGCGCTCCTCGGTGACGTCCTGCACCGTGCCGCGCACCGCGATGACGTTGCCGGTCTCGTCGTGGATCGCCTCGGCGGTCAGCCGGAGCCGGCGGCCGTTGACGCGCCCGGCCCCGCGAATCTCGGCCAGCAGCTGCTTGCCCTCGACGATGGTGCGCCGCACCGCGTCCTGCACGGCGAGCAGGTCGTCGGGGTGCACGCTCGCGGTGAGCTCGTCGACCGGGATGCGGCTCGTGTCCGTGCCGCGCCCGCCGGCCTGGCCGCGGTGGAAGAGCCGGACGAGCTCGGGGGAGCAGCGCGGCTCGGGGTCGCGCAGCTCCCAGCAGAACGAGCCGATGCCGGCGATGCGCTCGGCCTGCAGCAGCTGGTCGTAGAGCAGGTCGGCCTCGGTGGCGACCCGCCACACCGCGAACACCCGGTCCCACAGGCGCACCGCGTGCACCGACAGCGTCTGCGGCCCGGGCACGCCGTCGGTGCGCGGGTCGGCCCGCAGCCCCTCGAGGCGGCGGGGCTGGCCGTCCTGCAGCACGCGCGCGAACTCGGGCAGCAGCGTCGAGCTGCCCAGCGCCGGATACGCGGCCAGCAGCGTCGCCTCGTCGGGGTCCACCCGCGCCCCGGAGAAGATCTGCCGCGCCAGACCGTTGGCGTACTCCACCCGGAAGTCGACGAGCTGCCCGTCCTCGTGCACCGGGGAGAGCAGCGCGCCCGGGTCGTGCAGCGCGTCGACGACGGTCGGCAGCCACACCTGGGCCGGGGCCGCCTGCCCGCTCTCCTCGCCGGCGACGTGGAACCAGGCGCTGGCGATCTCGTCGCCGATGAGCGTGTCGACCTGGCGGGCCACCGGCTCGAGCAGCGCGGCCACGTAGCGGCGCAGCTCCTCGGCCTCGGGCAGCGCGTCGGCCCAGGTCATGAGGATGCCGCCGATGACCCGCTCGCCGGAGATCAGCGGGGACGCGAGCAGCGTCTCGCCGGAGAACGGCTGCTCGCCGAGCACGGGGAAGCGCCGCCGGGCGCCGGGCTCGGGGGCCAGCCACAGCGTCTCCACCTCGTGCGCGGCGACGACCAGCGGCACCCCCGGGTCAGGGGGAATGCGCGACCAGCGGCTGCGCACCTCGCCCGGCACCCCGAACGTGCCCACGCCGCGCTGGGCGCCGTCCGGGTCGAGCAGGGTCAGCAGCACCGCGGTGGGCGCCGGCCACGCGGTCGGGGCGGTGCCGAGCACGTCGCAGATCTCGTCGTAGCTGCGGGCGGCCGCGATCCGGGCGCTCAGGAGCTGGTGCTGGGACTGCAGCGCCTCGACCTCGGGGGTCCGGCTCGAGCGTTTTCTGGGGGAGGCGGGGACGACGTCCGGCTTGACCGAGGCCGGGGCCGAGCTCCGCGAGCGGGCCACGTGCTGGCGCAGCTCGTCGTCGATGAGATTCACCACATCCGGCGCGTTCGGGTCCGGCGACGTGGTGCCCACGATCGCCGCGGCGACCTCGATGAGCTTGATGTTGGTGCGCTGGCTGAGCCGCACGAGCTGGTCGAAGCCCTGGTCCGGGGTCACCCCGAGCCGCTCCACGAGCACACCCTTGGCCTGCTCGATGACCGCGCGGTTCCGCATGGCGGTGCGCACCCCGGTCAGCTCGGCCCGCAGCTTCGCGACCAGCGCGGCGAGCGCCTCCGCCGGCTCCGCGCTGCTGCCCTCTCCGGGGGCCCTGTCGGCCATGCCTCCGCCTCTCCTGTCCATGCTTCCGCGGCGGGCCGGCTGCGGCTCGCCCGTTGATGTTTACCACCATCCGGCCCGGGTAGGGGCGTTGGCAGGTCAGCGCAGCCGGTTCGGTGGAGGTCGCAGAGTTGAGGATTGCCCTGGTCTCCGCCCAGGCCAGCCCGCTCGGGCTGGGCGGACCGACGGCGGGAGGCCGGCACACTCACGTGGCGGCCCTGGCCAAGGCCCTCGGCGCGCTGTCGCACGAGGTGACCGTGTACGTGCGCCACGAGGACAAGAGCCTGCCCAAGACCGTCCCGTTCGCGCCCGGCGTCACGATCGAGCACGTGCCCGGCGGCCCCGTGCAGCCGCTGCCGGCCGACGACCAGCTCCCCCTCATGGGGGACTTCGGCCGGGCGCTGGCCGACCGGTGGAAATCCGGCGGGCCGGACGGCGGACCGGATGTCGTGCACGCGCACTACTGGCTCTCCGGCCTCGCCGCGCTCACCGCCACCGCGGACGTGCGCCGGCCGGTGGTGGTCACCTTCCACGGCCTCGCCGCGGCCGAGCGCCGCCACCTGCCCGTCGACCACAACGCCGGACCGGGCCCCCGGGCGGGCATGGAGCGCACGCTGGGCTCCCTCGCCGACCGGGTGGTGGCCCAGAGCGAGGACGAGGTCGCCGACCTCGGCCGCATGGGCATCCGGCGCGCCACGACCGTCATCGTCCCGCCCGGCGTCGACCCTGAAACCTTCACGCCGTCCGGCCCGGCGGCCGACCATCGCCGCCCCGGGCTGCGCCGCATCCTCACCGTCGGCCCGCTCGTGCCGCGCAAGGGCTTCGGCGACCTCGTCGAGGCGCTGCGCCGCGTGCCGGGGGCCGAGCTGGTGATCGTCGGCGGCCCCGACCCGGCCCGCCCGCCCCGCGACATCGACGCCGATCCCGAGGCCCGCCGGCTGTTGCAGCTGGCCGACACCCACGGCGTCGCCGACCGGGTCCGCATCGTCGGCGCGGTCAGCCAGGAGGACCTGGCCGGCTGGTACCGCTCCGCCGACGTCCTGGCCTGCGCCCCCTGGTACGAGCCGTCGGGCCTGACCCCGCTGGAGGCGATGTCCTGCGGCGTGCCGGTGGTCGCCTACGAGGTCGGCGGCATCGGCGAGAGCGTCATCGACAACGTCACCGGCGTGCTCGTCCCGCCCCGCGACCCCAACGCGCTGGCCGGCGCCCTGCGGGCCCTGCTCGGCGACGAGGTGCGCCGGATGAGCTTCGCCAGCGCCGCGATCGACCGCGTCCGCTCCCGCTACACCTGGGAGCGCACCGCGACGGAGCTGGAGCGGGTGTACCGCACCGTGACCGGCGTCACCGAGGCCGCCGACGAGTCCGGCTCCGACGCCGGCTCGGACGAGGACGAACTCTCCGAGGTCTCCTGACCACGTTCGGTGGTGTGCGTCTTGCCCGGGGGCCGGGCGGCGCGGTAATTTGAACGAACCGTATCTGCATCCGTCGCTGGATTCGCCTCCAGTGCCGGATGGCCTCGGCGGATCGTCAAATCAGCCGCGATCCAGTCGCCGCGGGCCGTGCCGGGCGCTCGAGACCAGGGCGTCGTCTGGCCGAACTCATGCCGCGAGACCGCTGTGCGGTGCTCTGCGGCACGGTAGGCAGGGGACCCCTCATGACCATCACCCGCGCACCCGGCCGCCCACCCGTCCGCGCACCCGGTCGCAGCCCAGGCAAGGACGCCGAGACGGCCGCCCAGGCCCTGATCACCGTGCTCGCCGACCTCCCGGCCGGCAGTCCCGACCGGCCCCGCGTCCGGGCCCGCCTCATCGAGCTGTACCTGCCGCTGGCCGAGTACCTGGCCCGGCGCTTCCGCAACCGCGGCGAGCCGCTCGACGACCTCACCCAGGTCGCGGGCCTCGGCCTGATCAAGGCCGTGGACGGCTTCGACCCGACGCGCGGGGCGCCGTTCCCCAGCTACGCGATCCCGATGATCGTCGGCGAGCTCAAGCGCCACTTCCGCGACAAGGGCTGGGACGTGCGCGTCCCGCGCCGGCTGCAGGAGCTGCGCCTGGAGATCAGCAAGGTCTCCGGCGAGCTGGCCCAGGAGCTCGGCCGCTCGCCGACCGTCGCCGACCTCGCCGGCCGCCTCGGGATCAGCGAGGAGGAGGTCATCGAGGGGCTGGAGTCCGGGCACGCGTACCGCACCCTGTCGATCAACGCCCCGGCCGGCGGCGACGGCGGCGCGGCCGAGCTCGCCGACCTCCTCGGCGGGGCGGACCGGGCCCTGGAGGCGGTCGACGACCGCGAGTCGCTGCGGCCGCTCATCGCCCGGCTGCCCGAGCGCGAGCAGCAGATCATCGCCATGCGGTTCGTCGGCAACCTGACGCAGACGCAGATCGCCGCCCGGCTCGGGATCTCCCAGATGCACGTGTCGCGGCTGCTGACCCACGCCCTGACGTTCCTGCGCGGGGAGCTGGTCGAGCCCCTGTGAATCTGGCCCTGTGAATCTGGCCCTGTGAATCTGGCCCTGTGCGTCAGGCCGGGGCGAGCACCGACGAGAGCTGGTACACGTTGTAGGCCTGCCGGATCACCGGGTGGGCCACGTTGCGCACGGGCACCCCGCCCGGCGTCGTGCCGCGCTCCGAGCCCGCGTGCGCGTGGCCGTGCACGGCCAGCCCGACGCCGGGCGTGCCGTCGATGGCCTGCGCCAGGTGGTACGAGCCCAGGAACGGGTAGATCTCCAGGGGCTCGCCCAGCAGCGTCTCCGGCACGGGGGAGTAGTGCGTCAGAGCGATGCGCACGTCGCAGTCCAGCGCGGCCAGGCTCTCGCCGAAGCGCGCCGCGAGCTCGCGGCCGTGGCTGGTGAACGCCTTCATCTCCGGCTCGCCGAACTCGCTCGCGCAGGCGCCCGCGAAGCCGCCGCCGAAGCCCTTGGTCCCGGCGACGCCGATGCGCACGCCGCGGCACTCCACCACGGTGCCGGAGCATTCCAGGACGATCAGGCCGGCGTCGCGCAGTACCGCCGCCACCGCCTCCTGCTCGTCGGAGTGGTAGTCGTGGTTGCCGAGGATCGCGACCACCGGCACGGGCAGCCCGCCGAACTCGCGGGCCACGCACACCGCCTCGGCCTCGGTGCCGTGCCGGGTCAGGTCGCCGGCCAGCAGCAGCAGGTCGGCCTTCGCGCCGAGGTGCTCCAGCGCCGGCCGGTAGCGGCCCACGACGTCGGCATCCAGGTGCACGTCGCCGACCGCCGCCACGCGAACAGTGCCGTCATCGGTCTGCGCCACGCCGCCGCCTCCGCTCACAGTTCCTCCACCTCTTCCGGCTCGTGGACCCGGGTCAAGCCGATGTTGCACTGCACCGGCAGGTCCGGGAACGCCTCGGCGACCACCCGGCAGATCGTGTCGCGGCGCTCGGCGCTCTCCACCTCGCCGACGAGCGCGATGCCGGAGTCGGTGCGCACGAAGCGGATCCCCTGCTCGGTGATCCGTTCGTCCTCGGCGAGCAGGTGCTGCAGCTCGCCCTCGACGTACTGGTCCGTTGCCATCGTGTTCCCCCTTAGACGGCCGCCGCCAGCGCGTTGGCCTCGGCCATCGACATCACACCGAGGCGGTCGATCAAGAACAGAAAAGCATGGGCGTAGGGCGAGTGGGCGGTTTCCCGGTAGACCCGGGGCCAGTCGATCTGCTCCCGCAGCGAGCGCGCCACCGGCAGCCCGCGCGCGAAGTCGCAGTAGTGCGCCGACCACGTGAGCACCTTGTGGATCATCAGCTCGGTCGCCGAGAGGACCGGCATGTGGCAGGCGTTGACCGCGATGACGTCGGTGTCCTGGAAGGTCGCGTCGGTCACCGGCCGCTGCACCGGGCAGAAGATGAAGTCGATCAGGAGGTCGCCCTGCTCCGTGTCGTCCCAGGCCTTCACCAGCCAGCCCTCGGGGGGCACCTCGCCGCGGAAGCCGACCTCGGCCAGCGAGGCGAGCACCCGCCCGGCGTCCTCCTCCTTGATGAGGAAGTCGATGTCGTGGTCGACGGATTCGCCGCCGCGCGCGTACACCGCGAAGCTGCCAGCCAGGCAGAAGGGGATGCCCGCGTCCTTGAGGTGGAACGCGGCCTTCTTGAGCGTGGCGATCAGCGGCTGCCTGTCCTCGGAAACTGCCATGCATGACGGCTTACCCGCCGCGTCATTCCGTCACACGCACCGAATTCGCCAGCAGATCGCCCAGCCGCGCCAGCTCCCCGGCCGGGCAGGCCTGGGCGAGCCGCGGGAAGATCTCGGTCTCCTCTTCCTGCATGTGCTGGCGCACGGCGTCGAAGCCGTCCGCGGTGAGCGAGCGGAACGAGGCGTGCTCGGAGTCCTCGTACTCCGCGATGTCCGGCCCGGCCGGCAGGTGCTCGCGCAGGGCCGGGTGCAGGAAGCGCGTCTCGGCGTCGATGTGGCACCGCAGCGCCTCCTCGGCGGCGGCCACGGCCTCGCGGCGCCCCTGCGGGGTGGGGGCCGTCTCGGCGTCGGCGAAGAGCGACTCCAGCCGGCGGTGCTCGGCCGTCAGGAGCTCGAGGAGATCCGCCGACATGGTGCAGGCGTACCCAGACCGGGCATGCGCTAACCCCGCCCTACCGATGATGTTGGTACATGTGTTCGAATAGTGGACCATGGAGCGCAGAAAGCACTGGTGGAACGGCACCTGGGGCCGGCTGGCCCGCCGCGACGTCTACCTCTTCGAGGACGCCGGCATCTGGTGGGTCGAGTCGCGGGAGGGCGGCGCGGACGGGCGCTGCCGTCGCTACGAGTTCGCCGACGAGGACGGCGCGATGAACTGCGTCTCCGGCCTGCTGGCTCAGCCGGGCAACTGGCGCGAGCTGCAATAGGCGCAACGATTCGTCATTTCGCTGCCGTACTGCACAACAAAACTGCGCCATCAAGCACCGGATCGCAATGGTTCGTCGTCCGGACGGGTCGTAGGTTGTGACCATGAGTCGTCGCTACCTCATGTGCCGCCCGACGTACTTCGCGGTGGACTACGCGATCAACCCGTGGATGGACCCGACCCAGCCGGTCGACGCCGGCCGGGCGGTCGAGCAGTGGACGACCCTCTACGAGCTGTACCTGTCGCTCGGCCACACCGTCGAGCTCATCGACCCGGTCCCCGGCCTGCCCGACATGGTCTTCGCCGCCAACGGCGCGACCGTGGTGGACGGCCGGGTCTACGGCGCGCAGTTCCGCCACCCGGAGCGCGCCGACGAGGGCCCGGCCTACCTGGAGTGGTTCGCCCGCAACGGCTTCGACGTGCACCCGGCCAAGAGCGTCAACGAGGGCGAGGGCGACCTGCTGCTGGCCGGCGAGCGCATCCTGGCCGGCACCGGGCTGCGCACCGAGCACGCCGCGCACGCCGAGGCGCAGGAGCTCTTCGGCCGCCCGGTGCTGACCCTGCAGCTCGTCGACCCGCGCTACTACCACCTCGACACCGCGCTCACCGTGCTGTCGCAGGACACCATCGCGTACTACCCGGGCGCGTTCTCCGCG
Organism: Dactylosporangium sp. NPDC000244; assembly: GCF_040300725.1. Classification (NCBI taxonomy): domain Bacteria; kingdom Bacillati; phylum Actinomycetota; class Actinomycetes; order Micromonosporales; family Micromonosporaceae; genus Dactylosporangium; species Dactylosporangium sp. NPDC000244. Next base: position 113,189 of record NZ_JBEPEH010000028.1, read on the forward strand.
GGCAGCCAGGCGGTCCTGCGCCGGCTGTACCCCGACGCCGTGCTCGCGACCGCCGAGGACGCCGCCGTGCTGGGCCTCAACGCGGTCAGCGACGGCCACCGGGTCGTCCTGCCATCCGCCGCCGTCCGCCTGGCCGGGGAGCTAGCGTCGAAAGGGTTCCAGCCGGTCCCCGTCGACGTCTCCGAGCTGCACAAGGCCGGCGGCGGCCCGAAGTGCTGCACCCTGGAGGTCCGCGCATGACCAGCGTCGTCAATCGCACCAGCGTCGACAATCGCGACAGCGTCGACAGTCGCACCGGCGTCGACAGTCGCACCGCATCGGCAGTTGAGGCGGCGGAACAGCACACCGCGCACAACTACCACCCGCTGCCGGTCGTCATCGCCGAGGCCGAGGGCGCCTGGGTCACCGACGTCGACGGGCGCCGCTACCTCGACTGCCTCGCCGGCTACTCCGCGCTGAACTTCGGCCACCGCCACCCCGGCCTCGTCGCCGCCGCCCGCGAGCAGCTCGACCGGGTCACGCTCACGAGCCGCGCCTTCCTGCACGACCAGTTCGGCCCGTTCTGCGCCGACCTGGCCCGGCTCACCGGCAAGGAGCTGGTGCTGCCGATGAACAGCGGGGCCGAGGCCGTGGAGACCGCGATCAAGGTGTCGCGCAAGTGGGGGTACAAGGTCAAGGGCGTCCCCGACGGCCGGGCCACCATCATCGTGGCCGACGGCAACTTCCACGGCCGGACCACGACCATCGTGAGCTTCTCGACCGACCCCGAGGCCCGGGCCGACTACGGGCCCTACACGCCCGGCTTCGTCGTGGTGCCCTACGGCGACCTCGACGCGCTCGCGGCCGCGATCGACGACACCACCGTGGCCGTGCTCCTGGAGCCGATCCAGGGCGAGGCGGGGGTTCTGGTACCGCCGCGCGGCTACCTGCCCGGCGTGCGCCGGCTGTGCACCGAGCGCGGGGTGCTCTTCGTCGCCGACGAGATCCAGTCCGGCCTCGGCCGCACCGGGGCCACGTTCGCGTGCGACGACGAGTCCGTGGTGCCGGACATGTACATCCTGGGCAAGGCCCTCGGCGGCGGCATCGTGCCGGTGTCGGCGGTCGCGGCGAACGCCGACATCCTCGGCGTGCTGCGGCCGGGCGAGCACGGCTCCACGTTCGGCGGCAACCCGCTCGCGTGCGCCGTGGCCCGGGCCGTCATCGCCCTGCTGGAGACCGGCGAGCCCCAGGCCCGCGCCCGCGAGGTCGGCGCCCACCTGCACCGGCGGCTGAACGCGCTCGTCGGCCACGGCCTGACCGCGGTGCGCGGCCGGGGCCTGTGGGCGGGCATCGACATCGACCCCGCGCTCATGACGGGCCGCGAGGCGAGCGAGCGCCTCATGGCCCGCGGCGTGCTGGCCAAGGACACCCACGGCTCGACGCTGCGCCTCGCGCCGCCGCTGGTGGTCACCGAGGCCGACATCGACCTCGCCGTGGACGCCCTGGCCGAGGTGCTCAAGGGCTCAGCGGCGCAGTAACCGGTTGAACCAGCCCGAACGCTGCTCGGGCACCGCCGGGGGCGCCTCCATCACCAGCACGTCCGGGGATGCGGGGCGCACCGGCGGGACGACCGCCGGCATCGGGCGCGGGCGGGGCAGCGGCGGGCGTTCGCCGTGCACGACCGGGCACCGGGCGGCCGCGGGCGGGGTGATCGGGGAGCGTCCCCGCCGGCCGAGCTCGCGGGCCTCCGCGTCCAGGTAGAACGCGGGGCGCTGGTCGGCCTCGGGGTAGTACCGGTGAAAGACGCCGAGCGTCGAGGAGCTCAGCGGCGGCACGACCCACGACCAGTCGGCCGGGGTCGGGCGGCCGCCGCGCTCCTCGCTCGCGATGTGGGCCAGGAACCGCTCCGACTCGGTGTGGTGGTCGCTGATGCGCGCGCCCGCCTGGTCGAAGGACCACAGCACCGCGCGGTTGAGCTCGACGAGCGCGCGGTCCTTCCACAGCGAGCGCTCGGTCGACGTGTCCAGGCCCATGCGCGCGGCGACGAGCGGCAGCAGGTTGTACCGGTCGTGGTCGGCGAGGTTGCGGGCGCCGATCTCGGTCCCGAGGTACCAGCCGTTGAACGGGGCGAGCGGGTAGTCCACCCCGCCGATGGTCAGGCGCATGTTCGCGATCGCCGGGATGGCGTGCCAGCGCAGCCCCAGCTCGGCGAACCAGCGCAGCTCCGGGTGCTCGATCGGCACCTCCCACACCGCGTCCTCGGGCAGCTCGCGCAGCGTGACCGAGCCGTCGGGGGCCTCGATCGCCAGCGGCAGCACGTCGAAGGGGTTGTCGGGCTTGCCGTGCCAGCCGTACTGCCGCAGCGTCTCGGTGAACTGCGTGTACTGCGGGTCGCCGACGACGGTGCCGTCCGGGTGGCGGTGCCCGGCGTAGCGGATCAGCTGGTCGTTCCACAGCCGCACGGCCGGCCGGCCCGGGATGTGCTGGGCGAAGACGGAGATCATCGGGCGGATCACGTGCCGCTCGCGCTGCCCGGCCAGGCGCAGGTGCCGGACGAGCTCATCGGCGACCTCGCCGGGCGTGGTCACCTTGCGCAGGTCGCGCACGACGAGGCTGCGCCAGTAGAGCCGGCCGATGCAGCGGCTCGCGTTGCGCCAGGCGACCCGGGCGCCGAAGACGAGCTCGGCGTACGTGTGCACGTACGTGCCGGTCTCGGCGATCTCGTCGCGGACCCGGGCCAGGCGCTCACGCCCGTTCCCCCCGGGCTGTTCGTGGTGGAAGAGAGCCAGAAAGTCCTCGGCCTCGGCGGGATCCACGGGGGCGTGGTCGTCCCAGGGCCGTCCCTGCGTGTCGCGGTATCCGGGCACGCTCACGCGCAACCTCCAACGCGGATGTTCCAGTGCGGGTGGCAAGGAGGACATCGTGTAAGCGCGCGGAAGGTCGAGGTCGCACACGGTGTGCGGCCGGCATCGCAGCGTCAGCTATTGCAAGTTGCAGAAAATGCGAGGGGAGCGCCGCCGGTTCCGGCGGCGCTCCCCTCTCGGCCCCCACCCCACTAACCGGAGGCCACCCGGCGCAGCCGGGCCAGGTAGGTCTGCGCCACGACCACCAGCGCGATGAACGCCCCGCTGATGACCGTCTGCCAGGCCGACGTGACGGTGCCGATCTGGTTGATGATGTTCTGGATCACCTGGAGCAGCAGCACGCCGGCGATGGTGCCGCCGAGGGTGCCCGCGCCGCCGGTCAGCAGCGTGCCGCCGACGACCACCGCGGCGATCGCGTCGAGCTCCATGCCGGTGCCCAGCACCGTGACGCCGGAGCCGAGGCGGGCCGCGTTGATGGTGCCCGCGAGCCCGGCCAGGAGGCCGGAGAGCACGTAGACCCGCACCTGGGTGCTGCGGATCTTCACGCCCATCAGGCGGGCCGCGTCCTCGCTGCCGCCGATGGCGTAGACGGACTGGCCGAAGCGGCTGCGGTACAGCAGCAGCATCCCGGCCGCGAAGAGCACCACGACTCCGAAGACCGGGTACCCGATCCCGCCCAGCTCGCCCGTGCCGAAGTGCTTGAAGGAGTCCGTCTTCACCAGGTAGGTGTCGGCCCCCTGGTCGGACAGGGCGAGCATCAGCCCGCGGGCCCCGAGCAGCCCGGCGAGCGTGACGATGAAGGGCGCCAGCCGCGCGTAGGCGATGATGAGCCCCTGCACCAGCCCGAACACCCCGCAGACGGCCAGCGGGAGCGCGAAGGCGGCCCAGGTGCCGAACTGCGACGCCCAGGCGGCCAGCACCCCGCCCAGCACGTACAGCGACCCGACGGACAGGTCGATGCCGCCGCTGATGATCACGAAGGTCATGCCGAGCGCGATGAGCGCGGGCGGCGCGGTGGAGATGAGCACCGTGCCGAGGTTGTCGAAGGTGCGGAAGCTGTCCCACGTGACGACGCCGACGACGATCACGAGCACGAGCACGGCGAGCGCGCCCTGGCGCTGCACCAGCTCGACGATCCGCTCGGTGCGCATCGAGGCGGCCTCGGCCCGGGCCGCCTTGGCCGGGGGCGTGACCACGGTCTGGCTCATCGGGTCCTCCGTTCGCGGGCCGCGTACACGGCGACCAGGATGATGACCGCCTGCACCATCTGCGCGGTCGAGTCGCGCAGGTTGTTGGCGATCATCGTCGCGGTCAGCAGCTGCATGAGCAGCGCGCCGGCCACGGTGCCGAGCACGCGCACCTTGCCGCCGGTCAGCGGGGTGCCGCCGACGACCACCGCGGTGATCGCGGAGAGCTCGATGAGCAGGCCGATCCGCGACGCGTCGGCCGAGCCGATCCGGGCCACCTGGATGACGCCGGCGATCGAGGCGAGGATCGCGCTGATGACGTAGACCGTCACCAGCACCCGGCGCACCGGGACGCCGGCCAGCACCGCGGCCGGGCGGTTGTCGCCGATGGCCAGCAGCCGCCGGCCGAAGACCGTCCGGCGCACCACGAAGCCGACCACGACGGCCAGCGCCGCGGCGATCCACACGGTGTAGGGCACGTAGAAGAACTGCCCCGTGCCGATCTCGATGAAGTTCTGGTCGTGGATGTCCTTGTAGCGCCCGCTGGACAGCACGAGCGCGATGCCCCGGCCCGCCACCAGCATCGCCAGCGTCGCCACGATCGGCTGGAGGCCGACGAAGGCCACCAGCCCGCCGTTGACCAGGCCGATGACCAGCCCGCCGACGAGCGCGAGGACGATCGCCGGGACGGGGCCGTAGCCGAGGTACAGCGGGATGATCGCGGCCCCGAGGGCCATCACGGACCCGACCGACAGGTCGATGCCCTCGGTGCCGATGACCAGCGCCATGCCCAGCGCCACGATCACCACGGGGGTGACCTGGACGAGCTGGATGCGCAGGTTCGACCACTCGAGGAAGTTGTCGGTGTAGACGATGTTGAACAGCACCAGCACGAGCAGGGCCACGTACACGCCGTACACCGGCAGCAGCCGGCGCCAGCGGGACAGGTCGAGCTTGTTGACAGCCGTCGTGTCGGTCATGACGACGCCACCGCGATCACGTTCATCAAATGCTCCGTCGTCACTTCCTCGCCGCGCAGCATCCCCACCACGGCGCCATCACGCAGGACCACGACCCGGTCGGAGCCCTCGATGAGCTCCTCGGCGTCGGAGGACACCAGCACCACCCCGAGGCCCTCGGACGCCAGCTCGTCGATGAGCGCCTGCACCTCGGCCTTCGCGCCCACGTCGATGCCGCGGGTCGGCTCGTCCAGCAGCAGCACCTTCGGGCCGGTCGCCAGCAGCCGGGCCAGCAGCACCTTCTGCTGGTTGCCGCCGGAGAGGTCGCCGACCCGCTGGTGCGGGCTGGACGCCTTGATCCGCAGGCGCTTCATGAACGTGTCGACGATCTCGTCGATCTTCCGCTCGGAGACGACGCCGGCGGTGGCGAGCCGGGGCAGGATCGCCAGGGCGATGTTCTCCCGCACCGACAGCCCCAGCGCGATGCCCTCGGCCTTGCGGTCCTCGGGCTGCACGGCGATGCCGGCCTTCAGCGCGCTCACCGGGGTCGGGCGGCGCAGCGGCCGGCCGCCGACCTCGACCGTCCCGCTGTCCAGCGGCAGCGCGCCGGCCACCGCCTTGATGGTCTCGCTGCGCCCGGCGCCGAGCAGGCCGCCGAGCCCCACGACCTCGCCCGGCCGGACCTCGAAGCTGACCCCGGCGAGGTGGTGGCGGCTGTTGAGGTCGGTGGCCCGCAGCACCGGCTGGCCGCCGGCGGCGTCGTGCTCGCCGGCGAAGCTGGTGAACGAGCGCTCGGCCGAGACCGGGCGGCCCAGCATGTGCGAGACGAGCTGGACGCGCTCGAGGTCGGCCAGCTTGCCCGCGTGGACGAGCTTGCCGTCGCGCAGGATCGTGACGCTGTCGCAGATGCGGTACAGCTCGTCGAGGCGGTGGCTCACGTAGATGATGCCGACGCCGCGCTCGTGCAGCCGGTGGATGACGCCGAAGAGCGTCTCCACCTCGCGGGGCTCGAGCGAGGAGGTCGGCTCGTCCATCACGACGACCTTGGCGTCGACCATGACGGCCCGGGCCAGCGCGACCATCTGCTGCGCGCCGAGGGGCATGAGGCCCAGCGGGCGGCGCACGTCGGAGGTGATGCCGTAGCCGGAGAGGATCTCGGCCGCCTCGCGGTTCATCCGGGCGACGTCGACCAGGCCGAGGCGGTTGCGCGGCTCGCGGGTCAGGAAGAGGTTGCGCGCCACGCTCATGAGCGGGACGAGGTTGACCTCCTGGTAGATGGTGGAGATCCCGGCCGCCTGGGCGTCCAGCGGGCCGCCGAAGGAGACCGGCTCGCCCTGGTAGCGCACCTCGCCGCCGTCCGGGCGGTACACGCCGGTGAGGACCTTGATCAGGGTGGACTTGCCGGCGCCGTTCTCGCCGACGAGCGCGTGCACCTCGCCCGCGTTCAGCGTGAACGAGACGTCGTCGAGCGCGCGCACGCCCGGGAACTGCTTGCTGACCCCGGTGACTTCCAACAGGGACATGTTGCCTCTCTTCACGCGTCGAACCCCGGCCCGCGCCAGGCGAAGGGCCTGGCGCGGACCGGGGTTACCAGGCCTAGTAGGACAGACCGATGTCGGACGACGCGTTGGTGGAGTCGTACTCGCGGTCGGAGATGATGATGTTCTCCGGGATCGCGTCGCCGTTGAAGAACTTCTCAGCGGTGGAGAAGGCCAGCGGGCCGAAGCGCGGGTTGGACTCGATGACCGAGTAGATCCAGCCGTCGACGATGCCCTGGACCGCGCCCTTGGTGCCGTCGATCGTCACGATCTTGACGTCGCCGGCCTTCTTGCTGGCGCCCTTGAGGGCGGTCACCGCGCCGAGAGCCATCTCGTCGTTCTCGGCGTAGATGCCGTTGACGTTCGGGTTGGCCTGCAGCAGCTGCTCGGCCGTCTTCTGGCCCTCCTCGCGGGAGAAGTTGCCGGTCTGCTCGAAGACGATCTTGATGCCCGGGGCGACCTTGGCCATCTCGTCCTTGAAGCCGCTGGTGCGCAGCGTGGTGACGTTGTTGCCCGGCGCGCCGAGCAGGATCGCGACCGTGCCGGTGTTGTTGAGGGCCTTGGCCATCTTGTCGGCGGCCCGCTTGCCCTGCTCCGCGAAGTCCGACCCGATGAAGGTCAGGTAGTTGGTGCAGCTCTTCGCGTTGATCTTCCGGTCGATCGTGATGATCGGAATCTTCTTCGCCGAGGCCTTGGCGAACACCGAGTCCCAGCCGTCGGAGTTCAGCGGCGCGACGATCAGCAGCTGCACGCCCTGGTCGATCAGGGTGCTCACGTCGGTGATCTGCTTGTCGAACTTCGAGTCGGCGTTGGTCGTCTTGAGGTTGGCCTCGGGGATGCCCAGCTTCTTCGCCTCGTCCTTGATGGACTGGGTCTCGGCGATGCGGAACGGGTTGGCCTCCTTCTCCGACTGGGAGAAGCCCACCTGGGCCGTCTTCAGGTCGATCTTGGTGCCGCCGAACTGCTGCAGCGTGCAGCTGGCGCCGGAGGCGTCGGCCGACTTGGTGGCCTGCGCGGCGGCGGAGGCGTTCGCCGACGTGCCGGACCCGGCGTTGTCGTCCTCGGACTTCGCACAGCCGGTCATCAGCAGGGCCGCGGCGCTGAGCACGGCCAGAGCGGGCCGCCAGTGGCCACGCATATTGATCATGGTGCAACTCCCTTGAGCGAGGGATCGACTGGGGTGTCTGTGCGGGACCTCATCGAGGTGTATCGCATTCACTCATCCTCAAACTTTTTCTGTCAAGACTTTCCACCCACCCGCCCAAAACCAAACACCAACTGTCACATGACCGAGACCCCATCGATGCCTTCCCGACATCGATGGGGGACCTTGTGCGGAGATGGGGAGCGGCGTACAACAATATTCAACATATTCGATCTCGTACTGCCTGGGAGCTGCGATGATCCGATCTTCCGGGGCGCTGCAACGCGCCCTGACCGCCGCCGCCACGACCCTCGGGCTGGCCCTCGCGGCGTCCGTCCCCGTCCTGGTGACCGTCACATCGCCGGCTTCGGCCACCGCCACGCCGCAGCCGGGCCCCCTCACCGCCCCCGTGATGGGGTGGAACAGCTGGAACCGGTTCGGCTGCAACATCGACGAAAATCTGATCAAGGCGACCGCCGACGCCATGGTCAGCACCGGCCTGCGCGACGCCGGGTACACCTACGTCGACATCGACGACTGCTGGATGGCGAGCACCCGCGACGCCCAGGGACGCCTGCAGCCCGACCCCACCCGCTTCCCGGGCGGCATCGCGGCCATCGCGACCTACGTGCACGCCCGCGGCCTCAAGCTCGGCATCTACTCCTCGGCCGGCACCGCCACCTGCCAGGGACTGCCCGCGAGCCTCGACCACGAGACCACCGACGCCCAGACGTGGGCCTCCTGGGGCGTGGACCTGCTCAAGTACGACAACTGCAACAACCAGGGCCGCCCCGCCTACGACCGCTACAAGGCGATGGGCGACGCGCTGAAGGCCACCGGACGGCAGATCGTTTACAGCATCTGCAACTGGGGCGACGACCAGCCGTGGGTCTTCGGCCCCAACGTCGGGGGCAGCTCCTGGCGCACCACCGGCGACATCAACGCCAGCTGGGGCAGCATCACCTCGCTCCTGGACCAGCAGGCCGGGCTGGAGCCGTTCGCGCGCAAGGGCTTCTACAACGACCCCGACATGCTCGAGGTCGGCAACGGCTCGCTCACCCAGGACGAGAACGTCGCCCACTTCTCGCTCTGGTCGCTGCTGTCCGCGCCGCTGCTGCTCGGCAACGACCTGCGCTCGGTCAGCGCCACGACCCTCGGCGTGCTGCGCAACGCCGACGTCATCGCCGTGAACCGGGACTGGGGCGGCTCCCAGGGCCGCCGCATCGCCGACTCGGGCGACCAGGAGGTCTGGGCCAAGCCGATGAGCGACGGGTCGGTCGCCGTGGTCCTGTTCAACCGCGGCGGGGCCACCGCGACCGTCTCGACGAGCGCGGCGGCCCTCGGACTCGCCGGCTCCAGTTCGTACGCCACCAAGAACCTCTGGACCGGCGCGACCGGCACCACCACGGGCGCGCTCAGCGCCTCGGTGCCCTCCCACGGCGTCGCCATGTTCCGGGTCACCCGCGCGGGCTCCCTGTCCGGGGCGCCCGCGGCCGGCACCTACCAGGTCAGCGACATGACGTGGGCCGCGTCCAGCAACGGCTGGGGCCCGGTCGAGCGCGACCGTGCCAACGGCGAACAGGCGGCCGGCGACGGCGGGACGCTCAACATCGGCGGCACCACGTTCGCCAAGGGCCTCGGCGTGCACGCGGACTCGGCCGTCCAGGTGTACCTGGGCCGGGCCTGCCGCACCTTCACCGCGCAGGTCGGGGTCGACAACGAGACGGGCACCGCGGGCTCGGTGCGCTTCGCGGTCTACGGCGACGGCCGCCTGCTGGGCTACTCCGGCGTGAAGACCGGCGGCCAGGCACCCACCCGCCTGACCGTGTCGACGGGCGGCTACCTGAACCTGGAGCTGCGCGTCACGGACGCCCGCACGAACGGCATCACGAGCGACCACGCGGACTGGGGGAGCCCGACCCTGGTCTGCGGCGGCACCGGCTCGGGTTCGGCCGTCAGCGACCGCACCTGGGGCGCGACCAGCAACGGCTGGGGCCAGCCGGAGCGGGACATGTCCAACGGGGAGCAGGCGGCCGCGGACGGCAGCGTCATCACCGTCGGCGGCGTGTCCTACCCCAAGGGGGTCGGCGCCCACGCGGCGAGCGACATCACCGTGCCATCCGCGGGCTGCACCCGGTTCACCGCCGTCGGCGGCCTGGACGCCGAGGTGGGCACGAGTTCGACGGGCGTGACGTTCTCGGTGCTGGGCGACGGCACGACGCTGTACACGAGCCCGACGGTGACGGCCGGCGCGCCGGTCGCCATCGACGTGGACGTCACCGGCCGCTCCAACGTCCGCCTGGTCCTGGGCGGCGCGGGCAGCATCGACTACGACCACGCCGACTGGGCCGACGCGCGCCTGGTCTGCTAACGGATCTTGTGGGTCCCCTCCGCCGGGGTGACCACGAAGGCGTCGGGGGGCGCGAAGCCGGCATCGGCGAACGCCCCCCGCACCGCCGCCTCGACCGCCTCGCAGCGCTCGGCGTCCACGAGGGCCAGCACGCACCCGCCGAACCCGCCGCCGGTCATCCGGGCGCCGTACGCGCCCGCGGCCAGGGCCGCGGAGACGACGGTGTCGACCTCGGGCACGGTGATCTCGTAGTCGTCGCGCATGGACTCGTGCGAGGCGGTCATCAGCGGCCCGATCGGCCGGGCATCGCCCGCGCGCAGCGCCTCCACGGTGTCGAGCACCCGCTGGTCCTCGGTCACCACGTGCCGCACGCGCCGGCGCATCACCTCGTCGTCGAGCCGCGCGAGGGCCGCCTCCAGGCCGGCCGGCTCCACGTCCCGCAGCGCCGTCACGTCGAGGATCTTCGCGGCCTCCTCGCAGCTGCGCCGGCGGGCCGCGTACTCGCCCGACACGTGCGCGTGCGGGGCCCGGCTGTCCACCACGAGGATCGCCAGCCCCTGCGCCGCCAGGTCGAACGGCACCTGCTCGGTGGCCAGCGACCGGCAGTCCAGGAACAGCGCGTGGCCCTCGCGGCACAGCGTCGAGGCCGACTGGTCCATGATGCCGGTCGGGGCCCCCACGTACTCGTTCTCGGCCCGCTGGACCAGCCGCGGCCGCACCGCCATCGGCACGTCCAGCCCCGCCAGGTCCACCAGCACGGCCATCACCGCGCACCCCAGCGCGGCCGACGAGGACAGCCCGGCCCCGAACGGCACGTCGGACGCGATCGCCAGGGACGCGCCCGGGACATCGTGGCCGGCCTCGCGCAGGGCCCACACGACCCCGGCGATGTACGCGCCCCAGCCCTCGACCTTGTCGTCGGGGCCGAACGTCACCGTCTCGCCGGTCTGCTCCGACGACACCGTCCAGGACTCGCCACCGGTACGGCGGCCGCCGACGACGGTCAGGTGCGGCAGGGCGAAGGGCAGCACGTAGCCGTCGTTGTAGTCGGTGTGCTCGCCGATGAGATTGACCCGGCCCGGGCTCGCCCACACGGCGTCCCAGGGACCTTCCGGCAGTCTCTGCAGGGCCGTACTCACAGGACGACCTCCCGCAGCATCTGGGCGGCCTGCTCGGGCCGCACGTCGTTGACGAACACGCCCATCGCCGACTCGGAGCCGGCCAGGTACTTGAGCTTGCCCGGCGCCCGCCGGGTGCTGAACAGCTGCAGGTGCAGGTAGGCCAGGTCGCGCGCGACGCGCACGGGGGCCTGGTGCCACGCGGCGATGTAGGGCATCTTCAGCCCGAACATCCCGTCCAGGCGGCGCAGCACCTCGAGGTACAGCGGGCCGAACGCGTCGCGCTCCTCGGTCGTGAGCGCGGGGATGTCGGCGACCCGGCGGTTGGGGTACAGGTGGATCTCGAAGGGCCAGCGGGCCGTCGCGGGCACGAACGCGGTCCACAGCTCGTTGCCGGCCACGATCCGCGTCCCGGCCGCCCGCTCGGCGGCGAGCACGTCGGCGAAGAGGTTGCTCGACCCGCCGCTGCGCTCCCGGTGCTCGCGCGCCGAGCGCAGCATGCGGCGGGTGCGGGGGGTGACGAAGGGGTACGCGTAGATCTGCCCGTGCGGGTGGAAGAGCGTGACACCGATCTCCTCGCCGCGGTTCTCGAAGCAGAAGACCTGCTCGATGTCGTCGCGGGTGGACAGGTCGGCGGTGCGGTCGGCCCACGCCTCCATCACGGTGCGCACCCGGGCGGGCGTCAGCGCGGCGAACGAGGCGTTGTGGTCGGAGGTGAAGCAGACCACCTCGCAGCGCCCGGCGGCCGGGCGGGTCGGCACGAGCCCGGGCAGGATGTCGCCCTGCGCCGGCCCGACGCGGTGGCTGAACGACGGGAAGCGGTTCTCGAAGACCACCACGTCGTACTCGGGCGCGGGGATCTCGCTCGGCCGCTGCGGCGTCGAGGGGCACAGCGGGCACTGGTCGGTCGGCGGCAGGAACGTGCGGCCCTGGCGGTGCGCGGCGATCGCGACCCACTCGTCGAGGATCGGGTCGTGCCGCATCTCCGACGCCGGTGGGGGCGGCGGGAGGTCCCGTTGGTCGACGGCGTCCCGGGACGCGTCGTCGCGCTCATCGAAGTAGATGAGCTCCCGGCCGTCGGCGAGGTGGGTGACCGTTCGCTTCACTCGTTCTCCAGGGTTAACCGTTCGGATCCACGACGATGAGCTCACCGACGCGCTCGGCGAGCTGCACGCGCGCCTCCGCGGCCAGCCCGATGTCGGTGATGAGGATGTCCGCCTCGTCGAGCGGGGTGATGGTCGCGATGCCCACCATTTCCCACTTGGTGTGGTCGGCGAGCACCACGAGCCGGCGCGCGGCGGCGACGAGCAGGCGGTTTGTGCCGGCCTCCATGAGGTTCGGGGTGGTGAAGCCGGTCCGCGGGCTCATCCCGTGCACGCCGAGGAACAGCACGTCCACGTTGAGCGAGCCGATCGCGGCCTCGGCGACGGGGCCCGCGAGGGCGTCCGAGGGGGTGCGGATCCCGCCGGTGAGCACGACCGTCTGGTCCGGGCGCCCGGCGTGGTACAGGGTGTCGGCGACCGGGATCGAGTTGGTGACGATGGTCAGTCCCGGGACATCGACGAGGTGCGCGGCGAGCGCGGCGGTGGTGGTGCCCGCCGAGAGCGCGACCGCGGTGTGCGGCTCGATCAGCTTGGCGGCCCGCTCGGCGATCGACGCCTTCTCGTTGCGCTGGCGCACCGACTTGGCGTCGAAGCCGGGCTCCTCGGTGGAGCCGGGCCCGGCGATGGTGGCCCCGCCGTGCACCTTGTCCACGAGTCCGCGGTCGGCCAGCGCCTCGAGGTCGCGCCGGATGGTCATGTCGGAGACGCCGAACTGGCGGACCAGCTGGCTCACGCGCACGCCACCGTGGCGGCGGACCAGATCGAGGATGGCCGCCTGCCGTTGCTGTGCGAGCATCACGCCGTTCCCTTCGCAGGCGCAGCGGGGGTGTGCACGGCTGCGCGAGTGACCGGACCCACAACGGGTTCCACCGCAGACGTTACGACTCCCGCACGTCGGCGCGCCCCGGTGGCCCGGTCGAAGTCCTCGGCCGCTCGCATGGCGTACAGCTTCGAACCTAGACGACCAGAAGTCAACAAACTCGAACAGGGAAGTGTGGGTGACACCCCCCGCGCGGGTCCCTCGGGCTGCCAATGTGCGTCGATGGGCTTTCCGGACATAGCAGCATCGATCTCGGCAAATCACTCCTGATCATCGGCCGAGATCCATTGACAATGTCCGGTTGTTCGAGGACTGTCGCCGTACTGGAGGTTCTCGTTTGGTTCTGTGCCTTGCTGAGGAGGAAGCGACGAACCTCTCCCGCCGCAGAGCCCGGAAGTGCGCTCAGAAGTCCCTGGTGCCCACCGTCGTGAGGCGCTGGGTCGCCCGGGACAGGGCCACGTACAGCGTCCGGAAACCGGTCGACGCCTCGTCGCGGATGTCGGCCGGCTCCACCACGAGCACCCCGTCGTACTCCATGCCCTTCGAGTCCAGCGCCCCGACCGTCTGCAGCCGCTGCCCGTCGAGCCCGTCGAGCCACGCGGCGATCTCCGCGCGCCGGGCCGTCGGGGTGATCACGCCGACCGTGCCCTCGACCTGCTCGAGCAGGGCCGCCGCGGCCGAGCGCGCCGCCGCCGCGAGGTCCGCGGCCGCCGCGAGGGTCTCGACCGGCTCGATGCCGGAGGAGCGTACGGCCGTCGGCAGCTCGATGTCCGGCTGGGCCGCGCGGATGACCCGGGCCGCGACCGCGAAGATCTCGGCCGAGTTGCGGTAGTTCGTGGTCAGGGTGAACAGGGAGCGGCGGCGCGTGCCGACGGCCGCCTCCATCGCCTTCTGCGACTCCGCGGCGTCGGCCCACGCGGCCTGGGCCGGGTCGCCCACGATCGTCCAGGTGGCGTGCGGGCCGCGGCGGCCGATCATGCGCCACTGCATGGGGGAGACGTCCTGCGACTCGTCGACGATGACGTGCGCGTAGTCGCGGTAGTCGTCCGGGCGTTCGAGCGCCTGCTCGCGGGCGGCCGCCATGCGCTGGGAGATCGTGGCGACCTCGCGCACGCCCTCGGCCACGTGGAACGGGTCGCGGGCGGCGCGCTTGCGCACCGGGGGATCGCCGAGGTACTCGTGCAGCTCGTCCAGCAGCGCCACGTCCTCGACCGAGAGCGACTCGGGGTCGATGGCCGCCGCCAGGGTCGCGATCTCGCGGTTGCTCAGCATCCCGTTCGCCCACCGCTGCAGCCGCTGGCGGTCGGCCAGCCAGCCGAGCACCTCGGCGGGGCGCAGCACCGGCCACCAGCCGCGCATGAACTGCCCGAACTCGGGCCGCTCGGCGATGTCCGAGGCGAACTCGGCCCGCTGCTGCTGCCGGCCCGACGGGAGCAGCTGCACGCTCTGGCGCCACAGCGCGTCCAGCACGTGCCCGGCGGCCTTGGCCCGGGCGGCGTTGCGCTTCACGCCGAGGTTGAGCACCGTGCGGCGCAGCTCGTCCAGGGCGGGCTTGTCGAGGGTGAGCAGCTCACCCCGGTACAAAATCCGGATCTTGTCGGGTGAACCCGGCACCGGGCCCCGCGCGGCGCGCCCGAGCACCCGCTGCATGCGCAGCGAGCCCTTGACCGCCGCGACCTCGGGCGGCTCGTGCCGGGTCGCCTGCACGCCCTCGACGAGCTGGCCCAGCGAGCGCAGGGAGGCCGTGTCCTCGCCGAGCGACGGCAGCACCCGCGACACGTAGCCGACGAACACGTCCGAGGGGCCGACGACGAGCACGCCGCCGCTCTCGTACCGGTTGCGGTCGGCGTAGAGCAGGTAGGCGGCCCGGTGCAGCGCGACGGCGGTCTTGCCGGTGCCGGGCCCGCCCCGCACGATCGTGATCCCGGAGGCGGGGGAGCGGATCGCGTCGTCCTGCTCGCGCTGGATGGTCGCGACGATGTCCTTCATGCCCCGGCCGGTGGCCCGCGACAGGTTCGCCAGCAGCGCGCCGTCCCCGATCACGGGCAGGTCGGCGGGGGCCGCGGCCGGATCGAGCAGGTCGTCCTCGATCGAGACGACCTTTTCGTTGGTACTGCGGATGCTGCGCCGCCGCACCACGCCCATCCGGTCGGCGGGCGTGGCCCGGTAGAACGGCGCCGCCGCGGGCGCCCGCCAGTCGACGACCAGCGACTCGTACTCCTCGTCGCGCAGCCCCAGCCGCCCGATGTAGCGCACCTCGCCGTCCGGCACCGCGGGCTCGACGGCCGCGGCGTCCGCGCCGGAGACCCCGTCGGGCCCGAGGTCGAGCCGGCCGAAGACCAGCCCGTCGTGCTCGCTCTCCAGGGCCCGCCGGCGCCGGGCCGCGTGATACACCATAGCGTCCCGCTCGACCAGGGCGCCGAAGTTGCCGACCCTGGCCAGGCTGTATCCGGCCTTCTCCACCTCGGCCGCGGACACACGCAGCTGGTCCAGCCGCACGTAGACCCGGTCGAGATAAGCCTGCTCAGCGGCGATCTCCGAGTCGCGAACCGCGTCGCTCAACGCACTACTCCTGCCGCCCGGCGAAAAACAACCCCAAAAGCTTACTCGCGAGTCGGGGACGTTTCGATCACGGCGTGGCCGTCGGCTTCGTGCCGGGCCTGGGTCACGGCGTGCCCGCAGGCTCCTTCTCGGCCTCCGCGCGCAGGGCCGCGGCCTCCTTGGCCGCCTTGCGACGCAGGTAGAAGGTGGTGGCGAGCCCGGCGACGACGGCCAGCGCGAGCGCCACCCACGAGAAGTCCTTGAGCCACTTCTCGGCGACCCGGCCCAGCGAGTAGATCGCGAACACGGTGCCGAACGACCAGACTATGCCGCCGGTGGCGTTGGCGATGAGGAACTTGCCATACGGCACCTTGAGCGCACCCGCGAGCGGCCCGGCGAGGATGCGCAGCAGAGCGATGAACCGGCCGAAGAAGACCGCCCACACGCCCCAGCGCTGGAACGCCCGCTCGGCCTTGGCCAGGTGCGGGGGGCCGAAGTGCTTCGGGAAGCGCCGGCCGAAGCGCTCCAGCAGGGCGCGCCCGCCCCGCCGGCCGATCAGATATCCGATGCTGTCGCCGACGATCGCGCCCGCCGCGGCGGCGGAGGCGACGAGCCACGGGTTCACCGAGGTGGACACGGACAGCAGTGAGGCGGTCACGAGCGCGATCTCGCCGGGCAGCGGCACACCCATGCTCTCGACGCCGATCACGGCCCCGACCAGCAGGTAGACCCAGATCGGGGAGAGTGTGCCCATCCACACCTCAATGTGATGCACCGGCCGACCCTCCCCTTGAGACTTCCGTTCCCGCCCAGGGTCTCATAGTTTCCTGAGCGTGGGCTGTCTGGTGTACGGCGCGAACGGCTACAGCGGTACCCTGCTGGCCCGCCTCGCGGTGGCCCGGGGTGAGCGTCCGGTGCTGGCCGGCCGCTCGCAGGCCCCGGTGCGCGCGCTCGCGGAGGAGCTCGGCCTGCCGTGGCGCGCCGGCCCGCCGTCCCGCGAGCTCCTCGAGGGCGTCGACGCCGTGGTGAACTGCGCCGGCCCGTTCGCCGCGACCGCCCGCCCGATGGTGGCGGCGTGCCTCGCCGCCGGGGTGCACTACCTCGACATCACCGGCGAGCTGGACGTGTTCGCCTGGATGTTCGCCCAGGACGAGGCCGCACGCGCGGCGGGTGTCGCAATGATCACCGGGGCCGGGTTCGACGTGGTGCCGACCGACTGCCTCGCCGCGCTGCTCGCCGCCGAGCTGCCCGGGGCGGTCGCCCTGGAGCTGGCCTTCTCGGCGCCCGGGGGACTGTCCCGCGGCACCGCCCGCACCGCGCTGGCCGAGATGGGCTCCGGCGCCCTGCGGCGCGCCGGCGGGGAGCTGGTCGCGACCCGCTTCGGCCGGCCCTCGCGCTCGGTGCCGTTCCCGTCGGGGCCCCGCCGGGTCGGCGCGACCCGCTGGGGCGACCTGGTCACGGCCTGGCATTCGACCGGTATTCCCGACATCACCGTCTACATGCCCCTCCCGCCGGGTGCGGTGCTCGCCCCGCTGTTCGCGTTCCCGCCGCTGCGGCGGGCGGCGCAGGCCCTGGTCCGCCCGGGCGGCCCGGCCGCGTCCGTGCGCGAGTCGAGCGGCTGCGAGGCGTGGGCCGAGGTCCGCGACGCCGCGGGGGCCACCCGCGCGGCGACGCTGACCGGCCCGAACGCCTACGCGCTGACGGCCGACGCGTCCCTGCGCGCCGTCCAGAGGGTGATGGCCGGCGAGGTGGTTCCCGGCGTGCACACGCCCTCGTCCGCGCTCGGCGCCGGCTTCGTCCGGACGCTCGACGGGGTGAGCGTCACCCTGACTTGAGGGCCTTGACAGCCTTGACGGCCTTGACGGCCGCGCGCTGGCGCGGGGTGCGCCGGCTCCGGGGCCCGGCGCGGCGGATCACGGAGACGATCGCGTCCGTCACGGAGTCCGGGCGCTCGATCGGCAGCATGTGCCCGGCCTCGTCGCAGACGCGCAGCTCGGCGTCGGGCAGCTCCCGCGCGATCGTCTCGGCGCACGCGGGCGGGGTGAGGCGGTCGGCCGAGCCGACCAGCACCGCGACCGGCAGTCCCCGCATCGCGGCCAGGGTTTCGACCCGGTGGTGCAGGTCGACGGAGGGCCGGAAGCCGCCGATGGCGCAGAGCGGGGCGTTGCCGACCATGGACGCGGTGAGCGCGACCCAGCTCGTGTCGACCCGGTGGCCGAAGACGAGCCAGCGCACGCCGGGCGCGAGCAGCGGCATCAGCCGCCGGTGCGGCCGCCAGGCGCCGGAGCGGGCGAGCAGCCCGGCCCCCTGCACCTCGAGCACCCGCATGACCCGGGCGAGCCGGGGACTGAGCCCGTAGCTCGTGCGCGAGGACCCCTCGGCCGACGTGGACACGAGCACGATCCCGACCACGCGGCGCGCGAACGAGGCCGCGTGCCGGTGTGCGTACTCCATGATCGCCATCCCGCCGAGCGAGTGCCCGCAGAGCACGATCGGCCCGCGCGGGACGAGCTGCTGGATGACCTCGGCGAGATCGTCGCCGAGCTGCTCGAGGGTGGCGTCGGACCCGCGGGTGGCGTCGGAGCGCCCGTGGCCGCGCAGGTCGAACGCGAGGATCTGCACCGGTGCGCCGAGCCGCTCGGGCAGATCGGCGATCTGCTGGCGCCACAGCCGGTTGTCGAGCGTCCAGCCGTGCAGGAGGACCACCGTGACCGGCCGCTGCCCGGGGACCTTGGCCGCGGCGGGATGGAACACGCCGTACAGCTGGGCGCCGTCCTTGACCCGTACGGGCGTGAAAGCGACGGTACCCATGGTCAATTGTTACCCGGATGTTTCCAGGATTACCCCCCATCTACCCATAACGCTCTGGTCTCGCAATGCTCCCCTCACCGGCCCCTCACCCCTCGGGTCCCCCGGCGCTGGTCGAAGGTCGGCAGCTCTGCGCCGCGGCTCTCACAACGCACCGTCACCCTCGGCTCCGGGTGCTGGTCGCGGCTCTCACCACGCTCCCTCACCCTCGGCTCCGGGTGCTGGTCGCGGCTCTCACCACGCTCCCTCACCCTCGGCTCCGGGCGCTGGTCGCGGCTCTCACCACGCTCCCTCACCCTCGGCTCCGGGCGCTGGTCGCGGCTCTCGTAACGCCCCCTCCGCCTCGGGCTGCGGGCGCTGATTCGAAAAGTCGGGCGCTCCGCGCCGCGACTTTTCGGACTTATCGCCCGACAGGAGATACGCGCCGATCGTCCGTTTCCAGGAACGACAAACGCCGCCGGGCAGCAGCCCGGCGGCGTTCGCTATGACAGAGGACCGGCGATCAGGCGGCCTCGAACACGCCCGCGTCGACGAGGCGCTGCTCGGTGGCGGCCCAGCCGTTGCTCGGCTCGGCCGCGTTGAGGGCCTGGATCTCGGCGCGGATCTTGGTGGCGTGGCCGGCCGCCGCGAGCACCCGGATCTCCTCGGCGAAGGCGTCGGAGGTGGTGCTGAGGTGCACGGTCTTGCCGTTGGTCAGGTTGCGCACGTACACGTGCTTGCCCTTGTTGAGCGGGATGAGGTACTTGAACTCACCCAGCACGCTGAGGGCGCCGGAAGCACCGGCCTGACCGGCGCGGACTGAGGCCCGCGCGGTCTTTGAGGTGTTGCTCGCCACGGCGGGAACTCCTTGTCGAGGCATGCGTATGGAAGACAAGAAAGTGTAACAGCCTGCGAGAGCCCTCAGTAAAACGTGCGTTACCTGATGGATGATTCGTCCGTTGGACATTTCGCAGCACCGGTGTGACCGATTCTCTGGCGCGCCGCCGACAACATCGTCATCATTGGTCCCAACAGTCACCGCCTAGCCGGCATGACCCGCGGAGCACGAGGTCGTAGGGGAAGACGCACCTCGGTCTCCAGGAGGTCTTACGTGCCCACGCGTGGCGTCATATACGTGCACTCGACACCGCTCGCCGTGTCCTCACACGTCGAGTGGGCGATCGCGCGCGTCCTCGGCGCGCCGGTTCGCCTCGAGTGGACGGTTCAGCCTGTCGAGCCTTCGGCCCGGCGGGCGCAGTGCTCGTGGTCCGGCGCGACCGGCACGGGCGGCGAGCTCGCGGCCGCGCTCCGGCAGTGGCCGATGATCCGCTTCGAGGTCACCGAGGAGCCGAGCCCCGGCGTGGACGGGGAGCGGTTCATGCACGTGCCCGGACGCGGCCTGTTCCGCGGCTCGACCAGCGCCAACGGTGACATCGTGCTGTCCGAGGACCGGCTGCGCACCCTCGTGGCGAGCGCGCGCGGCTACGAGACCCTCGCGCACACGCTGGAGAAGGCCCTGGGCGCACCCTGGGACGTCGAGCTGGAGCCGTACCGCCATGCCGCCGACGGCGTCCCGATGACCCTGCTCACCCGGGTCGGGTAAGAGACCCGCGTTGCACGGTCATGATTGAGTTGGGCGGTGCCGAGTCCCACGCGCCGCCTCCTGCTGTCCCTGACGGCCCTCGCACTGCTCGCGAGCGGCTGCACCGACGACGGGAAGGGCAGCGCCGACCCGGGCGCCAGCGGGCCCGTGTCCGCGCTGGTGCCGGGGGAGGACCCGGCCGCGCTGGCCGGACGGCTCTCCGATGAGGAGCTCGTCGGCCAGCTGCTGATGCCGTACGCGTACGGCAACACGGCCGACAAGGTCTCCTCGGGCTCGGCGGCGGCCAACCGCAACTACGCGGGGGCGTCCACGCCGGCCGACATCATCAAGAAGTACCACCTCGGCGGCATCATCCTCGTCTCCTCCAGCGCCGACGATCCCACCGCGGGCACCAACAAGACCACGAACGTCGAGTCGCCGGCCCAGGTGGCGAAGCTCACGACCGGCCTGCAGCAGGCGGCCCTGAGCCTGCCCGCGCGGCTGCCGCTGCTCATCGGCACCGACCAGGAGTACGGCCAGGTCACCCGCATCCGCGACGGCATCGTGCAGCTGCCGGCGGCGCTCGCGTTCGGCGCGGCCGGGGACCTCGCACTCACCGAGGCGGCCTGGAAGGCGGCCGGCGCCGAGCTCGCCGCGATCGGCCTCAACGTCGACTTCGCCCCCGACGCCGACGTCCTCGGCACCCAGCCCGGCGGGGTGATCGGCTCCCGCTCGTTCGGCAGCGACCCGGCGAAGGTCGCGCCGCAGGTCGCCGCGGCCGTGCGGGGGTTGCAGGCGGCCGGGGTCGCCGCGACCGTCAAGCACTTCCCGGGCCACGGGCACACCACGACCGACAGCCACAGCAGCCTGCCGGTGCTCTCCCAGAACCTCACGGCGCTCGAGACCGCCGACCTGCCGCCGTTCACCGCCGCCCGCGACGCCGGCGTCGGGCTCGTCATGTCCGGGCACCTCGACGTGAAGGCGATCGACCCCGGCGTGCCGGCCTCGTTCTCCGGCAAGGTGCTGACCGACCTGCTGCGCGGCAAGCTCAAGTACGACGGCGTGGTCGTCACCGACGCCCTCAACATGGCCCCGGCCGAGCAGTGGGGCCCGGGCGAGGCGGCGGTGCGCGCGATCCTGGCCGGCAACGACATCCTGCTCATGCCGCCGAGCCTCAGCGCGGCGTACAAGGGGCTCCTGGACGCGGTCAAGTCCGGCCGCCTGCCGAAGCAGCGGGTGGTCGAGTCGGTGACGCGGATTCTGGCGCTGAAGCAGCGGCTGGCGGCGGTACCGAAGCAGGATTTCGGTGTCGTCGACGGCCCGGACGGCAAGAACGCCGCGCGGGCGGCCGCCGCGGCCGCGATCACCGTCCTGCGCGGCAAGTGCTCCGGCGCCCTGGTCACGGGCCCGGTGCGGGTCACCGCGGCCGGCGCGGACACGGCCAAGGGCTGGCTGGAGGAGGCCCTGCGCGGCGCGGGCGCCGAGGTGGTGACCCAGGGCGGCACCGAGGTGCGCCTGGTCGGCTACGGGCGCGGCTCGGCGGATCTGTCCTCGGCGGCGGGGGTGACGGTGGCGCTGGACACGCCCTACGTGCTCGGCTCCGCGAAGGGCACCTTGCTGGCGACCTACTCGGGTTCGCGGGTTTCCATGTCCGCCCTGGCGGATGTACTCGTGGGCAAGGCCAAGGCTCCCGGCCGCACCCCCGTCCCCGTGCAAGGCCTCCCCGCGACGGCCTGCAGCTGAACGAGCGCCCAGGTCTTGCCAGGCGGCTGAGCGCCGGTCCTCGCGGCGAGCCTTCCCGCGACGCCGCGCCCAGGTGCGACTCAGGGCCGAACGCCAGGCCGCCGTGCAGGGCCTTTCCGCGACGGCCTTCAGTTGAACGAGCGTCCGGGTGCGACTCAGGCTCGCACGGCGCCCGGTCAGCGCTTCCCGAAATGCGCCCTGACCTGCGGTTTCACGAAAAGTCGGGCACTCCGTGACACGACTTTTCGGACTTATCGCCCGTCAGGGTATAAATCCGATATGTCGCGGCGCGAAGCGCCCGACATATCGCGCCAAAACGCGGCCGGCTCCCCCAAAAACGATGGGAGAGCCGGCCGGAACAAGAAACTCAGACGCGCGCGAACACCAGCGCCGCGTTGTGCCCGCCGAAGCCGAACGAGTTGTTCAGCGCCGCCGGAATCTCGATGTGCCGAGCCTTGTGCGCCGCCACATCCAGGTCCAGCCCGTCGTCCGGGTCGTCGAGGTTGATGGTCGGCGGCACGACCCCGTGGTACACGGCCAGGATCGTCGCGATCGACTCGACCGCCCCCGCCGCGCCCAGCAGGTGCCCGGTCATCGACTTGGTCGACGTGAGCACTGGGTGGTCGCCCAGGGCCCGGTGCAGCGCCTTGATCTCCGCGAGGTCCCCGACCGGCGTCGAGGTCGCGTGCGCGTTGACGTGCACCACGTCGGACTTGGCGATGCCGGCGTCGCGGAGGGCGAACTCGATCGCCTTCACCGCGCCGTCGCCGTCGGGGTGGGGCTGCACGATGTCGTACCCGTCGGAGCTGATCCCCGCCCCGGCGAGCCGCGCGTAGATGCGGGCCCCGCGGGCACGGGCGTGGTCGGCGCGCTCCAGGACGATCGCCCCCGCGCCCTCGCCGAGCACGAAGCCGTCGCGGCCCTTGTCCCACGGGCGGGACGCGGCCTCGGGGTCGTCGTTGCGCACGGACATGGCGCGCATCGCGGCGAACCCGGCGATCGGCAGCGGGTGGATCACGGCCTCGGTGCCGCCGGCGATGACGACGTCGGCGCGGCCGAGGCGGATGAGATCGAGGGCGTGCGAGATCGCCTCGGCGCCGGTGGCGCAGGCGCTGGCCACGCAGTGCACGCCGGCGCGGGCGCCCCGCTCCAGGCCGATCCAGGCGGCGGGCCCGTTCGGCATGAGCATCGGCACGGTGTGCGGGGAGACCTTGCGAGGGCCGCTGGCCTCCAGGATGTCGTCCTGGTTGAGCAGGGTCTGCGCGCCGCCGATGCCGCTGCCGACGCTGACGGCGAGGCGGTCCTTGTCCACGTCGGGCGAGCCGGCGTCGGCCCAGGCCTCGCGGGCGGCGATGATCGCGGTCATCTCGCTGCGGTCCAGGCGGCGGGCCTGCACCCGGTCGATCTTCTCCGTCGGCTCGACCGCGAGTTGCGCGGCGATCCGGACGGTCAGCTGCGCGGCCCACTCCTGGGTCAGCGGTGTCACGCCCGACTTTCCGGCGAGCATGGCGTCCCAGGTGGACGGCACATCTCCACCGAGGGGAGTGGTGGCCCCCAGACCGGTGACGACGACCTCAACACTCACTGCTCAACAACTCCTCAACAGACAACCTGGGCGCCGGGGCCCCGGGCGGGGCCCCGGCGGTGGCTCAGGCCTGCGACTTCTCGATGTACGAAACGGCGTCGCCGACGGTCTTGAGGTTCGGGACCTCGTCATCCGGGATCTTCACGCCGAACTTCTCCTCGGCGGCCACGACGACCTCGACCATGGACAGCGAGTCGACGTCGAGGTCATCGGTGAACGACTTCTCCTCGGCGACGTCGTCGGGGTTGACCCCGGCGACCTCCTCGAGGATCTCGGCGAGGCCTGCGGCGATCTCTTCACGGGTGGACATAGAGCTTTCCTTCCTAGGGTTGACGCGCTCGTCGATGAAAGATGAACAGACCGCTACGGGCAGCGGATCACTTGGCCCGCGTACGTCAGACCGCCGCCGAACCCGAAGAGCAGCACGGGGGCGCCGGAGGGGATCTCACGCCGCTCGATCGCCTTGGACAGCGCCAGCGGGATGCTCGCGGCCGACGTGTTGCCCGACTCGACGAGGTCCTTGAGGATCACGGCGTTGGGCAGGTCGAGGCGCTTGACGATCCCGTCGATGATCCGCGTGTTGGCCTGGTGGGCGACGAACGCGGCGATGTCCTTGCCCTGGACGCCGGCCCGGTCGAGCGCGGCCTGGGCGTAGGGGGCGACGGCGGTGGTGGCCCAGCGGAAGACGGCCTGGCCCTCCTGCTTGATGTACGGCCGCCACCCCTCGATCTTGAGCACGTCGCCCTTCTCGGGCGCCGAGCCCCAGACCACGGGCCCGATGCCGGGCGCCTCGCCCTCGGCGGCGGCGCTGACCACGGCCGCGCCCGCGCCGTCGCCGAAGAGCACGGCGGTGGTGCGGTCGGTCCAGTCGGTCACGTCGGAGAGCTTCTCGGCCCCGATGACCAGCGCGTTGCGGGCGGCACCGGCCCGGATCGCGTGGTCGGCGCTGGCCAGGGCGTAGCAGAAGCCGGAGCAGGCGGTGTTGAGGTCGTAGGCGGCCGGCGCGTTGATGCCGAGCTTGGCGGCCACGCGGGTCGCCACGTTCGGGCAGCGGTCGACCGAGCTGCAGGTGGCGACCACGACGGTGTCGATGTCGGCGGCGGTGAGCCCGGAGGCCGCGAGGGCCTTGCCGCCCGCGATGATCGCCATGTCGGCGACGGTCTCGGCGCCGGCCACGCGCCGCTGGGCGATGCCGACCCGGTCACGGATCCACTCGTCGTTGGTGTCGATCACCTTCGACAGGTCGTCGTTCGTGACCACCTGGGACGGCTGGTAGTGGCCGAACGCCAGGATCTTCGATCCGGCAGCCGGGGTCATAGTTGGCCTCCAATGCGGGCGAGCGGCCGGCCTGGGGCGACCGGGTCGTCGAGGCGCGCGAGCCACTCGGTGAGCACGCCGGCGCCGGGCGCGGCGACGTCGATCGGGCCCTGCGCGGTCTGCACACTACCGATGACCTGCCCTGCCTCGACACGGTCGCCCTCGTCACACGCGGGGCTGAACGGGCCCGCGGCGGTGGCGACGGCGACGCTGTCCTGCGAATGCGCCGGCAGAGCGAAGGCGCCCCCGTGCCGCGCGATCGCGGAGTGCGCCTTGGGAAGGTCGTCGGGGGTGTTCACGGTGACGATCTCGATGCCCTTGAGCGCCCGCTTGGCCAGCCCGGCCAGGGTGCCGGCCGGGGCGAGCTCGACGATCGCGGTGACGCCGAGGTCGGCCATGGTCTGCATGCACAGGTCCCAGCGCACCGGCGCGGTCACCTGCCGCACGAGGCGCAGCAGCATCGCCGGGCCGTGCCCGACCGCCGCGCCGTCGCGGTTGGAGAGCAGGATCCGGCTCGGGGCGCCCGGGGTGATGCCGGAGGCGACCGCGGCCAGGGCGGCCTCGGCCGGGGCCATGAAGGGCGTGTGGAACGCCCCGGCCACCTGCAGCTTGATCACCTTGGCCCGCGCGGGCGGCTCGGCGGCGAACTTCTCCAGCCCGGCGAGGGACCCGGCGGCCACGATCTGGCCGGCCCCGTTGCGGTTGGCGGCGTAGAGCCCGGCGGCGTCGATCGCCGCGACCACCTCGTCGGGCTCGCCGCCGAGCACGGCGCTCATCCCGGTCGGCTCGAGCGCGCAGGCCGCGGCCATCTCGCGGCCGCGCACCCCGGCGAGGGTGATGGCGGCCTCGGGGGTCAGCACCCCGGCGAGGGCCGAGGCGGCGAGCTCGCCGACGCTGTGCCCGGCGACGACCGCGGCGTCGTGCAGCGGGAGCTGCTCGGCGGTCAGCAGCGCGGCGGCGACGAGCAGCGGCTGGGTCTTGGCGGTGTCCTTGATCTCCTCGGCGTCGGCCTCGGTGCCCAGGTGGACGAGGTCGACCCCGGACAGCGCGGACCACCAGCGCAGGCGGGCCTCGACGCCGGGCCGGGCGAGCCAGGGGGCCAGGAAGCCGGGCTTCTGGGAGCCTTGGCCTGGAGCGAGTACGGCAAGCACGTCTAAGACTTTTCCGGATCCCCTACAGTCACGCCGGTAGCGCGAGACACCAAAGTGGACGACCTCACTTGTAGGAACCATACAAAAGATCGCGTGGTGTTGTGCCAACAGATCCACGCGGTTACCCAGTGCGGTCCGGTGTTCACATCCCGGACAGGATAAACGGGCAAATCACCCCGTTGCGGGCGGGCTCGCCGCGGCCGGAGCGAGCGGATCGAGCCTTCCGATCGTCAGCGCGATCCGCAGCGCGAAGGCGTCGCGGGGAACCAGGGGCGTGAATCCGGTCACTTCGCCGATGCGCCGCAGCCGGTACCGCACCGTGTTCGGATGCACGAAGAGCCCCCGGGCGGCGCTCTCGAGCACCCCGCCGCCGGCGAAGAACGCGTCCAGCGTCTCCAGCAACTCCCCGCCGGCCCGTATGAGCGCGCCGTAGACCTCCTGCCGCAGGATCCGCCGCGCCTCGGCGTCGCCGGCCAGGGCGCGCTCGGGCAGCAGGTCGGAGGCGGCCACCGGCCTGGGCGCGGCGGGCCAGGCGGGCGCGGCGCGATAGCCGGCCAGGGCCGCGCGGGCGGACTCGGTCGCCTCGTCCAGCGACGGTACCGCCGGCCCCACCACGACCGGCCCGTCCCCGAAGCCGACCAGCAGGCGCTCGGTCGCGGCCATCGGGTCCGCGGCCCCGCCGAGCACCACCACGAGCCGGTCGCCGTGCACGCCGCCGAGGATCTCCACGCCGATGCGGCGGGCGGCGCGGTACACCGTGTGCAGCACCGCGGCCGCCTCCCCGCCCGGCGAGCGGCCCACCGCGACCGCCACCGGGGGCGCGTCGGCCCAGCCCAGCGCGGCCGCGCGGCTGGCCAGCACGTCGGAGGAGTCCCCGCGCAGCAGCGCGTCGACGAGCAGGGCCTGCAGCCGGGCGTCCCACGCGCCCCGGGTCTCCGCGGCCCGGGCGTAGACGCGCGCGGCGCCGAACGCGACCTCGCGGCTGTAGTACAGCACCGCCTCCCGCAGCGGCGTCTCCTGCCCGGGCGCGGCCAGGTGCGGCAGGTGCTCCTCGACGACCTCGATGGTGACCCGGATCAGCTGCACCGTCTGGCCCAGGTTGATCGAGCGGGCCAGCGCGCGCGGCGCGGCGTCGAAGAACTCCTCGGAGTTGTCCGGCGGCCTGGGCCCGTCGGAGTCGCGGTTGCGCAGCCACTCGACCAGGGAGCGCACGCCCGCCTGGGCGACGAGCATGACCCAGGCCCGCTGGTCGGCGGGCAGCTCCCGGAACCAGGGCAGCGTCTCGTCCATGCGCGCGACGCTCGCCGTGGCCAGCGAGCCGGCCGCCCGCTCGATCGAGCGGACGCTGTCCTCGAGCGAACCCGGCGCCGCGGGCGGATCCACACCACCCAGCACCTCCGGCAGTTCCGGAAGGTCGCGTTCCAGGTCGTTCACCCGCACAGCTTCGCACGGCGGGCCTCACCGGGCCGCCGCGAGCCACAGTCGTCCGTACACGCTCGCCGGCCGGCCCGTCGCCCGCAGCCCGTTCGGCCCGTCGACGAGCCGGCGTCCCCAGGCGGTCAGCCGGCCCGGGCGGTAGGCGGTCACCACGTCGAGATAGTCGTACTGCGGGCTGTTGCCGCTCCACGACCAGCCCATGTACCCGAGCCCGAACTGCTCGCAGTACGCCATGATCGCGTCCTCGTCGGGATCGCCGTACTCGTGCAGCGACGAGAACTCCCCGACGACGATCGGCAGCCGCTGCTCCACGAAGTGCCCGAGGTACCCCGACACCTTCTCCGCGGTGTCGAACGGCCCGTACATGTGCACGTCGAACACCACGTTGCGGTGCGGGTCGCTCGCGAAGACCTCGGCGGCGTGGTCGTACATCACCCGGAACGCGTCGTTGCCCCAGTTCGGCGCGTCGACCATGAGCGCGTGCGGGAAGCCGGCCGCGCGCAGCCGGGCGATCGCGCGCTCGGTGTTGCCGAGCCAGTCCGCGTCCACCGCGTGGCCGGACGGTTCGTTGGCGATGTTCAGCACGACGTACGACTCCTGATGCCGCAGCACGTCGCGCAGGGTGAGCCAGTAGTCGACGGCCTCGGAGACGGTGGCCGCGCCGGGCTGCGTGCCGTAGCCCATGGTGTCGTGCGCGTCGAGCACGCAGATCAGCCGGGCCGCCTTGCACCGGGCCACGATCCCGGCGACCTCGGCCGGCCGGGTGGCGGGCCACTCGTGCCCGGTGCCGAGCGCCACCCGCACCGCGTTCGCGCCGGTGGCCCGGATGTCGTCGAAGACCGACGACGGACCGTGACCGAAGGCGTACCCGTGGTTGACGCCCCGCAGCACGAGCGGCTCACCCCCGGCCTCGACCAGCCGGCCGTCGGCCACATGGATGCCGTCGGCCGAACCCGCCCTGGCCGGAGTGACATAGGCCGCACCCAGCAACGCCATGAGCAGAGCGGGAAACGCCGACCGGACCGCCAACCGTTTGACCACGGGTGAGGCGCTACCCGGGCCCCTGCCATTCACCCGTTGTCCGAGGGTGATTCGGCCGCGAGGGGATCGACCACCCTCCTTGGCGCAAGGTAGCGTGAGGCGCACGCTGGGTGCGGCAAAGGGAGTTCCGTGGAGTCCAAGGCAGCCGAAATCGCTGCTGAGCAGCAACACTTCGACCTCGCCCACAAGCACCGGGAACGCGCGCGCGCCGAGCTGGGGGAGACCCCGGACGCCGCCGCCAACGCCGGCGCGGGCCGCTGGCTGGCCGGCTTCCGCCGCGGCCGCCGCGACGCTCTCGGCGAGCCGGACCAGGACGTCGCGTTCGGCCGGATCGACCAGGAAGACCGCGAGTTCTTCTACATCGGCAAGGAAACGATCTTCGACGACCAGCGCCAGGTGCTCGTCGTCAACTGGAAGACCCCGATCGGGGAGCTGTTCTACGAGGCCTCCCACGACAACCCGCGCGGCCTGGCCCGCAAGCGCACCTTCACCAGCGAGGCCAACCGCGTCCTCGACTTCGAGGACCTCGTCTTCCAGCAGCTGGCCGCCGCCGTCGAGGCCCTCGAAGGACCCGACGCGGCCCTGCTCGGCGAGCTCGACCGCGGGCGCACCGGCGAGATGCACGACATCGTCGCCACGATTCAGGCCGCGCAGTACCGCCTGATCCGCTTCCCGCTCGAGCACTGCCTCGTCATCGAGGGCGGGCCGGGCACCGGCAAGACCGCGGTGGCCCTGCACCGGGTCTCGTGGCTGCTGTTCAACGAGCAGGACCGCCTCCGCCCGCGCGACGTGCTCGTGGTGGGCCCGCATCCGGCGTTCACCCGGTACATCCGCCGCGTCCTGCCCAGCCTCGGCGACGCCGACGTCGAGCAGATCGACATCGACCAGCTCGGCCCGCCCGTGCAGCGCGGCCGCCAGGAGGACACGGCGACCCGCCGGCTCAAGGGCGAGGCCCGCATGGCCCGGTTCCTGGCCCGCGCGCTCGACGCCCGCATCGGCGCCCCGGAGGCGGCCGAGCGGATGCTCTTCGACGGCCGCTACCTCACCCTGACCGGCGCCGAGGTCACCGAGGCGGTCACCGCCGCCCGGCAGGCCGGCGGCCCCTACGCGGTGCGCCGCCAGCGGCTGCGGGCCCGCCTCGCCGAGCTCGTCCGCGACCGCGGCGGCCCGCTCGAGGCCGAGCGCCTGGCCCCGGTGGAGAACCTGCTGGAGCGGCTGTGGCCGCTGCAGAGCCCGGCCGCCTTCCTGCGCAACCTGTTCGGCTCCCGCCCGAGGCTGGCCGCGGCCGCCGGCGGGGAGTTCACGGACCAGGAGGTGACGCTGCTGTACCGCCGCGGCGCCGACCGCCTCTCCGCGCAGGTCTGGAGCGCCGCCGACGTCCCGCTGCTCGACGAGGTCGACGAGCTGGTCAACGGCACGACCGGTCGCTACCGGCACATCGTCGTGGACGAGGCCCAGGACCTCTCCCCGATGCAGCTGCGCGCGATCGGCCGGCGCTCGGCCAACGGCTCCTTCACGCTCGCCGGCGACCTGGCCCAGTCCACCGGCGCGTGGGCCCGCGACTCCTGGGGCGAGATCACCGAGCACCTGCCGCCGCAGCAGCCGCGGGCCATCGTGCCCCTGCGCTACGGCTATCGCGTGCCGCGGCAGGTGTACGAGCTGGCGGCGATGCTGCTGCCGATCGCCGCGCCCGGCACCGAGCCGACGCACGTGGTCCGCGAGGGCCCGCAGCCCCCCGGCACGCACGTCGTCGAGCCGGTCGAGCGCGCCGGCCGGGTGGCCCAGATCGCCCGCGAGCACCTGGACGCCAACCGGTTCGTGGGGATCATCTGCCCCGCGGTCCTGCGGGCCGAGCTCGAGTTCGCCCTGCACGCCAACGACCTGCCGTGGGGCCGCGCCGACCAGGGCGAGGTCGACCGCGCCCTGAACCTGGTCTCCCCGCAGGAGGCCAAGGGCCTGGAGTTCGACGCGGTGATCGTCGTCGAGCCGGAGGAGATCGTCGCCGAGGACCCCCGCGGCCACCGCCTGCTCTTCGTCGCCCTGACCCGCACGATCCGCTACCTGGACATCGTGGCCAGCGGCGACATCCTGCCGCTGGAGCCGGCCGGCGACGTCACCGGCCGCATCCCGCGCCAGCGCCGGGTCGTCATCGAGCCCGACCCCGACCCGACGGTGGAGCTCTCGCTGCTCGACCGCCTCGCCGAGGACCTGGCCGCGATGGTCGCCGGGGGCTCGCCCCAGCCGCTGTGGGACGAGGTGCTACAACGCACCGCGGCCGTGCTCGACCAGCGCGCGGGCCGCGACCGACCGAAGGGCCGCCACAGCAGATGAGCGTCGTGTCCGTCATCAACTACAAGGGCGGCGTCGGCAAGACCACGGTGACCGCGAACATCGGCGCCGAGCTGGCCGCCCGGGGCCGCAAGGTGCTGCTGATCGACCTGGACCCGCAGGCGAGCCTGACGTACTCCTTCTACCGCCCCTCCGACTTCGACGAGCAGCCAACGATCCGGGCCTGGTTCGAGGCCTTCGTGGCGACGCGGGCGCCGGAGCCCCTGTTCAAGTACGTGCTGGCCCCGCACGCGGTCAACGCCGTGGTCCAGCCGCTGGGTGGCAACCTGCACCTGATCGCGTCCCAGCTCGGCCTCGTCGACGCCGACCTGGACCTGGCCGCCGGGCTGGGCGGTTCGCGGTTCCAGAAGAGCAGTCCACGGTACCTGCAGGTCTACCGCCTGCTCGCGGACGCGCTCACGGACCCGTCGTTCAACAAGTACGACACGGTCCTGATCGACTGCCCGCCGAACTTCAACCTCGTGACGCGCACGGCCCTGGTGGCCAGCGACCACGTGATCGTCCCGGCCCGCCCCGACTACCTGTCGACCCTCGGCATCGACCTGCTGCGCACCCGCCTGTCGGCCCTGGTCGAGGAGTACAACTCGGTCGCGGAGACCCCGATCAACCCCGAGATCATCGGCGTGGTCTACACGATGGTGCAGTACACGGCGAACGGCCCCCTGAACACGCAGCAGGACTCGGTGAAGGCGACGACCCAGATCGAGATGCCGGTCTTCCGCCAGACGGTCCGCGACAACAAGTCGGCGGTGACGGAGGCCGGCCTGCGCGCGATCCCGGCCGTCCTGGCACCGCCGGGCACGCCCGCGGTGGAGAACCTACGATACGAGCTGCAACAGCTGACGAGCGAGTTCCTGGCGCGCACGAGACCCTGAGCGGAGCCTTGCGATGACCGACCCGGCCGACCTTGCCCACGAGGTACTCCTGCGGGTGGCCGCCTTCGTGAAGACCCTGCCGGCCGACCAGCTGGAGGACCTGGCCTCGGGCGCGGCGAAGCTGGAGCTGGTCCCGAAGGGCGGCCGCCCCGCCAAGGCGGTGAAGGCCGCCCCCGCCGCGGCCCTGTCCCGCCCGGTGAGCGAGATCGAGTCGATGCTGGGCGAGCTGGAGACCCGCCAGGCCGCCATCCAGTACGTCAACGACCTGAAGCTGACGGTCCCGCAGATCAAGGAACTGGCGAAGGTCCTGGGCGTGGCGGCCCCCGCCAAGTCCACGAAGCCCACCCTGATCACGGCAATCGTCGACGCGACGGTGGGCCGCCGCCTGGACAGCCTGGCCCTCAGCACCCGCTAGGCAACATCCCGAGGAACGCCGCCGGGTGCACGACGGGAATCCCGTACTCGGCGGCCTTCCTCCCCTTGCCCGACATGGTGTCGGGGTCGGCCGCGACGAGCAGTCGCGTCTTGCGCGTGACCCCGGCGCATCGTGCACAGCCCCGCCTCGTACCG
This sequence comes from Dactylosporangium sp. NPDC000244, assembly GCF_040300725.1. NCBI lineage: Bacteria > Bacillati > Actinomycetota > Actinomycetes > Micromonosporales > Micromonosporaceae > Dactylosporangium > Dactylosporangium sp. NPDC000244. The sequence goes on from NZ_JBEPEH010000028.1 coordinate 145,229, forward strand.
CACCGGCGCCACGATCCCCATCCGCGCGAACTCGGCCGCGAGGAACTGCCCGTCGAACGCCCAGTTGTGCGCGACGGGCACCCGCCCGCGCAGCCGCCCGGCCACCGCCCCGGCCAGCTGCGCGAACCGCGGCGCGACGCGCGCCTCGGCGGCCGTGATCCCATGAATGTGCTGCGGCCCGAGATCCCGCTCGGGATTGACGAGCGTGCACCACTCGCGCTCGATGTCCCCGCGCGGGCCGACGTGCACGATCGCGATCTCGACCACCCGGTCGTGCCGGCTCGTGTGCAGCCCTGTGGTCTCGAGATCGATGACGGCGTACATCTTCGGGACGGTAGTGATGCCCGCCCCGCCCGCGGAACGCCCGAACGTCCGCATCCCCGGGCCGGTCCGCACGACCCGTTCCGGGACCGGGCCTCAGGAGAAGCGGATCCGCACGGAACTGGCGGCGGCCGACGGCGGCGCGAACGCGAACGCCGCCAGTGCGCCCTTCACGACCTCGAGCGTTTCGGCGCCCACGAGCTCCCCCCAGGCCCGCTCCGCCCCCGCGCCCGCCGCGCGCATCCGGGCGACCGCCGCGGTCCCCGAAGCCGTCAGCGTCAGGCGCCGGCTGCGCGCGTCGACCGAGTGCGGTTCGCGCGCCAGGAGCCCCTCAGCGTCAAGGGCGGCGCAGATCTTGCTGATCGCCTGCGTCGTCATCCCCAGGCGTTCGGCCAGCTGCGTCACCGTGTCCAGCCCGTCGCCGATGAACACGGCCGCCAGCGCCTGCGACGGCGTCAGGTGGGCGTACTCGGTGCCCGCCAGCGAGGCCAGCAGCTCGCGCACGATGCGCTCACAGGCGGCGGCGAGCAGGACGCCCAGATCTGGCTCGGCACTCATGGTCACGACCTTACCGACCCTTGACAGGGTAGCTGAGTTACGTATCTAATTTTGGTAACTCAGTTACCTAGGAGGGGAGCGGGTCATGGGAGTCGACGTCGCGGAGCTGCGCGGGGATGCCAAAGGACTGGTCGTGTACTACATGCGGGCCGCCAGTTGTGCGATCTGCGTCCGGCACGTCAAGGCGCTCGCGGGGCTCGGGCTCGCCGGGCGCGGGGTCGCGGCCGCCGTCGTCGTGCCCGGCGGTGCGGCGCAGGCGGAGCGGATTCGGCGGGTCGCGGGCGGCCTGAACGTCGTGTCGTCGGACGGGGTCGCGGCCCACCGCGCGGCCGGGATCGACCGGACGCTCATCGTCCAGCACAGCGGCACGCTGCTGTTCGACGCGAAGGGGGAGGAGCGGTACCGCCTGGTCGCCACCCTCCCGACCGGCGGCTTCGACGCGCCCGCCCTCGCCGCGGCCGTCGAGCGCCTCTAGTCCTCCGAAGGGCGCAGCGGCAGCAACGTGCGGCCGCGGCCGAGCGGTAGCCCGGCTTGCCGGTCCTGGCAGGATGTGGTGGTGAGCTCTCCCGACCTCGACCTCGTCTTGGTGCTGCGGTACCGCAAGGCCGTCACGTACGGCTTCCACGTGCTGCTCGGCGCCCTCGAAGAGCACGAGACCACCACGAGGTACGAGGTGGTCTTCGCCGAGTCGCCGGACGCCACGATCGCGGCGATCTCGTCGGGGTTGCGGCGCGCCAGACGGGTGCTGGTGCTGTGGTCGTTCTACTCGCCGGACGCCGAGGCGCTGGCGGCCGAGCTGACCACCATCAAGGCGGCGGCCCCGGGCGCCCTGCACGTCGCCGGCGGCGTGCACGCCACCGCCGAGCCGGTGCAGACGCTCGACGCCGGCTGGGATGTCGCCGCCATCGGCGAGGGCGAGACGACGCTGACCAAGCTCGTCGACGCCGGCGGCGACCCGACGGGCGTCACCGGCCTGGCATACCGCGACGCCGCCGGCAAGGTCGTCAAGACCGGCCGGCCGCAGCGCCTGCCGCTCGACACGTTCCGCGGCTTCTCACTGCGCTGGCAGCGGTTCAACGCCCTCGAGATCACGCGGGGATGTGCGTTCTCGTGCCGGTTCTGCCAGACCCCGTTCATGTTCTCGGCCCGCTTCCGCCACCGCAGCGTGGACAACGTCCGCTGGCACGTCGACCAGATGCGCGAGCGCGGCCTGCGCGACGTCCGCTTCATCACGCCCACGGCCCTGTCGTACGGCAGCCAGGACGAGTCGCCGAACCTGGACGCCGTCGAGGAACTGCTGGCTTCGTGCAAGGAGGGCATAGGCCCGAACGGGCGGGTCTTCTTCGGCTCGTTCCCGAGCGAGATCCGCCCCGAACACGTGAGCCGCGAGGCCCTGAAGCTCGTGAAGAAGTACTGCGCGAACAACAACATCATCGTGGGCGCGCAGTCCGGATCCGACCGCGTGCTCGACGCGGCGAAGCGGGGACACGGCGTCGAGGAGGTCATGCGCGCGGCCCGGCTCGGCATCGAGGAGGGTTTCCGCATCAATGTCGACATGATCTTCGGGATGCCCGGCGAGGACCAGTCGGACGTCGATGCCTCGCTCAGCCTCGCCCGCGAGCTGGCCGATCTCGGCGCCCGGATTCACGCCCATACCTTCATGCCGCTGCCCGGTACTCCATGGCGCGACGCGCCGCCGGGCGACGTCGATCCCGAAACGATCCGTGCCGTCGACCGGCTCTCCCAGCAGGGCGCCCTGTACGGCCACTGGCAACGACAACGGGACCATGCGGTGAGACTCGCCACCGCCGCCGAGGCGTACCCCCGCCCTGGTCGAAGCCGGACGCTGTTGCCGCTGCGATCGACTGCCGACGGATCGCAGGACTGCTGAGAACAGGCTCTCCGCAAGGTCGGTGGACACACGGGAGCGGGTGGCGGATCAGTGTCCGCCACCCGCTAGCGTCGCGGCGGGTCAGGCGACCGCGGCCTTGACGTCGTCGAGCTTCACCGCGGCTGTCAACCTCGAAGGTGACCGTCCCGTAGATCTCCGAACGGCGTCGCGTAGGAGCCGGCCGGGTGACCGCCGCGGACGTCAGCTCAGCCAGACCACGATGCCGGTCAGGCCGGTGAGCACGGCCGCGGCGCCCGCGCGGATGGCGGCGTCGCAGCGCTCGGGCGTGAAGGAGGCGGCGTCGTACGCCGAGGACGCCCCCAGCCCCTCCCCGCGGAACGACGCCCCGGCCCAGTCGACGGCGGTCACGTTGTGCGTCGGCTCGGCGAGCTCGGCCCCCACGACGAGGAACGGCTGCGCCAGATGGCTCGCGGTCACGACCGCGAGCGGGTCGACGAGCTCGTTCCCGGCGCTCACGATCAGGTCCGGGTGCATGCCGATCGCCCGCGTGATGTCGGCGATCGGGTCGGCGCCCGCGGTCACCGTGCGCAGGTCCACGCGGGCCGCGTCGGCCCACGATCGCACCGCGGTGACCAGGGCCGTCGTCGGGGCGTCGGTGCCCTTGGTCAGCAGCACCACCCGGTAGCCGCGCGCCGGGCGCACGCCGTCCCACGAGCCGGGCGCCGGCGTGATGGTGCCCTCCGGGGTCGGTGGCGCGGACGGGTCGACGAAGCCGGTGCCCAGCGTGCCGATCGGCGCCGGCATGGGCCGCGGCTGCGCCCAGCCGTCGGTCCGGGAACCGCAGCCGGCCAGCAGGAGGGCCGCGAGACCGCAGGCCAGGAGGCGACGCACGAGACGGAATACCAGCAGATGCCCTGAGCCTATTCAACCGGTCGGAGAAGACGTTCTTGATCGGTTCGCCGAACTGGAGATCAGTGTTCACCTGCGCCCTGCAACGTGACGCCGCGTGTCACGCATCGCGCTCCTGGGTCTCGCCGCCGTGCTGTTCGCCGTCCTCTGGCCGAGCCCGGCCGGTGCGCACGGGTTCTCCTCCACGGTCTACGCCGACGTCACCGCCGAAGCCGGCCGGATCCACACCGACCTGCAGCTCGAGTACGACCTCCTCGTCGTGTCCGCGGCCGACGCCGAGCGCGACGACGCCCTGTTCCGCGAGGGCACCGCGGCGTTCGAGGCCGGCGACACCACGGCCATGGCCGCGGCCCTGAACGCCCACGCGGAGCGGGCCGGCCACTACGTGACCGAGCGCTTCACGATCCGGGGCTGCACGGCGGCCCCGAGCGGCACCTTCACCATGGGGGAGCGGGAGGGCGTGCCCTACGCGACGACGCGCATCGACTGGACGTGCCCGCAGGCCGGCGGCCACCTGGTCGAGGCCCGGCTGTTCCCGGACGGCGAGGGCTACGTCAAGGACGTCAAGACCATCGTCACGTACGCCCTCGACGGCCGGCACGGCAGCGCCGCCCTCGACAGCGGGCACCCCACGTTCGACACGGGCCAGCGGTGGTACCAACGCTTCTGGGAGTTCTTCCGCCTCGGCGCCGAACACCTGCTCACCGGCATCGACCACATCCTGTTCCTGGTCGCCCTCATCGCCGGCTCCCGCCGCCTGCGCGACATCGTCCTGGCCGCGACCAGCTTCACCCTCGCGCACTCGGTCACGTTCATGCTGGCCGCGCTCGGCCTGGTCGCGGTCCCGGCCGGCGTCGTGGAGCCGGTCATCGCCCTGTCCATCGCCGTCGTCGCGGCGATGAGCGCCCTGAACAAGGAGGCGACCGGCAACGCCCGGCTCGCCGTCGTGTTCTGTTTCGGGCTCATCCACGGGCTGGGATTCGCCGGCGCGCTGGGCATCGACGAGCCGTTCTCGTGGACGCTGCTGTGGTCGCTGCTGGTGTTCAACGTCGGCATCGAGGCCGTGCAGCTCGGCCTGATCGGGCTCACCTTCCCGCTGCTGCTCCTGCTGCGCCGCAAAGCCCCCGAAACCGGGCGATGGGTGACGGGTGCCGTCGCAACGGGCGTCGCGCTCATGGGGCTGGTGTGGTTCTTCCAGCGGCTGTGAATGGGCGTCCCGCTGGAGTTCACGCGCGATTCATGAGCCGGCGAAAGCGTGATCAAGCTTTTCCCCTACCCCCATCGGAAAAGGAAAAATATCCGATGAACCATCGCACCTCCCGCGTGGCCGCAGCGGCCACGGCGGCGCTCCTGGGCCTGGCCGTGGCCCTCGGCGGCAGCGGATCCCCCGCCGCCGCCGCGGACCCGGCCGCGCTCACGGGCATCATCCTCGGTGTCGGCGCCAACGAGTCCCAGCGCATCGTGACCTGGTACTCCTCGGCCGACACCGCGCAGCAGGTCCAGCTCGCCCCGACCGCGTCGCTCACCGGCGGCGCGTTCCCGGCCTCGGCCGCCACCTTCGCGGCCATCGGCGGGGCGAACATCGCCACGAGCGGCGGCTTCAACCGCCACGCCACCCTGACCGGCCTGCAGGAGAACACCCAGTACTCCTACCGGGTCGGCACCGAGGGCAACTGGTCGCCGGTGTACTCCTTCAAGACGCAGGACTTCGAGGGCGACTACGACTTCCTGTTCTACGGCGACCCGCAGATCGGCTCGTCCGGCGACACGGCCCGCGACGCGGCCGGCTGGCGTGACACGCTCGACGTGTCGCTCGCGGCCAACCCGAACGCGGAGCTGCTGGTCTCCGGCGGCGACCAGGTCGAGACGGCCAACACCGAGTCGCAGTGGGACGCGTTCCTGTCCTCGGACAAGCTGCGGCAGTACCCGTGGGCGGCGACGATCGGCAACCACGACGTCGGCGGCAAGGCCTACGAGCAGCACCTGTTCACCCCGAACACGGACCGTTCGGCCCCGCTCTACGCCAACGGCAACCCGGCGTCGAACACGTCCGGCGGCGACTACTGGTACATCTACAAGGACGTGCTGTTCATCGACCTGAACAGCAACTCCTACGCCACCACCCAGGGCGGCGGCGGGGACGCGGCGCACATCGCCTACGTCACCGACGTGATCAACCAGCACGGCGCCGAGGCCAAGTGGAAGGTGCTCGTCTACCACCACGCGATCTACTCGCCGGCCGACCACGCCAAGGACGGGGACAACAAGACGCGCCGGGTCGACTTCCCGACCGCCTTCTCCAACCTGGGCGTCGACCTGGTGCTGCAGGGGCACGACCACTCCTACTCCCGCAGCTACGAGATCAAGAACGGCGCCAAGGCGAACCCGGCCGAGCAGCCCGGCGCCGCCGACGTGTACCCGGGCCCGGGCGGTGTCCTGTACGTCACCGCCAACTCGGCGTCGGGGTCGAAGTACTACGACATCACGACCCCCGACAACAGCGGCACCAGCGGCGCGGGCAACGGCGCCGACCCGCTGAACCCGAACAACTACTGGTACAACTCGGTCCAGAACCAGGAGCACGTGCGCTCCTACGTGAAGGTCGAGGTGCGCAGCGGCCAGCTCGTCGTGCAGAACCTCCGCAGCGGCACCTGTGCCGCCCCGAACGCGGCGGTCGAGCTCGGCAAGGTCTCCTGGTGCAACAACACGCCGGCCGCCCAGCCGGTGGGCTCGGTCGTCGACAAGGTCACGATCCACCCGTACCACGGCGACGGCCAGCAGCTGCAGGTCAACGTGCCCACCGCGGCGCCGGGCGAGTTCGGCTGGACCATCGACGGCTACAACGGCCTGGTCAGCCTCGGCACCGCGCAGGAGCACGACGGCGAGTACTTCGCCGCGACCGGCAAGCTCAACCCGATCGTCGTCACCGACACGCGCCGCACCCAGGCGCCGTGGACGGTGTCGGCCAGCGTCAGCGACTTCAAGGACGCCGGCAAGACGTTCTCCGGCTCGTACCTGGGCTGGACGCCGAGCATCCTCGCGCCCGGCGCGGGGGCGAAGGCGGGCTCGCCGGTCGTGTCGTCGTACGACGACCAGGGCCAGGGCCTGTCGGTCTCCCGGCAGCTGGGCTACGCCGAGCAGGGCCACCCGAAGGGCACCGCCCAGCTGGGGGCCGGCCTCGACCTGAAGATCCCGGGCAGCGCCGAGAAGGGCGACTACCGGGCCACGCTCACGATCACCGCGCTGAGCAGCTGAACACCACGGGGCGGGCTCCGGCCCGCCCCACCCATCCCGAACGAGGTACGCCATGCGATTCACCAAGACCGTCATCGCCGCCGCGGTGCTCGCCGCCGTCGGCATCGCCGCACCCGCGCACGCGGAGGAGGGCGACGTCGCCTGGACGGTGCGGACGGCCTCGAACACGTACGGCGCCGACCGCTCCAGCTACAGCTACGCCGTCAACCCCGGCGGCCAGGTCAAGGACGCGATGGTCGTCGCGAACCGGGGCAAGGCGCCGGTGAACCTGGCCGTCTACGCCGGCGACGGCTTCACCACCGGCACCGGGCAGCTCGACCTGCTGACGAAGGACAAGCCGTCGGCCGGCATCGGCGCCTGGCTGCACGCCACGAACGCGGCGGTCGCGATCGAGCCGGGCCAGACCGCCGAGATCCCGTTCACGCTCGACGTGCCGGCCAACGCCACCCCCGGCGACTATGCGGGCGGCATCGTCACCGCGCTCACCCGGCCCGACTCGGCCCAGGGCATCAACGTGGAGCGGCGCCTCGGCATCGCCGTCAAGCTGCGCGTCGGCGGCGCGCTGCACCCGGCCCTCGCGATCGACCGGCTGCGCGTGGACTTCGACGGCGGTGACGCGACGGTGACGTACACCATCCACAACACCGGCAACGCGATCCTCTCCGCGGAGCAGAAGGTCTCGGTGGCCGGCCCGTTCGGGCTGCTGCGCGCCGATGCCGGGGCGGTCAAGGCCCCGCCGCAGCTGCTGCCGGGCGAGACCTGGCAGGTGACGGTCCCCGTCCACGGGGTGCCGCGGGCCGGCTGGCTGACCGCGACCGCGTCGCTGACCCCGCGCCTGACCGACGCCTCGGGCTCGACGACGTCGCTGCCCGTGGTGAGCGCCGAGGCGCGCGGGTGGGCGGTTCCCTGGCTGTGGCTGGCCGGTCTCGCCGTGCTGATCGGCCTGTTGTTCCTGATTCGGTACCTCCTGCGGCGCAACAAGGCCCGCCAGGACGCCCGCGTCCGCGACGCCGTCGAGCAGGCGCTTCAGGCCGGCGGCGTCACCGCGTAGACGGGCGCCGAGCGGGGCGAGCGGTTGCCGAGCAGTCCCCGGGCGTAGACGGCGAAGGTGTACTCCGTCGAGCCCTTCAGCCCGCGCAGCGTGATCTCCGGCCGCGAGGTCGCCGCCATCCGCGACTCGCTCGACCCGCGAACGGCCATCACGAGGTAGGTCGTGCCGGCGGCCCGGCGCGGCCAGCTCAGGCGCACGCTGCTCGAGGTCACGTCCGTGACCTTGAGCGAGGCTCCCGCCGTACCGTTGCGGTAGATCGTGGCTTCGCGAGTGTCCGTCGAGATGCCGTTCGGGCCCGTGAGGAACCGCTTGCCCCAGGGCGTGCGGCTGGCCGGGTCGAAGTCGTGCACCAGGTCCAGATAGCTGTAGGGCTTGTCGTTGCCGCTCCACGACCAGCCGAGGTACCCGACCGAGTGCCCCTCGGCGTAGGCCATGATCGCGTCCTCGTCCGGGTCGCCCCACTCGTGCTCGCCGGAGAACTCGCCGATGATGACCGGCAGCCGGCGCCGGGTGAACGAGCCCAGGTACGTGTTGACCTTCGCGGCGTTGTCGAACTCGCCGTACATGTGGATGTCGAACAGCGTGTTGCCGGTCGGGTCGGCCGCCTTGACCTTCTCGGCGTTGTCGCGCATGACGCCCACCTCGTCCTGGCCCCAGCCGGGCGCGTCGACCATGAGCGTGTGGGTGAACCCGGCCGCGCGCAGCGTCCGGATCGCGTCCGAGGTCTGCTGCACCCAGGGCCAGTCGCCGCCGACGCCGAACGGCTCGTTGGCGATGTTGACGATGATGTGGTCCTCCTGCCCGGCGAGCTCGGCCCGCAGCGACAGCCAGAACGCGACCGCGTCGGACATCGGGGCCGCCTTCTTGTCCTGGCCGAAGCCGGCCGTGTCGTGCGCGTCGAGGATGCAGACCAGCCGCTCCTGCCGGCACAGGTTGACGATGGTGCGCACCTCCTGCGGTTTCGTACGGCGGAACTGACGACCGATCCCGAGCGGCACCCGCACCGCGTTGGCCCCGGCGGCCTTGATCTGCGCGAACGAGCCGTTCTTGTCCGGGTACCAGATGAAGTCGTGGTTCACCCCGCGCAGCACCAGGTCGCTCCCGTTCGCCTCGACCAGGCGCCCGTCGCGGATGTGGATGCCGCCCGGGGTCGCCGCGGCTGCCGGCGTGTCGTGGATCGAGATGCTGGCAATGATCAGGAGCAGGACCAGCGCGCGCCTCATGGGGGGTGCGGCTACCCGGCGGCCGCGCGGTCTATCTCGCGGCCGGGGTGATCCGGCCCGGCGCCCTGCTCGATGGCGTCGGCCACGGCCACCTCGACGACCCGCTCCAGCACCGAGGCGAGCATGCCGAGGGTCTCGTCGTCGAGGCGGTCCAGCAGCCGCTGCTGCGCCTTCGTCCCGCCGTCGGTGAGCTCGCGCAGGATCTCGCGCCCGGTGGGGGAGAGGTGGATGCGGCGGATGCGGCGATCGTGCTGATCCTCCGTGCGCGTGACGTACCCCTGGGTCACGAGCCGGTCCACGATCCCCGACAGCGTGGCCAGGCTCACACCGAGGCGGCGGGTGAGCTCGGCCGAGGCGATCCCGTCGTGCCGCGACAGGAGCATTAGCACCTTGAGCTGCTGCATCGTGAGGTTAACTGAGAGCAGCGGATTGGTTCGGTCGTATGCGAGCAGGGCGCGCATCCGTTCGTCGGCGGCGGCGACGCGAAGTAGGAGCGCTTCCCTGTGACTGTTCACAGGAATGTTGTACCCCCTGGATAAACTTTGCGCGAGGCGAACCGTTAGCATCACACGAACTAACGTCTGTCTAAGCCAACCGGAAGAAGACTCCAGACATGTCGTTCCTCGCCCGGCTCAGTTTGGCGAACCGGGGGCTGGTCGCGATCATCGCGATCGTCGTCCTGGGCTTCGGCGCCATTGCCATTCCGAAACTCAAGCAACAGCTCATCCCCTCGATCGACTTCCCGGCCGCCTTCGTGGTCGCGTCCTACCCGGGCGTGTCGCCGGACATCGTCGAGGAGCAGGTGACCAAGCCGATCGAGGGCGCGCTGCAGGGCGTGCCCGGACTGACGGACATCACCTCCACCAGCCGCGAAGGCATCGCGACGGTGCAGGTCTCGTTCGACTTCGGCTCCTCGGTCGACGACATCACCAACAAGATGAACACGGCCATCTCGCGTATCCGGACGCAGTTGCCGTCGGACGTCGACCCGCAGGTGATCGCCGGCTCGACCGACGACCTGCCGGCCGTGGTGCTGGCCGCGTCCCGCTCGGGTGACCAGATCGCCTTCGCGCAGCAGCTCAACCAGGTCGTCGTGCCGGAACTGCAGGGCATCGAGGGTGTGCGCCAGGTCGAGGTGACCGGCGCCGAGACGCAGAACGTGCTCATCACCCTCAACCCCGAGAAGGCGTTCCCGGCCGGCGTCAACGCGCAGTCGCTGACCGCCGCGCTCAAGTCCAACGGCGTGTCCTTCCCCGCCGGCACCCTGACCGAGGGCGACAAGTCCCTCGCGGTGCAGGTCGGCGGCACCCTGACCACGCTGGACGAGCTCAAGAACCTCAACGTCACGCCCACCGCGAAGCTCGGCGACGTGGCCACGGTCGAGCTCAAGACCGTCGAGGCCACCTCGATCACGCGCACCGACGGCAAGCCGAGCCTCGGCATCTCCGTCACCGCCGCGCCCGACGGCAACGCCGTGAAGATCTCCCACGCGGTCCGCGACAAGCTCGCCGACCTCGAGAAGCAGCTCGGCGGCGACACGAGGATCACGTCGGTCTTCGACCAGGCGCCGTTCGTCGAGTCCTCCATCAAGAGCCTGTCCACCGAGGGCGCGCTCGGCCTGCTCTTCGCCGTCCTGGTGATCCTGGTGTTCCTGGTGTCGCTGCGCTCGACGCTCGTCACCGCGGTGTCGATCCCGCTGTCGGTCGTCGTCGCGCTCATCGGGCTGTGGGTCGGCGACTACTCGCTCAACCTGCTCACCCTCGGCGCGCTCACCATCGCCGTCGGCCGCGTCGTCGACGACTCGATCGTGGTGCTCGAGAACATCAAACGACATCTGGAGTACGGCGAGGCCAAGGTCCACGCCATCCTCACCGGCGTCAAGGAGGTCACCGGCGCGGTCGTCGCCTCGACCCTGACCACCGTCGCCGTGTTCCTGCCGATCGGCCTCGTCGGCGGCCTGGCCGGCGAGCTGTTCCGGCCCTTCGCCGTCACCATCGCCGTCGCCCTGCTCGCCTCGCTGTTCGTGGCCCTGACCGTGGTGCCGGTGCTCGCGTACTGGTTCCTGCGCCAGCCCAAGACCCTCGGCACCGAGGAGCGCGAGGCGATCGAGGCCAAGGCCCACGAGAAGGAGCGCCGCAGCCCGCTGCAGCGCGCCTACGTGCCGGTCATCTCGTGGGTGACCCGCAGCCGGGCCACCCGCTGGATCACCGTCGGGCTCAGCATCGTCGTGTTCATCCTGACGATGGGCCTGGCCACCGCGCTGAAGACCAACTTCATCGACCAGTCCGGGCAGACCGAGTTCTCCATCTCGCAGGAGCTGCCGGTCGGCTCCAGCCTGGCCACCACCGACGCGGCGGCCAAGAAGATCGAGGACATGCTCGGGAAGCGCTCCGACATCGAGGCGTACCAGGCCACGATCGGCGCCTCGGCGGGCTTCGGCTTCGCGGGCGCCCAGTCGGGCAACACGGCCAACTTCTCGGTCACCGCGAAGGACGGCACCGACGTCGAGAAGGTCGTCAACGAGCTGCGCAGCGAGGTCGCCGCGGCCGGTGACGGCCTCGGCACCGTGAAGATCACCTCCGGCGGCAGCGGCGGCGGCTCCGGCGACCAGCTCCAGGTCATCGTCAAGGCCAACAACCCCGACGCGCTCGCCAAGGGCGCCGAGCAGGTCCAGGCGGCGATGAAGGAGGTCTCCGGCATCGCGGACATCGAGAACAACCTCGCCGCGAGCAACCCCCGCATCGACGTGAAGGTCAAGCGGGACGTCGCCGCGAAGTACGGCCTGAACGACGCGGCCGTCGGCGGCATCGTGGCGGCGGCGTACCGCGGCCAGAACCTCACCCAGATGACCATCGACGGCTCCCAGCGCGACCTGGTGCTGCGCTCCGGCCCGGCCCCGGCCTCGCTGGACCAGCTCAAGGCGCTGACCATCCCGGTGCCCGGCACCCCGCCGTTCGTGCGTCTCGACCAGATCGCCGACGTCGCCCAGGACACCGGCCCGGTCGCCATCACGCGCATCGACGGCAACCGCAGCGCCACGGTCAGCGGCCGCGCCGACACCGACAACCTCGGCGCCGTCTCGACCAAGCTGCAGGAGAAGCTCAACGCGCTGAGCCTGCCCGCCGGCGTGACGGTCACCCTGGGCGGCGCGAGCCAGGACCAGGCCGAGGCCTTCGGCCAGCTGGGCCTGGCCATGCTGGCGGCGATCGCGATCGTCTTCATCATCATGGTGGCGACGTTCCGCAGCGTGGCCCAGCCGCTGATCCTGCTGGTGTCCATCCCGTTCGCCGCAACGGGCGCCATCATCCTGCTCCTGGCCACGAACACGCCCCTGGGCCTGCCCGCCATGATCGGCGTGCTCATGCTCATCGGCATCGTGGTGACCAACGCGATCGTGCTCATGGACCTGATCAACCAGTACCAGGAATCCGGCATGCACGTCCGCGAGGCGGTCGTCGAGGGCGGAAGGCGCCGCCTGCGCCCGATCCTCATGACCGCGGTCGCCACGATCTGCGCCCTGCTGCCGATGGCGATCGGCCTGACGGGCGAGGGCGGCTTCATCTCGCAGCCCCTGGCCATCGTGGTCATCGGCGGCCTGGTGAGCTCGACCCTGCTGACCCTGGTCCTGGTCCCGACCCTCTACACGATGGTCGAGTCGACGAAGGAGAAGCGCCGCCTGCGCCGCGAGGGCAAGCACGCGTCGCCTTTGACGGCACCGGAGCCGGACGGCGGCGACTCGGACGGCCGCCACCGCGTGGACCCGTTGGAGCCCGCTCCGACGTCGCTCTAACACATGTCGCACCGGAAGGCCGGCTCCCGCGGGGGCCGGCCTTCCGCTGTGTAGTGCCACGGTGACGCAAACCCAGATCAACTTGGATGGGTGGGGTACCGTGGGGATGAAGCGGAACGGCCCCGGGGCCGCGTGTTCGGGCTCTGCTTGGCGGACTCGCTCGCACCTGTAGCTGACGACCTCTTTCTGGCCGCAAACGCTCGCTCGCGCGCGTGACCACGCCCGACCCTGGGCTTGGACCTCGGCCGCGCCTCGATTGCCGGGGCTGGCCTTCGTCGCGGGGCGTTCGTGTTCGGGGTCCGCATCGGGGCCTCGGAGGCGCGGCCCGGTTGGCGGCGCGGTCGAGGGCGGGCGGGCTCGTGCGTCGGGGTGTCGGCTCGCGGTGGGCGAGCGCGGCCGGCAAGGGCCTGCGCAGTGGGCGCTGTTTGTGGTCGTGTCGCGGCGCTGACGGGGCGGCGGGCGTTGTGCCGTATTCGTGTGGCGGGGCCGGTCGGTGTGTGGTTGCCTGGCTTCGCGTGCTCGGCCTGCCGACGCGCTCCGCAGCCGGCCTTCGCTGCGGTCGGTCGCGTTCGTGGTCTTTGTCGAGGGCCGTTGAGTGCGGCTGGCTCGGCGTCGCCGGGCGGGTCGCGTTCGTGGGCGGACAGGCTCGTGGCCTCAGGAAGTGCCCACGCCGGGCCGTGTGCCGGGGTGTGGGCGGTTGCCGGCGGGGGCAGGTGCCGCCGTGGCCCCGTTGCCAGCTCGCGCCGGCTCGCGGTGGGTGAGGCCCGGCCGGTGGTCGCGGCCGAGGCGGCTGTCGTGGGCCTGCGCAGCGGGGCCGTTCGGGTCGCGTCGCACCACGCGACCGTGCGGCGGGGCGGTGCCGATTCGCGTGGCGGTGGCCGGTCGGTGCGGGCGGCTGCTGGGGCTCGCGCGGCAGGGGTCGAGCTGTGAGACATCCTCTGTCAACCTCATGCGGCCTGTTTGTGGGCTTGGGTGCGGTGGGTGGTATGGACGGTTTCGTCGTAGCGCACGCCGAGGC